>JAEZIA010000360.1 GCA_023416315.1 Actinomycetes bacterium
TCGATAACATGATTACCACACGAGGTAGAGGGAGAGAAGTGAGCGATTACCGGTTCCTCACATGGCAGACCTACGACGACGGCACCATCGTGCGCATCTCGCTCAACCGTCCCGAACAACGCAATGCGCAGAACCGCGGCATGCTCGTCGAGCTCGGCGAGGCGTTCGGCGCCGCGGAGGCCGACGATAACGTCCGCGTGGTGATCTTGGCCGGCGAGGGAAAAATGTTCTCCTCCGGGCACGACATCGGGTCCAAACAGGCCGCCGCCGAGTTCCGGCCAGGGCCCGACCAGCATCCGACGGTGCGGATCAACGGCGGTACCCGCCAGGGGGCGGAGATGTGCATGCTGCAGGAATGGCATTACTTCTTCCAGAACACCCTGCGGTGGCGAAACCTCCGCAAGATCACCATTGCTCAGGTACACGGTGACGTGTTCTCCGCCGGTCTCATGTTGATGTGGGCGTGCGACCTGATCGTCGGTAGCGAGGACGTGCGGTTCGCCGATGTGGTCGGAACCCGTCTGGGAATGTGCGGCATGGAGTACTTCGGACACCCCTGGGAATTCGGGCCGCGCAAGGCCAAAGAGCTCATGCTGACCGGCGACGCCATCGACATCCACGAGGCTCATCGGCTCGGGATGGTCAGCAAGGTATTCGCCCGAGACGAGTTGGCGGACCGCACCCTCGACATGGCACGGCGTATCGCCGAGGTGCCCACGATGGCGGCGTTACTCATCAAAGAGTCCGTCAACCAGACGGTCGACAACATGGGCTTCTACAACTCCCTGCAGTCCTGCTTCACGCTGCACCAGCTCAATCATTCACATTGGGGCCAAGTCCGAGAGGACGGCCGGATGACCGCGGGTCCGGAGAACGGCGTGCCGGACTGGCGCGAAGCTCCCCCGGTGGTCCTCGCCGTCAAGGACCAGGTGCGAGCACAGGGGTGAACCCACCGCGGCCGGTTCAGCCGGCAACGGCTCCGTAGCGGGCATCCGCCACGCGGTCGAGTGCGGCGTTCGGCTCACCGTAGACCAGCGCCCAACCCCGAACTCGGCGGTAATAGAGCTGGATGTCCCCTTCCATCCCGAAGCCGTATCCGCCGTGGATGTGCAAACTCCGCCGGGTTGCGTCTCGTGCCGACTCGTAGGCGAACGCGAACGCCATCGCCGCCAACTCGGTGCTTCGCTGCGGCTCGTCGGCGAACGCACACGCCGCCTCGAGCGCGAGCAAGCGTGCTCCGTCGGCCGCGGTGGCGCTGTCGGCCAGGGGATGCGAGACCGCTTGAAACGTTCCTATCGCGACCCCGAATGCGTGCCGCTGCTTGGCATATTCGACGCCCATCTCGACGGCTCTGGCCGCGGCTCCGGACAGCGCCGCCGCGGTGAGCGTCAGCCAGACATCGAGGGCATCCGAATACAATTCGACGGCGCGAGGCCCGTCGGCCAGCACCCGAGCATCCTCGCCGACGTCGATGTCCGCGACCGGCATCGAACCAAGATTCTCGATCATCGACCGCTCACCGCTGACCGGAACTGCCAAGAGGCGCCCGTCGAGGAGGGCGATCACGACGTCGGCGACCATGCCGCCGGGCACCATCTCGAGAATGGTCCCGGTGTACGACCGCGGTGCGAAGGTGAGGAGCCGATCACTTCCCAGGGCGTCGCCGAGCAGCTCGGCCCCCGACTCGCCGCACATGGCCAGAAGCCGCGCGGCAACCTGTGCCTCGATGACCGGCGCCGACGCCGCAGCCCTGCCGAACTGCTCAGCGGTCAGCGCCAATTCGGCAACGGACGCTCCCCATCCGCCGGCCTGCTCGCCGACCGCCATGTCGATGACCCCGGTGTCCCTCAGGGCTCGCCACAGGGCGGGATCGAAGCCGAGAGGTTCGGCGGCGCGGACGCGCTCCGATGACGATTCTCGTGCGTACAGGGACGCGAAGGACGCCACGAGCTGTCGTTGTTCGGAAGAAAGAGTCAAGTCCACGAGATCGGTCCCGTCCCATGCGAATATGATTGTTCTCATTTCGGAGAGTAGCAGTCCCAGATCGGATGGTTTATGCACTTTCAGCTCGACCCGAAGACCGAGGCCTTCCGCGAGGAAGTCCGCACCCACCTCGAGTGTGTGCTCACGCCGGAGTTCGAGGAGAAGGTGTATCGCAGCGGTGTCGCGCATGACGACGACTTCGCCCGCGGACTGGTCGACAAGCGCCTGTTCGCCCCGAGTTGGCCCGAGCAGTTCGGTGGTCAAAACCGCGATGCCTGGGATGAACAGGTCCTCAACGAACTGATGATGCGGTACGACGCACCGGTCTATCTTTCGGAGACCACCCGGATGGTGTCCTCCATCATCCGCCAGATCGGCACGCCCGCCATGCAGGAGCGGATCCTCGCGGGAGCCCTGGGTGGTGACATCACGATCGCGCTGGGCTTCACCGAACCCGAGTGCGGTTCCGATGTCGCCGCAGCGGCGACGAGGGCGGTCCGCGACGGCGATAACTGGGTGATCAACGGATCGAAGATGTTCACCACGAACGGCCACATCGCCGACTACATCTTCTTGCTGGCACGAACCAATCCTGACACGCCAAAACACCAGGGCCTCACCATGTTTCTGGTGCCGACCGCCACGCCCGGATTCGAGGCGCAGGCGGTGTGGACGCTGTCGGGTGAGCGCACCAACATCACGTTCTACAGCAATGTGACGATCGGCGACGAGTGGCGTATCGGCGAGGTCGACGGCGGCTGGCAGGTTCTTGGCCTGTCGTTGCAGGACGAACACGCCTCAGGCTGGGGCCCTCACCTCGAGCGCCTCCTGCACCACGCGCAGCGGTGGGCGCAGGCCGAGTCGTCGGCGGACGGCCGACCGCGCATCAAGGACGCCGACGTACGCCGCCGCATCGCCCGCGTCGCGATGGAGCTCGAAGTATCGACACTGCTGCAACGCCGCTGCGTGTGGATGGCCGAGCAAGGGCTCGTCCCGGTGGCCGAAGGACCGATGTCCAAAGTCTTCAGCACCGAGGCGTTGCAGCGCGCCAGCCAGGACATCGTCGAACTGGTCGGACCCGACGCTCTGCGGAGCTATTTCGAGCCGACCGCGCCGGAGGACGGCCGATTCGACCACACGATGCGATTCGCGCTCGGGACGACGATCTACGCGGGCACCAGCGAGGTCCAGCGCACGATCATCGCCCAACGTGGCCTTGGGCTACCCCGTTGACTGTTTCGCGCGGCGCACGCCGGTCGTGCGGCTCGGCGATTTCGTCCGCGCCGCTCGGGGTTTCGCGTCTTCCGGCGGCATCAGCGCCTGGCGGCACCACGCCCACAGCTGATCTTCGGACAGTTCGGCGCCCTTGACGCCGAGGTGGAAGACCCCGATCTGGGCGAGCGCGGTGAGTGTCGAGTTCAGCAGCGTCGTCAGCTGTGCGGGAGTCAGATCGTTACGGATCAAGCCGGCCCGGGAGCAGGAGGTGATGATCTTCGTGAGCAGCTTCTGGTGCGGTTCCCAGATCTTGGCGAAGTCGGCAGGCCGTTCGATTTCGAGGCTGAGGTTGTAGATCGTCATCACGCGGCCGCCCAGCTTCTCAGATGACTCCGCGCGGGAAAGGAACCCCCGGCAGAATGCCTCCAACTGCTCCATCGGGCCCTCGGCTGCGGCAACTTCGTGCCGAATGCCCTCGGTGAACTGGCTTGTGACGTTCTCATACAGCGCCAGCAGCAACTCTTCCTTGCCTGCGAAGTGCTGGTAGAACGCCCGAAGGCTCAAGTTCGACCGGTCGATAAGGGTCTGGATCGTGAAATCGGCGCGCCCGGATTCCTCGACCAGCTCGAGAGCTGTCGCCAGGAATCGGGAACTCCGCGCGAGAGCGCGGGCTCTCGCGGAGCTCAGTCGGCGCTCGATCGTGCGCTGCTGCCACGAGGCCGGCATCTCGATTTCCGCGTCGACCACTTCGAGTCCGTCCTCGACGTCCACCTGGTTCTTTGCAGCCATAACTGCCGAGGATACTCGCCTGCCGCGAGAACGCGCGATCTACCTGCCTGCGCACGCTCGTTTCCGGCTTAGATCGCCTTCCACTCCGGTGGCCGCTTCTCGAGGAACGCTCGTGGCCCTTCGACCGCATCCTTGGTCAGCGCGACCTTCATACGGTAGTTCTCGGCGAGGAGTTCGGCCTCATAGATCGGTAGCGTCAAGCCCTTACGAACTGCCATGCGGGAGCCCCGAACCGCAAGGGGCGCATTCGAGTTGATGACATCGGCGATCTCCCAGGCGCGCCGCATCAGGTCGTCGTGTGGGACGATCTCGGTAAAGACGCCCAGGTCGTAGGCGCGCTGGGCATCGAGGCGCTCGTGCTTACCCATGAGCACCAGGCGCATCGCTACGGGCAGCGGAAGTATGCGAGCCAGCCGGACCGCCTCCCGCCCCGATGCCACGCCGATGCTGACATGCGGATCCATCAGCGAGGCACGCTCCGAGGCGATCGTGATGTCGGCGGTGGTCACCAGATCCATGCCGGCACCACACGCAATTCCGTTGACCGCACAGATGATCGGTTTCGTCATCTGCAGCCACGGCGGCGTGGCTTCCTGCGGCGCGTCCCACTGTCGCATCGAGCTCAGGATCGGCTCGCCCTGGTTGTCAATGCCCGCCGCGTTCTCCATGTCGTGGTCGGCTGCCTTGTTGACATCGGCACCCACACACAGCGCGCGTCCGGCACCGGTGATGATCACGGTCCAGATGTCTTGTGAGCGTTCGATCTCCGTATAGACCTCGGCAAGTTCGGCGATCATCTCGTCGTCGATCGCGTTGAGTACCTCGGGCCGGTTGAGTGTCACGCACGCGGTATGACCTCGCACCTCGAACTCGATGGTGTGGTACGTGCCCACGCGGCTATACCCCTCTCTCGGCCATGGCCGTCTCCGCCCCCGGACGAGTGCCGAGGATCGCTTCGAACCGATCGCAATACCGCGGCCACACTTCGGGGTTCAACAACCGCGGGGGCACCCCGCCGGCGAAGATGACTTGCCACTGCGCGGCGGTCGCGAGCGCGATGTCCCGGGCAGCCTCCACTGTGATACCCGCAGTGTGCGGAGTGGCGACAACGTTGGCGAGCCCCAGCAGTGGATTGTCCTCGCGGGGCGGCTCCTGGTGGAACACGTCCAGTCCGGCCCCGGCAATGCTGCCCTGAACGAGGGCGTTGTACAGCGCCTCCTCATCGTGTACCGGGCCTCGCGCCGTCGTGATGAAGTAGGCGGTGGGCTTCATCGCGGCGAACTCAGCGGCGCCGATCAAACCTTCGGTCTCGCGGGTGAGCGGGCACGTCACCTGCACAAAGTCTGAGCGTTCGAGCAACTGGCTCAACGCAACTCGGTGCACCCCGCGGGCCTGTGCGGCCATCTCGTCGAGGTAGGGGTCGAAGACCAGCACCTCCATACGGAACGGCGCGCACAACTCGACCAGACGGCCGCCAATCGCACCGAGACCGATCACGCCGAGAGTCTTACCGAGCAGCTGACTCCCCCGCAGCGTCAGCCGATCGTGCAGTGGGCCACTGCGCAGCGCCCGGTCGGCAACGGTGATTTTCTTGGCGAGATCGAGCATGAATCCCAATGCGTGTTCGGCGACAGCCTCAGCACCGGGACCCGAGTTGTTGCACACCGCGACTCCAGCCCTGGTACACGCCTCGACGTCGATCACGTCGTAACCCGCACCGGCAGAACAGACCGCGAGCAGATTCTCGCAGCGCCGTACCAGATCCGCCCCGGCGAGCCACTGCGCTCCACCGGCATGCCCGGCGACGTCGGTACGCGTGGCGACCTGATATCCATGCGCGGATTCCAGCGTGCCCCAACCTTGTTCAGCGGGCGCCGTCAAGTCGAGACGCAGGACATCGATATCAGCCCCGTCGAGGACCTCCCCCGCTACCGGATCCGTCCACCGCTCGAAGACCAGGCGTGGACGCGGCAGTCCGCTCACGACTTCGGCTTGGGCTTTGCCTGCGCCGCTTTGAACATTTCGGCCAGCGCGGCATCGACGTTCTTGTAATCATTACGCGCGATGGTGCCGTCACGACCCTCGACGACGTCGTATCCGAGCCGCAGGTCCTTGTTTTCCATGTGGAAGTATTCGCGACCGAGGGGCAATCGGCGGTCCTGGCGGGGTACCTCCATCCAGGCCCGCAGGAAACAGCGCGCCCTCTTCGGGTCGTTGGCGCTGACGAAGTTCGACCGGGAATGGCACATCGCGAAGTTGTTGGCAACCGCCGCTTCACCCGACTCCAGCCGAAACTCGACCTGTTGCTCGACCAACACGTTGCGCAGCAGTTCGATGGCTTCCTCCTCGATGGGCGTGAACTCACGACCGAGGGTCTTCATCGCAGGCAGGATGCTGCTGTAAGTGAAGTTGATGCAAATCCGGCCGTCGATCTGGGAGAAGACGGGCACGTCGTACGGCGTCACGTCTGGTTGATCGTCCGGTTGCTCACTGCGCCGATGATGCGGGAAGCCCCGGTAGAGCACCTCCAGCAGATCGGGCCGCTCGGCGAGGATCCGGTTATGCGCGGCGGGTCCACTGGCGAACTGGCTCTCGCCGCCTGACAGCGCCGGGTACACACACAGCAACGACAAGATATCGGCAGCATCGTTGTGCATGGCCAACTCGGCACTGGATTTGGTTCCTCGCGCGGGCTGCACGCCGCCCGGCAGAATCTCCTCTTGCACGCGCACCAGTCGATGCCCGAATGAATTGTTGGACACCGGATAGCCGAGATGCCAGCAGAATGCCCAATAGATGCGTTCCAGGTCCTCGATCGAGTGCTGCTCGACCGGGAAACCGCGGACACATGCCAGACCCTTACCGAACATCAAGTCGTGGTACAGCCGCGCCAGGTCATCATCGAGATCGGGGTGTCGCACGTCGTCGGCGGTGATGTCGTCGCGGTCCTTGTGCGCGGTCTTGGCCAGGATCGACTCCAGCGCCGCCACATTGCGTGAGGACAGGTCGAAGCAGAAGTCTTCCTTGCTGGTGAAGTCGGCACCGGTCCACGCCATCGGATCTGTGACTCGGTCTCGGTAGATCGCAGTGGGCATCCGTCCTCCTGTGGCGCACAGTGTTCAGCATCAACGGTTCGTGCGACCCTGGAGCCCACGGAGAGCTCGAGCGCGCGCCGTGGCTGCTTCGGTCATCATCCCGACGTCCGTACCAGCGGAGATGAAGCGCAGACCGAGGTCCACGAAACGCTCCAGCAGGTCGAGCGACTTGATGCCGGCCACTCCGAGCGCCACGCCGTGGGTACGACAGGCCGCCGAAACAGACTGTACCGCATTATGAAAATGAGCATTCTCATACTCGCCATGGATTCCCATCTCGGCGGTGAGGTCACTCGGTCCGATCAGGAGCATGTCGATGCCCGCCACGGCCGCGATCGCGTCGACATGCTCGACCGCTTGCGGCGTCTCGATCATCACCGCGACCACCGTACGGCTCTCGAGCACCGCGGTTAGTTCGGTCGGCGACAGTGGTCCGTACCCACCGAGCGCATTGGGTCCCGAGATCGACCGATGACCCACCGGCGGAAATCGCGAGGCGTCGACGATCGCTTGCGCCTCGACGGCCGAATTGACGTGCGGCACAATGATTCCAGTCGCGCCATTGTCGAGAACGCGGGCGATCAGGCTGGGGTCCTGTGACGGCACCCGTACCAACCCGGCGATGCCTGCGCCAATCGCGCTGGCGCAGAGCATGCCTGCCGTCTCCAACGACGTCGAGGTGTGTTCGAGGTCGACGTAGACAGCATCGTAGCCGGCAGCGGCGGCGATCGCGGGAACGTCGGGAGTGCGGGAGTTGATCAGGGCCAAGCACAGCACCAGACCCTCAGTGCGCAACGTCTGTCGCATCGATCCCTGCACGATCACACGTTAGCCCGACGAGAACCAGTATTTTCGGCTATTCGTAAACGTCGTTATCGATGTGTTTAACATGGGCTATGCCATCGAGCCGGGTAGCGATCGTGGGGGCCGCCCTGTCGGATTGCGGCCGGGTGCCCGATAAGACCGCGATGGCGCTGATGGCGCAGTCCGCACGCCGCGCCATCGTCGACGCCGGCCTCACGAAGGATGACATCGACGGATTCGGGGGCCACGGCACCCTGCTGCCTCCGGTCGAGGTCAGCGAGTATCTGGGGTTGCGGCCGACATGGGTCGAGGCGACGAACACCGGTGGATCCTCGTGGGAGGTGATGGCCCGTCACGCCGCCGCGGCGATCGCGACTGGCGAGATCGACGTGGCGCTGCTGACCTACGGATCCACCGCTCGCTCGGACGTCAAACGCCGCATACGCGGGTCGACCGCCGCGATGAGCACCGCCGGCGCCATGCAGTACGAGTCCCCATACGGAGCCACGCTCATCGCGAAATATGCGATGGCCGCTCGCCGGCACATGATTGAGTACGGCACCACCGTCGATCAGCTCGCCGAGGTCGCTGTCGCCGCGCACGAGTGGGCGGCGATGAATGAGAACGCCTTCGATCGCGAGCGAATCACCGCCGCGGAAGTCGCGGCGGCGCCGATGCTTGCAGACCCCTTCACGGCCAAGCACGTCTGCCTTCGTACCGATGGTGGCGGCGCGGTGGTGCTGGCGAGTGAACGGGTTGCGCGCAGTTGTGCGACCGAGCCGATTTGGATTCTCGGTGCCGCAGACGCCGCGTCTCACGTCAGCATGAGTGAATGGGGTGACTTCACCACGTCGGCAGCGGCGGTCTCGGGGCCGCGGGCCTTCGCTCAGGCCGGCGTCACGCCTGCCGATATCGACGTCTGTCAGCTGTATGACTCGTTCACCTCCACGGTGCTCCTCACGGTCGAGGACCTGGGGTTCTGCCCCAAGGGCGACGGTGGGAAGTTCATCGAATCCGGCGCTCTACGTCCCGGCGGATCACTGCCCACCAACACCGACGGCGGCGGCCTCGCCTCGTGCCACCCCGGTATGAGGGGCATGTTCTTGATGGTGGAAGCGGTCCGGCAGTTGCGTGGTGAATGTGGCGAACGTCAGGTGGAGAACGCCCGCCTTGCCTGCGTGCACGCGATGGGTGGGTTCTTCACTCACAGCGCGACGATGATCCTGGGGAGGAACTGATGAGCGCCCCGGATCGCCCGACGGCCGACGTCGACAGCGAGGCTTGGTGGGCGGCAGTCCAAGACCACACTCTCAGCATCAACGCATGCGGTGCCTGTCACCGAAACTCGTTGTACCCCAGGCCGTTCTGTCCACACTGTTGGAGTGAGGACGTGACTTCCGTCCCCGCGAGCGGTCGCGCCACGCTCTACACCTGGACGGTGGTGCACCAGAACGCCGCGCCGTTCGACTCGCGGGTGCCCTACGTCGTCGCCATGGTCGATCTCGCCGAAGGGCCGCGCGTAATGACCGCGATCGAGAATTGCCCTCCGGGTGACTTACAGGCCGGCATGGAACTCACGGTCGATTTCCGGCACGACGACGACGGTTTCATCATACCGGTCTTCACGCCCGCCGGTGTCTGACAGATAACGCACGAACAGCGCAGTACAGGAAAGGGATTCAGATGAACCAAGAGGACATGATCCTGGTCAGCGTGGACGACCACATCGTCGAGCCGCCCGACATGTTCAAAAACCACTTGTCGAAGAAGTACATCGACGAGGCTCCTCGTCTGGTGCACAACCCGGATGGTTCGGATTCCTGGCAGTTTCGCGACATCGTGATCCCGAACGTGGCGCTCAATGCGGTGGCGGGTCGGCCGAAGGAGGAGTACGGCCTGGAGCCGCAGGGTCTCGATGAGATTCGGCCGGGCTGCTACAACGTCGACGAGCGGGTGA
>JAEZIA010000430.1 GCA_023416315.1 Actinomycetes bacterium
GGTCACCGAGGCGCGGTGTGGGATCGGGTATTTGCATACCGGGATTGAGAAGAATCTGAAGTATCGCACCTGGACGCAGGGTGTGACGTTTGTGACCCGGATGGATTATCTGTCCCCGTTTTTCAACGAGACCGCCTACTGCCTCGGGGTGGAACAGCTGTTGGGTATCACCGATCAGATTCCCGACCGGGCCAGTGTGGTGCGGGTGATGTTGATGGAACTCAACCGGATCTCCAGTCATTTGGTGGCGTTGGCCACCGGCGGGATGGAGTTGGGGGCGATGACCCCGATGTTCTTCGGCTTCCGCGAGCGCGAGCTGATCCTGAGCATGTTCGAGGCGATCACCGGGTTGCGGATGAACAACGCCTATATCCGCCCGGGTGGGCTGGCCGCCGACCTGCCCGACGACGGCCCCCAACGCGTGCTCGATCTGCTCAAGATCTTGCCGGGGCGGTTGCGCGAGCTCGAAGACCTGCTCACCCAGAACTACATCTGGAAGGCCCGCACCCAGGGCATCGGCTATCTCGATCTGACCGGCTGCATGGCACTGGGGATGACCGGACCGGTGCTGCGCTCCACTGGGTTGCCGCACGATCTGCGTAAGACCCAACCCTATTGCGGCTATGAGACCTACGATTTCGACGTCGTCACCGACACCGGCGCGGACTGTTACGGCCGGTATCTGATCCGGGTCGGCGAAATGCACCAATCGCTGAAGATCGTCACGCAGTGTCTGGAGCGTCTGGAGCCTGGTCCGGTGATGATCAGCGACAAGAAGCTAGCCTGGCCCGCCGATCTGCAGCTCGGCCCCGATGGCCTGGGGAACTCCCCCGCCCACATCGCCAAGATCATGGGCACCTCCATGGAAGGGCTGATCCACAACTTCAAACTGGTCACCGAAGGCTTCCGGGTGCCCGCCGGGCAGGTGTACATCGCGGTGGAATCCCCGCGCGGGGAGTTGGGGGTGCACATGGTGTCCGGCGGCGGCACCCGCCCGTATCGGGTGCATTACCGCGACCCATCGTTCACCAATCTGCAAGCGGTGGCTGCGATGTGCGAAGGCGGCATGGTCGCCGACGTCATCGCCGCCGTCGCCTCCATCGACCCCGTCATGGGAGGTGTGGACAGGTGAGAGGCCGCCGATGACAATCGATTTGGTACTGGGCCCACGGCCCGACGAGCCGGGGCCGCCCATCGGCGGGACCGCCGACTACCCCGCCGACGTCCGCACCCGGCTCGCCGCGGACGCCGCCACGATCATCGCCCGCTACCCGCAGCCGCGCTCCGCACTGTTACCGCTGCTGCACCTGGTCCAGGCCGAAGACGGCTACCTCACGACCGCCGGAATCTCCTTCTGCGCAGGCGAACTCGGACTGACCGAAGCCGAAGTGGCGGCCGTGGCGACCTTCTACTCCATGTACCGGCGCACCCCGACCGGTGACTATCTGGTCGGCGTGTGCACCAACACGCTCTGCGCGATCATGGGCGGCGACGCCATCCTGGACGCACTGGAAACCGAACTCGGCATCCACGCCGGGGACACCACCCACGACGGGCGGATCACCCTCGAGCACATCGAATGCAACGCGGCCTGCGACTACGCGCCGGTGATCATGGTGAACTGGGAGTTCTTCGACAACCAAACACCCACCAGCGCAAGCCAACTCGTCGACGATATCCGGACCGGCGAGCAGCCGCGGGCAACCCGCGGAAACCGGGTGTGCCCGTTCCGGGACACCGCGCGCACCCTCGCCGGGCTCTCGGATCAGGACGGCTCCGTCGGCGGCGAGCCGGGTGATGCCACGCTGGCCGGCCTCCGGGTGGCCCGTGAACTCGACATGTCGGCGCCGCCGCCCGGAGAAAGCGAGGCTCAATGACGCCCGCCACTCCGCTGACGCCGGTTCTGAGCCGGTTCTGGGACGAACCCGAGCCGTGGACCCTGGCGACGTACCTGCGCCACGACGGGTACCGGGCCTTGCGCACCGCGCTGGACATGAAGCCCGACGACGTCATCGCCACCGTCAAGGAATCCGGGTTGCGCGGCCGCGGGGGCGCGGGGTTCCCCACCGGCACCAAGTGGTCGTTCATCCCCCAGGACGCGACCGGAGCCGGTGCCAAACCCAAGTTCCTGGTGATCAACGCCGACGAGTCGGAACCCGGTACGTGCAAAGACATTCCGCTGATGCTCACCACGCCGCACTTTCTGGTCGAAGGTGCGATCATCGCCGCGTACGCGATCCGCGCCCGGCACGCGTTCATCTACGTACGCGGTGAGGTCGTACCGGTGCTACGCCGATTGCAGGCCGCTGTGGCCGAGGCCTACCGGGCCGGGTATCTGGGCACCGATATCCAGGGTTCGGGATTCGACCTGGACCTGATCGTGCACGCCGGCGCCGGTGCCTACATCTGCGGCGAGGAAACCGCCCTGCTGGACTCGCTGGAGGGCCGGCGCGGTCAACCCCGCCTGCGCCCGCCGTTTCCCGCGGTTGCCGGGCTCTACGCCTGCCCGACGGTGGTCAACAACGTCGAATCGATCGCCAGCGTCCCGCCGATCTTGCTGAACGGGGTGGACTGGTTCAAGGCGATGGGCTCGGAGAAGTCGCCTGGCTTCACGCTGTATTCGCTGTCCGGGCATGTCACCAATCCTGGGCAGTACGAGGCACCGCTGGGTATCACGCTGCGCGAGTTGCTCGACTACGCCGGCGGGGTGCGCGCCGGACACGAGCTGAAGTTCTGGACGCCGGGTGGGTCGTCGACCCCGCTGCTGACCGCCGAGCACCTGGACGTGCCACTGGACTACGAGGGCATGGCGTCGGTCGGCTCGATGCTGGGCACCAAGGCATTGCAGATCTTCGACGAGACCACCTGTGTGGTGCGGGCGGTGCGCCGCTGGACCCAGTTCTACGCCCACGAATCGTGCGGCAAATGCACGCCCTGCCGGGAGGGCACCTACTGGCTCAGCCAGATCTATGAGCGACTCGAGACCGGTCGCGGCACCGAGGAAGACATCGGCAAGCTGCTCGACATCTCCGACACGATCTTCGGAAAGTCGTTCTGCGCGTTGGGCGATGGTGCCGCATCACCGATCATCTCCTCGATCAAGCACTTCCGTTCCGAATACGAGGCGCACCTGGGCACGACCTGCCCCTTCGACCCCTATGCCTCGATGCTGGCCGCACCGGAAGGAGTGGGAGCGTGATGGTTCCCTGCGCGAGCAGACACAAAATCACCCGACACGCCGACGGGATCGGGACGTTTGCGTCTGCTCGCGGGAAGACGGGAGTGGGCGCCTGATGACGCAGACCGTAGATACAGATGCACCGATGCCTCCGCCCACGGTGGAGATGGTCAACCTCGTCATCGACGACGTCGACGTGGCGGTGCCCAAGGGCACCTTGGTGATTCGCGCCGCCGAGTTGATGGGCGTGCAGATCCCCCGGTTCTGTGATCACCCGCTGCTGGATCCGGTCGGGGCCTGCCGGCAGTGTCTGGTCGAGGTGGAGGGCCAGCGCAAGCCGATGGCGAGTTGCACCACCGTGGCGACCGACGGCATGGTGGTGCGTACGCAGTTCACCTCCGAGGCCGCCGACAAGGCGCAGCACGGGGTGATGGAGCTGCTGCTGATCAACCATCCGCTGGACTGCCCGGTGTGCGACAAGGGCGGCGAGTGCCCGCTGCAGAACCAGGCCATGTCCAACGGCCGCGTGGAAACCCGGTTCGAGGACATCAAACGTACGTTCCCCAAACCGATCAACCTGTCCAGCCAGGTGCTGTTGGACCGGGAGCGGTGTGTGTTGTGTGCGCGCTGCACCCGGTTCTCCGAACAGATCGCCGGGGACCCGTTCATCTCACTGCTCGAGCGCGGCGCCCTGCAGCAGGTCGGAATCGGCCCCGGTGAGCCGTTCGATTCGTACTTCAGCGGCAACACCGTACAGATCTGCCCGGTCGGGGCGTTGACCGGCACCGCGTACCGGTTCCGGGCGCGGCCCTTCGATCTGGTGTCCAGCCCCAGCGTGTGCGAGCACTGCGCCTCGGGATGCGCCCAGCGCACCGATCACCGCCGCGGTGTGGTGCTGCGCCGGCTGGCCGGCGACGACCCGGAAGTCAACGAGGAATGGAACTGCGACAAGGGCCGCTGGGCGTTCACCTACGCCCGGGTTGGTGATCGGATCACCACCCCGATGGTGCGCGACGAGAGCGGCGCGCTGCGCTCGGCATCCTGGTCGGAAGCGATCGCAGTGGCCGCCGCGGGGCTGCGATCCGGGCGGGCCGGCGTGCTGGTCGGTGGCCGGGCCACCGTCGAGGACGCCTACGCCTACGCCAAGTTCGCCCGAATCGTGCTGGGCACCAACGACATCGACTTCCGGACCCGGCCGCAGTCGGTCGAGGAGCAGGACTTCCTGACCGCACGGGTGGCGGGCATGCGCGACGTGAGCTACGCCGATCTCGAGACGGCGCCTGCGGTGGTGCTGGTCGGGTTCGAACCCGAAGACGAGTCCCCGATCGTGTTCTTGCGGCTGCGCAAGGCGGTCCGTAAGCACGGGCTGCGGGTGGTGTCGATCGCGCCGCTGGTGTCGCGCGGCTCGGAGAAACTCTCGGCGCAGGTCATGCTGACCGCACCCGGCCAGGAGGCAGCCGCACTCGACGAGCTGGCCGGCGACCTGCCGCCCGGCGCGATCATCCTGCTCGGTGAGCGACTGGCCACCAGCCCGGGCGCCCTGACGACGGCGGCTCGGCTGGCCGAGCAGACCGGGGCCCGACTGGCCTGGATCCCCCGGCGCGCCGGGG
>JAEZIA010000470.1 GCA_023416315.1 Actinomycetes bacterium
AGCCGGGACGACGCGACTAGCTGCCCGCAGCCGTCCGGATCAGGCATGCTTCGACGGTGCTGTTGCTCAGCGTGGTCACCGGCCGGGACGTCTGTGGGCCGGACGGGAAGGTGGTGGGTCGGTTGGCCGACCTCACCGTCAGCCTGGGGCAGCCATCCGGCCCGCATCTGCTCGAGCGGCTCTTGGTCAATCGCCGCCGGGATGTGCCGCTGCTGGTGCCGTGGGAGAGGGTGAGCCGCTTCGAGCGGAACCGGATCACCGTCGCGGCCGGCGATCAAAGCGCCGATGTCGCACTCTCCGAGCACGAAATCCTGCTGAAGCGAGACGTATTGGATACCCAGGTGGTCGACGTGGTGGGCCAGCGGTTGGCGCGTGTCGCCGACGTCGTGCTCGCTCGCACCGATGCCGCCCGCATCGAACTCGTCGGCGTGGAGGTCGGCTTCGGCGCGGTATTGCGGCGCCTGGGAATGGAAAGACTCGCCGCAGGCGCCCGTCGCGACGTCATCGACTGGGCCGACGTGCATCTTACTTCCGAACGCGGACAAGCGGTTCAGCTCGCCTGCCCGCGTTCTGCCGTGCATCACCTCGACGCACGTGGGCTTGCTGCACTGGTGAGTCGCGTGGACACCGAGTCGGCTGCCGAGATCCTGGCGACCAAAGACCCCACAGCCGCAGCCGACGCGGTGCGTGCCGCCCAACCTCTGGTCGGCGAACGGGTGCTGCGGGCCCTTCCCGACGCCGTTGCGGCAGCGATCGTCGCGGCCATGCCCGGAGCGCATGCCGAGCGATGGCGCCGCCGACTGGAACACGCGCCGGCCCTGCTGGGCCGTCGGTTCCTGCGCTCGCGGGTCCGGCCTCGGGCCGCCAATCCAGACGGACGGGGTCATGAGGGTCCGTAATCGCACCGCCAAGCGCTTCGGCGCCATGCTCGCCGTGCTCGGCCCGGGACTGCTCGCCGGGCTGTCCGATGACGATCCCGCCGGTATCACCACCTACTCCGTGCTCGGTGCCGAGCACGGCTACCAGCTGCTGTGGGTGCTGCTGTTGTCCACCATCGCCCTGATTGTCTTCCACAGCTTGGCCGCGAAGATGGGAGTGGTCACCGGTCAGGGGTTGATCGGCCTAGTCCGACAGCGCTACGGCGTGCGCGTGGGAGCAGCCGCACTTGCCTCGCTGGTGATTGCCAACGTCGGCACCACGTGTGCCGAATTCGCCGGTCTGGCAGCTGGATTCGAACTCTTCGGGGTCTCCCGATATGTCAGCGTGCCGGCTGCGGCGGTGGCAGTCTCGCTGTTGGTGCTGCGGGGCAGTTTCCACCGCGTCGAGCGGTTGCTGCTGGCGCTGTCCACGGTGTTCTTGGCCTACCTCGCCTCCGGCGTCCTGGCCAAGCCGGACTGGTCGGCCGCGCTGCACGGAACCGTTGTGCCGTCCATGCCGATGACGGGCACGGCGATCGCGATCGTGACAGCCACGCTGGGCACCACGCTGGCGCCGTGGGGGTTGGCGTTTATGCAGTCCTACGCCGTCGACAAGAAACTCCGCACCGATGACCTCCCGCTGGAACGGGTCGATGTGATCACCGGAGCGGTGCTGACCGGGGTCATCGGATTCTTCGTGGTGGTCGCCTGCGCCGCGACCCTGCACCGCGACGGGCTTGGCATCGCCGACGCCGCCGATGCGGCGATCGCCCTTCAGCCGTTGGCCGGCGAGGCCGCAGGCACGCTGTTCGGCATCGGGTTGATCGGAGCGGCATTCCTGGCCGCCTCGATTCTGCCGCTGTCGACGGCCTACTCGGTGTGTGAATTCGCGGGACTGGAAGCCGCGATCGACGACCGCTATCGGGACGCGCGGACGTTCTACCTCACCTACGGCATCGTCACGGTCGTCGGCGCAGTCGTCGTCCTGGCTCCCAACGTCCCACTGGTGACGATTCTGGTCGGCACTCAGGTGCTCAACGCGGTGCTCCTGGTCCCGCTGCTGGTCCTGATGATCGGGCTCGGCCGCGACCGTGAGCTGATGGGTCGCTTTGCGATGCGGCGGGCGGGAATGATTGTCCACGTGACCACCACGGTCGTGGTCGTGGCGTGCGTGGTGGCACTGGGCGTCACCACGATCCTCGGTTGAGTAGAGCGGAGCGCGCGGTGACCACCACCGTCCACGTAGACGTCGACGACCTCGGCGTCGCCCTGATCACCCTGGACGGCCCGCAGCGGCTCAACGCGTTCTCGCCCAACACCGCTGACCAGCTCGGCGCGGCATATCGCCGGTGTGATGTCGATGATTCCGTCCGTGCGGTCGTGGTCACCGGGGCCGGCCGGGCGTTCTGTGCGGGCGCCGACATGTCGGCCGCGGCCGCGGCATTCGAGCGTCCCGGTGCGGGGTTCAGCGCCTCGCCGATCCAGCCGCCGGCCTGGCGGGTGCGCAAGCTGGTGATCGCCGCCATCAACGGACCTGCCATCGGCATCGGGCTGACGCTGGCCCTGCAATGCGATATCCGGTTGGTGGCCGAGGACGCCAAGCTGGCCATCCCGCAGGTGCGGCGCGGCATGGTCGGCGACTGCGCCGTGCATTCGACCCTCAAGCGCGCGGTCGGCCTGGCCGTGGCCGCCGAGATCCTGCTGACCGGGCGAGGTTTCACCGGCGCGGAGGCCGCCGCGCTGGGCATCGCCAGCCGCGCGCTGCCCGCCGGCGAGGTGCTGCCCGCGGCGCTGGAGCTGGCCCGGGACGTGGCGGTCAACGCCAACCCCGCCTCGGTGGCCTACAGCAAGCGGCTGCTGTGGAGCGAGACGGACGTCGATGCGGTGGCCGCCGAAGAGACTACGGTGCATCTGAAACTGATGGGCGGCTCGGACGCGGCCGAGGGGCCCGCCGCCTGGCGGGAGAACCGACCCCCGATATGGCGGTCCACGGCAAGTGAGACGGGAGACCCCGCATGACGACCACCGCCGAGGTGCTTTCCGGTGTCGACCTGACCGGGCGCACCGTCGTCGTCACCGGGGCCTCTTCGGGACTCGGCCTGCAAACCGCGCGGGCCCTGCAGGCGGCCGGCGCCGAGATCGTCGCGGCGGTACGGGATCTGGACAAGACCCGCTCGGCCATCGACTGTGAGACGGTGCCACTCGAACTCGGCGATCTGCGCTCGGTGCGAGCCGCGGCCGAGGCGATCGCCGCCCGCCACGACCGCATCGACGTGCTGATCAACAACGCCGGGGTGATGGCCCCGCCGTTGCAGCGGACTGCGCAGGGCTTCGAGATGCAGCTCGGCACCAACCATCTCGGCCACTTCGTGCTCACCACCAGGCTGGCCGACCGGTTCGGGGAAGGCACCCGGATCGTCAACCTCAGCAGCCGCGGCCACCAGCTCGGCGGTATCCGTTGGGACGATCCGAACTTCGACGACGAAGCCGGCTACGACAAGTGGCAGGCCTATGGGCAGAGCAAGACCGCCAACGTGCTGTTCACCGTCGAAGCCGAGCGACGCTGGGGACCGTGCGGGGTGCATTCGTTCGCCGTGCATCCGGGAGTGGTGTTCACCGACCTGGCGCGGCACATGACCCGTGACGACTTCAGTGCGGGCGGCACGCTGGCCAACCTCGAGGTGACCGACGTCGAACACGGCGCCGCCACCACGGTGTGGGCGGCGGCCAGCCCCGAACTCGGCGGGCGCGGCGGCCTCTATCTCGAGGACTGCCGGATCGCCGACCCGATGGCCGACGGCGTGGAGGGCGGCTACGCGCCGTGGGCGGTGGACCCCGAGCAGGCCGCCCGGTTGTGGGAGTGGTCGCAGCAGCAAGTTGAGCATGCTCTGGGCGATTCACAAGATGGGTGACTAGCCTGCAGTGGTGACGATCGACGTCCGTCCCGCCCGCAAATCCGACATCCCGGCGCTGGCGCGAGTCCTGGGCCGGGCCTTCCAGGACGACCCGGTGATGAAGTGGGTACAACCCGACGACGAGCGCCGTAAGGCCGCCCTGCCGGGCCTGTTCAGCGCGCTGACCCGCCATCACTTCCTGGCCGGGCGGGGCACCGAGGTCGCGGCCTCCGCCGACGGGGTTGCCGCCGCCGCGCTGTGGGATCCCCCCGGCCGGTGGCAACAGTCGCCACGCGAGCAGCTCGCGATGCTGCCGGGCGTGATGCGGGCGTTTCGCGGCCGGCTGGCCGCCGGCCGAGCGGTCACCGACCTGATGAAGGCCAACCACCCTGAAGAGCCGCACTGGTACCTCGGCATCATCGGCAGCGACCCGACGGTGCGTGGTGGCGGGTTCGGTCACGCCTTGATGCGATCTCGGCTGGAGCGGTGCGACGCCGAGTACGCCCCCGCCTACCTCGAGTCCAGTAACCCGGACAACATCCCGTACTACCAGCGGTTCGGCTTCGACGTGACCGGTGAGATCGCGCTCCCGGACAACGGTCCGTCGCTGTGGCCGATGTGGCGCGCACCTCGCTGACGAGGCCCGCGGTTTAGCCACCCCACCGCCGGGCAAGCCTGCACCCATGACCAACCCAGCGGACTTTCCCGAAGAAGGCGGCCCCGGTGACACGCTGAGCGGAACCGAATCGCTCGACTCCGACGAGGTGCGCAACAACGACGGTGACGACGTCGTCGACCCACCCGAAGGCTGGAGCGGGGCAACCAAGTTCGGCATCACGGCGCGCGAAGAGCGCGAGGGCGAATCGCTGGACGCCCGACTCGGCGAAGAGGAGCCCGATGTCATTGAGGACATCGAGCCCATTGACACTCCGGCTGATAGGGCCCATCGCGGTCAGGTCAGCGGTACGCCCGAGGACGGCGACTCGATCTATCCCGTGGTGGAGTGAGCATCCGCGCATCGTCGGTTTGACGTAACCGGTTCACATCACCGGGAATTGGCGTCCGCGCGACGATGTGTGGGGTCAGGTGAAGTTCCCGCCGTCAAGATGGTGAAAACTGCGCAGCGCGCGTTCCGCATTGTGATAATCGGCCCAGCGGCGCTGCTTGACCATGGCGGGTCCCCCGGAGGGGAGGGGATCGGCCATGGTCCCTCGCGTGCAGCGGCCCGCGCTCCTACTCCGCGTCCTCGACGATCCGGAGCACCATCATCGAGCGGGACTCGACCCGTACCGGCGTGGCGGCCTTGACCACCGCCGCGTCGTCGATCTCACCCGGTCCGGCCGCCGTGTCGACCACGGGCTGCCACGCCGAACCGAACTCGGCAGGCGGCAGCACGAACTCGATCGGTTCGTGGTGGGCGTTGAAGCACAGCACGAACGAATCATCGGTCACCCGCTGTCCCCGGACGTCCAGGTCAGGGATGCCGTGGCCGTTGAGGTACACCGCCACCGACTTACCGAAACCGGAGTCCCAGTCCTCGTCGTTCATCTCCGAACCGTCGGGGCGGAACCACGAGATGTCGGGTAGGCCTTCGCTGCCCCGCCGCCGCACCGGCCGTCCGTTGAAAAACCGACGCCGGCGGAATACCGGATGCGCGGCGCGCAGCGCCGACACCGACGCGGTGAACTCCAGCAGTTCGGTGTCGGCAGCGTCCCAGTCGATCCAGGTGATCTCGTTGTCCTGGCAGTAGCCGTTGTTGTTGCCGCCCTGGGTGCGGCCCAACTCGTCGCCGTGACAGATCATCGGAACGCCCTGCGACAGGATCGTGGTCGCAATCAGGTTGCGCTGCTGGCGAGCTCGCAGTGCGTTGATCTCGGGGTCGTCGGTCGGCCCCTCCTCGCCGCAGTTCCACGACTTGTTGTTGCTCTCGCCGTCGTTGTTGCCTTCACCGTTGGCTTCGTTGTGTTTCTCGTTGTAGGAGACCAGGTCTCGCAACGTGAAGCCATCGTGGGCGGTGACGAAGTTGATCGAGGCGACCGGTCGGCGCGCGGTGTGTTCGTAGAGGTCTGCCGAGCCGGTGAGCCGGGAGGCGAACTCGCCGAGGCTGGCGTCCTCGCCGCGCCAGAAGTCGCGGACCGTGTCGCGGAACTTACCGTTCCATTCCGTCCACTGCGGCGGGAAGTTGCCCACCTGGTAGCCGCCGGGGCCGACGTCCCACGGCTCCGCGATGAGCTTGACCTGGCTGACGGTCGGATCCTGTTGCACGAGTTCAAAAAACGTGCTCAGCCGGTCGACGTCGTAGAACTCCCGGGCCAGTGTCGAGGCGAGGTCGAAGCGGAAACCGTCGACGTGCATTTCAGTGACCCAGTACCGAAGCGAGTCCATGATCAGCTGCAGCGAATGCGGATGCCCGACGTTGAGGCTGTTGCCGGTGCCGGTGTAGTCCATGTAATAGCGCTTGTCGTCGTCGACGAGGCGGTAGTAGGCGGCGTTGTCGAGGCCCCGGAAGGACAGCGTCGGGCCCATGTGGTTGCCTTCGGCGGTGTGGTTATAGACCACGTCGAGGATCACCTCGATACCGGCTTCGTGCAGCGCCCGCACCATCGCTTTGAACTCCTGCACCTGACCGCCGGGGGTGGTGCTGGCCGAGTACTTGCTGTCGGGGGCGAAGAACCCAATTGTGTTGTAGCCCCAGTAGTTTGACAGTCCTTTCTCGATCAGCGTCGAGTCGTTGGCGAAGTGATGCACCGGCATCAGCTCGATGGCTGTCGCACCGATCGCCTTCAGGTGCTCGATGATCGCCGGGTGTGAGATCGCCGAATAGGTGCCCCGGATGGCGTCGGGGATATCGGGGTGCGTCTGGGTCAAGCCTTTGACGTGGGCCTCGTAGATCACGCTGTCGGCGTACTCGCGTTGCGGCGGCCGGTCGACACCCCAGTCGAAATACGGGTTGATGACCACCGACTTGGGCATGCTCGCCGCGGAGTCGTCGTCGTTGCGGCTGTCGGGATCGCCGAAGTTGTAGCCGAACAGCGACTGGTTCCAGTCGAAGTGCCCGTCGACGGCCTTGGCGTACGGATCGAGGAGCAGCTTGTTGGGATTGCAGCGTAGACCTTCGGCGGGATCGTGCGGGCCGTGCACCCGGTAGCCGTAGCGCTGGCCGGGTTCGATGCTCGGCAGGAAGCCGTGCCACACGAAGCCGTCCACCTCGGGCAGCGTGATCCGGGTTTCCGCGCCGTCCTCATCGAACAGGCACAGTTCCACGCGCTCGGCGACCTCGGAGAACACCGCGAAGTTGGTGCCGGAGCCGTCGTAGGTGGCGCCCAGCGGATAGGCCTTGCCGGGCCACACCTCAATAGCGGCGGCGTTGGTCACGTAGTACTCCCTCAATCGACATACTGGAAGCTGCCGAGTACCCACAAACGTGCCGCGTCAAAGCCCCCGCACAGGTTTGTGACAGGGGTGACAGACGGCGTCACGGGGTGGCTTCGTGACCGGGCTGTCCGCTGGTCCGGCGCCGCTGCTTCATCTCCGCCTCGAAGACATGGCGCTGGCCGCCCAGCAGGCGATTCCGCACACCGCGCTCGGCGTCACGCAACACTGACCAGTAGTTGTCGTCAAATTCCTCGAC
>JAEZIA010000289.1 GCA_023416315.1 Actinomycetes bacterium
TCTCGTGATGCCGACAAGTCGGCGCACTTCCCAAAGGAGGTTCACACAAAGTGCTCTTCAGCCTACCCCTAGGTTTACCCGACGACGTGTTCAAACCGTTTGGGCCGGATGGTCTTAGCGCGGGCGATACAGCGTGGGTGATCGCGGCAACCGCTCTGGTGTTGTTCATGACGCCGGGCCTTGCGTTCTTCTACGGCGGCCTCTCGCGCCAGAAGTCCGTCCTCAACATGATGATGATGTCGTTCGGCTCGCTGGGCCTGGTGAGCATCATCTACGTGCTGTGGGGCTACTCGATGTCGTTCTCGTCCGGCCACACCGGGGAGAAGGACATCGCGGGCATCTTCGACAATCCGTTCTCCTTGTTCGGTGTCTATCAGCTGATGGAAACCAAGGATCTCGGGAACGACGTCACCGGTTACGTATCGGGTGGGTTCGGCACTGTGCCGGCCATCCTCTGGGTCGCCTTCCAGCTGACCTTCGCCGTCATCACCGTTGCCCTGATCAGCGGCTCGGTGGCCGAGAGGATGAAGTTCGGGACCTGGCTGGTGTTCGGCGGACTCTGGGTCACGATCGTGTATTTCCCGTTGGCCCACATGGTTTGGGGCGGCGGTCTGCTGTCGAACTCGGGTGAGGGCCTGGCCGCCAAGATCTTCGGCGTCAACGAAGAGGGCACTGCCAACGTCGCACCGATCGACTTCGCCGGTGGCACCGTCGTTCACATCAACGCCGGTATGGCCGGCCTGGTCCTGGCGATCCTGCTCGGCAAGCGGTTGGGCTTCGGCAAGACGGCCTTCCGGCCGCACAACGTGCCGTTCGTTCTGCTCGGCGCCGCGATCCTGTGGTTCGGGTGGTACGGGTTCAACGTCGGCTCTGAAGGCGCCGCCGATGCCATCGCCGGTCTGGTGTTCGTCAACACCACCGCGGCCACCGCGGCTGCCATGCTGGCGTGGCTTCTGGTGGAGCGGATCCGTGACGGACACGCAACCAGCGTCGGCGCCGCATCGGGTGTCGTCGCCGGCCTCGTGGCCATCACCCCCGCCTGCGGTGCGCTCTCGCCGATCGGGTCGATCATCCTGGGTGCCGTCGCCGGAATCTTCTCCGCGCTGGCGATCGGGCTGAAGTACAAGTTCGGCTACGACGATTCGCTCGACGTCGTTGGCGTGCACTTGGTCGCCGGTCTGTGGGGAACTATCGGCATCGGCTTCCTCGCGGTGGACTCCGGTCTGTTCT
Source organism: Actinomycetes bacterium (assembly GCA_023416315.1). Classification (GTDB taxonomy): domain Bacteria; phylum Actinomycetota; class Actinomycetes; order Mycobacteriales; family Mycobacteriaceae; genus Mycobacterium. The sequence goes on from JAEZIA010000289.1 coordinate 1,231, forward strand.
ACGGCCACGACTACAAGCAGCTCGTCGTCCAGGTGGTCATCGCACTGTCGGCAGTGATCTTCACCGCTGTGCTCACCACTGTCATCGCCTTCATCGTCAAGCCCCTGGGTTGGCGGATCAGCACCGAAGACGAGGACACCGGCATCGACTCGACTGAACATGCCGAAACTGCTTACGAACTCGTCTGATCGGGAACAATCGACAGTGTCTTGGAAGGGATCTAAATGAAGCTGATCACTGCGATCGTTAAGCCGTTCACGCTGGAAGACGTCAAGACCGGCCTGGAGCAGACGGGTATCCTTGGGATGACCGTCAGTGAGGTCCAGGGTTATGGACGTCAGAAAGGTCACACCGAGGTGTACCGCGGCGCGGAGTACTCCGTGGATTTCGTGCCCAAGGTCCGCGTGGAGGTCCTGGTCGACGACTCGGCCGTGGACAAGGTCGTGGATGTCATCGTGCAGGCCGCAAGGACCGGCAAGATCGGTGACGGCAAGGTGTGGGTCAGCCCGGTGGAGACCGTTGTTCGGGTCCGCACGGGTGAGCGGGGGTCCGACGCTCTCTGACGCACACGTTGTGAGGTTCTCTGCGGCCGCACCGAATGAGCGTTAGTTGGGCGTCGGCCGTTGGAGGACTGAGATGACAAAGCAATCAAGAGATTCCGCCGCCGGCGCTTCCCGTTGGGAGGCACCGGCGGCGGGCTCGTCCAAGCCCGCGAAAGACTTGGCCGCCGCGAACCAGCAATTACTGGAAGGCGGTCAGCGTCAGTTGGATTCGGTCGCGCTGCGCGATGCGCTGCTCGACCTGCATGAATTCTGGCTGACCACAAAGGCCACCGAGATTGGCATCACCGCCACCAGTGGGTTCGCCATTGTTGCCACCGGCGGCCTGGGTCGCCGCGAATTCGTGCCGTACTCCGACCTCGATCTCATGCTCCTGCACGACAATATGCCTGCCGAGATCGTCACTCAGGTGGCCGAGCTGCTGTGGTACCCGTTGTGGGACGCCAACATTCGCCTCGACCACAGCGTGCGCACCGTGCCCGAAGCGCTGATGGTGGCCAGCGAGGACATCTCGGCGGGGTTGGCGATGCTCGAAGCCCGCCACATCGCCGGCGACGCCGAGCTGTCCCACCTGCTGATCGGCGGGGCCCGGCGGCAATGGCGCACCGGAATCGCCTCCCGCTTCGACGAACTCGTCGAGCACACCCAGGCTCGGTGGCAGCGCAGCGGGCAGATCGCGCACCGGGCCGAGCCCGACCTCAAATGTGGTCGCGGCGGCCTGCGTGACGTGCAGCTGCTCAACGCGCTGGCCATCGCCCAGCTGGCCGACGTGTATCCGAGCCACTCGCTGGTGTCGCCGACCGGGTCGCTGGGGGAGGCCCATCTGGCACTGCTCAATGTGCGCACCGAACTGCACAGGTCCTCCAAACGCGGACGCGACCAACTGCTGGCCCAGTTCGCCGACGAGATTGGCGCCGCGCTCCGGATCGGTGACCGCTTCGATCTGGCCCGGGTGCTCTCCGATGCGGCCCGCACCATCAGCTACTACGTCGATGCCGGGTTGCGAACGGCAGCCAACGCTCTTCCCAAGCGCGGACTTTCGGTCCTGCGCCGCCCGACACGGCGCCCACTGGACGAAGGTGTGGTGGAATTCGCCGGCGAGGTGATCCTGGCCCGCGACGCGCGCCCGGAGCGTGACCCCGGCCTGATCCTGCGGGTCGCCGCGGCATCGGCGACCACCGGGCTGCCGATGTCGGCGTCGACGTTGAGCCGGTTGGCCGCCTCGGCGCCGGAGCTGCGCACGCCGTGGCCGCGCGACGCGCTCAACGACCTGCTGGTGTTACTGGCCGCCGGCCCGACCACGGTGTCCACCGTGGAGGCACTGGATCGCACCGGACTGTGGGGGCGGCTGTTCCCGGAGTGGGGAGCCGTGCGTGACCTGCCGCCCCGCGACGTGATCCACATCTGGACCGTCGACCGGCATCTGGTTGAAACAGTAGCTCGGGCAAGCACTTTCACCACCCGCGTCTCACGTCCGGACCTGCTGGTGCTCGGCGCTCTGCTGCACGATATCGGCAAGGGCCGCGGCGGCGACCACAGTGTGATCGGAGCCGAGCTGGCCGTGCAGGTCGGCACCCGGCTGGGCCTGTGGCCCTCCGATATCGACGTGCTCTCGGCGATCGTGCGCTATCACCTGTTGTTGCCCGATGTCGCGACCCGTCGCGATCTGCAGGACCCGAAGACGATCTCCGGTGTCATCGAGGCGCTGGGGGGCGACCCGGTACTACTCGAGCTGCTGGATGCCCTGGCCGAGGCAGATTCACTGGCCACCGGGCCCGGGGTGTGGGGCGACTGGAAGTCCTCGCTCATCGGAGATCTGGTGCGGCGCTGCCGGCTGATGCTGGCGGGCGAGCCCCAACCTCAGGCCGATCCCATTGATCCGCACCATCTTTCGCTCGCCGGCGACGGCGGAGTGCATGTCGAGATGACGTCGGGCGACAGCGCGCACACCTACTCGGTGGCGATGATCGCTCCCGACCGGCGCGGCCTGCTGTCGAAGGCGGCCGGGGTACTTGCGCTCAATTCGCTGCGGGTGCATTCGGCGTCGGTCAACAGCGCGGGCGGCGCGGCGATCAACACGTTCGTGGTGTCACCGCATTTCGGTGCCCCGCCCGCGGCCGAGTTGTTACGGCAACAGTTCATCCTCGCCCTCGGCGGCGAACTCGACGTGATCAGCGCGCTGGAAAAGCGCGATACGGAGGCGGCGCAGAACGGGACCGGCCGGGTGGGGGAGCACAAGCCCGCCGTGCCGATCAGCGCCGTGCCGGCCCCGCCGCGCATCCTGTGGCACGACGGCAGCGGCGAGGGCCAGCTGATCGTCGAGATCCGGACCACCGATCGCACCGGGCTGCTCGCGCTGCTGACCCGCGTGATCGAACGGGCCGACGCGGACATCGCCTGGGCCAAGATCACCACGCTGGGCTCCTCGGTGGTCGACGCCTTCGGCATCTCGGTGCCCGCGCCGGCGTCCGTCGATGACGTCCGCGCCGAACTCGAGCGCGAGCTCTACGCGGTGCTGCCGACTCCGCCGCCGGCCAAGCCCGCCGAAGAAGCCAGCTAGGGCCAGATAGGCTTGGCTCGTGTTTGAATCCCTGTCCGACCGGTTGACCGGTGCGCTCGCGGGCCTGCGCGGCAAGGGCCGGCTGACCGACGCCGACATCGATGCCACCACCCGCGAGATCCGCCTGGCGCTGCTGGAAGCCGACGTCTCGCTGCCGGTCGTGCGCGCCTTCGTCAACCGCATCAAGGAGCGGGCGCGCGGCGCGGAAGTGTCCGGTGCGCTCAACCCCGCCCAGCAGGTCGTCAAGATCGTCAACGAGGAGCTCATCGGCATCCTCGGCGGCGAAACGCGCCAGCTGGCCTTCGCCAAGAACCCGCCGACGGTCATCATGCTGGCCGGCCTGCAGGGCGCCGGCAAGACCACCCTGGCCGGCAAGCTCGCGAAATGGCTCAAGGGGCAGGGCCACACCCCGCTGCTGGTGGCCTGCGACCTGCAGCGCCCCGGTGCGGTCAACCAGCTCAAGATCGTCGGCGAACGCGCCGGGGTCAACGTCTTCGCCCCGCACCCGGGCACCGCGCCCGATGCCGCCGACACCGAGGGCGCGGGCCCCGGCGATCCGGTCGCCGTCGCAGCCGCCGGCCTGGCCGAGGCGCAGGCCAAGCACTTCGACGTCGTCATCGTCGACACCGCGGGCCGCCTCGGCATCGACGACGTGCTGATGGCGCAGGCCGCCGCGATTCGCGACGCCGTGCGCCCCGACGAGACGCTGTTCGTCCTCGACGCGATGATCGGCCAGGACGCAGTGGCCACCGCCGAAGCGTTCGGGTCCGGCGTCGGCTTCACCGGCGTGGTGCTGACCAAGCTCGACGGCGACGCCCGCGGTGGTGCCGCGCTGTCGGTTCGCGAAGTCACCGGCGTGCCGATCCTGTTCGCCTCGACCGGTGAGAAGCTCGAGGACTTCGACGTCTTCCATCCCGACCGGATGGCCAGCCGCATCCTCGGAATGGGCGACGTGCTGTCGCTGATCGAGCAGGCCGAGCAGGTCTTCGATGCTCAGAAGGCCGAGGAGGCCGCCGCCAAGATCGGCTCCGGCGAACTCACGCTGGAGGACTTCCTCGAGCAGATGCTGGCGATCCGCAAGATGGGGCCGATCGGCAACCTGCTCGGCATGCTGCCCGGTGCGGGCCAGATGAAGGACGCGCTGGCCGCCGTCGACGACAAACAGCTCGACCGGCTGCAGGCCATCATCCGCGGCATGACGCCGCAGGAGCGGGCCGACCCCAAGATCATCAACGCCTCGCGTCGGCTGCGCATCGCCAACGGGTCGGGTGTCACAGTGTCAGAGGTCAATCAGCTCGTCGACCGCTTCTTCGAAGCCCGAAAGATGATGTCGCAGATGGCCGGTGCGATGGGCATGCCGTTCGGGCGGCGCTCGTCGAAGAAGAACGCCAAAGGCAAGAACAAGCAAAAGGGTAAGAAGGGCGGCCGGGGACCGACGCCGCCGAAGCGCAATCCGCTGCTCGCCGGCGGCATGCCCGGCGGTTTCCCCGATCTGTCGCAGATGCCGGAGGGCCTCAACGAACTGCCGCCGGGTCTTGCCGACTTTGACCTGTCCAAGCTGAAGTTCCCGGGCAAGAACTAGCGTGCCGGGGGCCGCGGCTGTCCACGTCCGGGGGCGCGGGCTGCCCTACGGCGAGCTGGTCGAGTGGTGGATCGTCGACGGCATCCTGCGTGCCGAGCCGGTTGCCGACGCCGAGACGGTGTTCGACGGCGGCTGGATCATGCCGGGTCTGGTCGACGCGCACTGCCACGTCGGGCTCGGTGAGCACGGCGAGGTCCCACTGGATGAGGCCATCGCCCAGGCCGAGCGGGAACGTGAGGCGGGCGCACTGCTGCTGCGGGACTGCGGATCGCCGACCGACACCCGCAGCCTCGACGATCATCACGATCTGCCGCGGATCATCCGTGCCGGCCGACATCTGGCTCGTCCCAAGCGCTATTCGCGCGGCTTCGCGATCGAACTGGACGATGAGTGGCAGCTGCCCGAAGTGCTGGCCGCCCAAGCCCGCGCCGGCGACGGGTGGGTGAAGCTGGTCGGCGATTGGATCGACCGCGAGGTGGGCGATCTGGCGCCGCTGTGGTCCGACGACGTGCTGCGCGCCGCGATCGCGGCGGTGCACGATGAGGGCGCCAGGGTCACCGCGCACGTGTTCAGCGAGGATGCCCTGCCGGGGCTCATCGGCGCGGGAATCGACTGTATCGAGCACGGCACCGGGCTGACCGATGAGACGATCGCGATGATGGTCGAGCACGGCACCGCGTTGGTACCGACCCTGATCAACATCGAGAATTTCCCCGGATTCGCCGACGCCGCAAGCAAATACCCGTCGTACGCCACCCACATGCGCGAGCTCTATGCCAGCTGCTACCCGCGGATGGCCGCCGCCCGGGAAGCCGGCGTGCCGATCTACGCAGGCACCGACGCCGGCAGCACGATCGCGCACGGTCGGATCGCCGACGAGGTCGAGGCGCTGACGCGCATCGGGATGAGTCCGACCGACGCGTTGGGTGCGGCGTGCTGGGATGCGCGCCGGTGGCTGGGGCGGCCGGTGCTCGACGACGGCGCGCCGGCGGATCTGGTGTGCTTCACCGCGGACCCGCGCGGCGGCGCAGACATCTTGGCCAACCCTGACCGGGTGATCCTGCGCGGCCGGGTCTACTGATCGGTGCTTACTGGCCGTAGTGGCCGAAGCCCCAGTCGAGTAACTTCGCGGCCTGGCCCCACAGGTCGTCGCTGCCGTACATCTGCACGACGATCAGTCGGCGGCCGTTGCGCTGAGCCATGCCGACGTACGTCTCCTGGGCCAGGTTGGTGTATCCGCTCTTGCCGCCGATGAAGCCGGGGTAACTGCGCAGCAGACGGTCCTGGTTCTTGATCTCCTTGAATCCCGACCGGCCGGGGAACAGCGCCGAGGGCTGGTGGACGATCTGCGCAAACAGCGGGTAGCGCAACGCTTCTCGATAAATCACGGCCAAGTCATGCGGGGTGGTCACCGACTCCCAGCCCGGCCCGTCCAGGCCAGATGGAGATCCGGCGCGGGTGCTGCGGGCGGTGAGCTGGTAGGCCTTGGC
>JAEZIA010000500.1 GCA_023416315.1 Actinomycetes bacterium
AACCGCAGCAGCTCCTCGATCGCGCCGGGAATCAGCGCGGGATCGTCGGCGAGTTCTTTGCGCTGCTCCGGATGCTCGGCCAGCACCTTTCCCATCCAGCCGAATAGCCGGCCGGTGGTCTCGACGCCGGCACCGGCGACCACCGCCAGGAACACCACCAGCTCTTGTTTGGTGAGCTTGCGGGTCGTGCCGGTCTCGTCGGTGAACTCCACGTTCAACAACTCGGTGATCAGGTCGTCGGAGGGGTGCTTCTCCCGCCACTCGACGTATTCGCCGAACATCTCGCCGGTGAAGTAGTGGTTCTTGTCGATGTCCATCGGCTTGCCGGCCTCATTGCGCAGCACCGCGTTGGCGTGCGCGCGCACCGCCGGTTGCTCGGAGTCCGGGATTCCGGCCAGCATGCCGATGGTTTTCATCGGCAGTTCGGCACCGAGGTCCTCGACGAAATCGAAACGGTCGCCGCCGACGAGCGGATCGAGACAGGCCGCGCAGAACGCGCGCACCTTGTCCTCGATGGCGCGCATCTTCTTCGGCGTGAATGCACGCGACACGATCGCCCGGTGGATGGTGTGCAGGGGCGGGTCTTCGTTGATGAAGATCCCGGCCGGGATCACCGGGTCGGCGAGCACGACCTCGAGGATGTCGCCCTTGGCCGAACTCAGGCGGGTGGTGTCCTTCAGCGCGGTGTCAACGTCTGCGTAACGACTGACGCCCCAGAAGTTGTGCCGCTCATTGAAATAGACCGGTGACTCGTCCCGCAGCCTGCGGTAGGTCGGGTAGGGGTCGAGATCGATCTCGACGACCCAGGGGTCGTAATACAGGTCGCTCATGAGATCTCCCCAATCTCGGCGGACTCTTTGCGTTCGGTGATGGGCCGCGCCAGACCTTGTTCATCGCAGGCCCGTTGCAGGATGGCCAGCGTCTCGGCAAGCCCGGGACCCAGCCGCGGCCCGGGGCTGAAGGTCGCGGGCAGGTGCCGCATGCCCTGGATGACGCCGATGCTGTCGTAGTGGACGGTGCCGTCCGCGACACAGTGGTAGTCCGGCATCCGGTCCAAGACGGCGGTGAGCATGGCCTTGAACACCGTGCGCGCGACATTCGAGCCGATACAGCGGTGCACCCCCAACCCGAAGCTGAAGTGCCGGTTACCCTTCCGGTCCATCACCACCCGGTCGGGATCGGCGAACACCGCGGGGTCCCGGTTGGCCATCGCCCAGGACAGCCACAGCCGCTCACCCTCCTTGAGCGCGATTCCGTTGACGTCCACATCCTCGGAGATCGTGCGCCCATCGCCCGGGGCCGGGGTGAAGTACCGCAGGAACTCCTCGGTGGCCGGATTGAGTAGAGTCTCCCGTTCGGTGCTGAGTCGCGTACGTTCCTCGGGATTCTGGGAGAGCCACTCCAGGGCATGGGCGGTCAGAGCGGTCGTGGTGTCAAAACCGCCGCCGATCAACAGGTTCAGCATCCCGATCAACTCGATGTCGGGTGGGGGCTGGTCGTCGATACGCAACTTCACCAACGCGTCGATGATGCCCGGGCGCGGATTCTCGCGGATTTCCACGAGGTTGGCGAACAGGTCCATGCCCATCGCCAGGTACAACTCCCGCACCCGTTCGGCGTCGGGGGAATCCGGTGGGGTGTACACCGAGGCGTGCGCGGGTTCGTTGTAGATGGTCCACTTGTCCAGCGGTACACCGAGCATCGCCAGGGTGAGCACGGCGGGGACCACGTTGGCCAGGTCGTCGACGAAGTCGATGCTGCCGGTTTCGATGCGCTCGTCGAGGCAGGCGCGCACGATCTCGGCGATGATCGGCTCCCACCGCTTGACGGCTGCCGGCGAAAGATAGGGATTCAGCGCTGTTCGGTAATGCCGATGTTCGGGGTCGTCCATCTCCAGCATGCCGCCACGGAAATTCTCCGCCTCGATCATCGTCGGGATCGAGATGCCCTTGTATCCGCGGCGCTCGTTGTTCACGTCGTGATCGTTGGAAACATATGGGCAGCGGGCCAACTCGAACACCTCGGCACTGCCCGCCGCCACCCAGTGACCGCCGTAGGTGTCCGTCCAAGCCATTGGGCACGTCCGCTGCATCTCGTGCGTGATGTCGAGGAAGTTCTGCCGGTAGTCCGGATGGTGCCGGTCGAAGTGGTAGCCGCTACGCCCGGCCTCGGCTGCTTTCACCGTGTTTCCTGTCTGTCGATGATCCGCGTCGTGAAATCGCGTTAAATGACGGCGCCGCCGTTGACACCGATCACCTGGCCGGTGACGTACCCGGCGCCGTCGGTGCACAGGTAGGAGCAGAGCCCGGCGACGTCATCGGGTGTCCCCAGATGCCCGGCGGGGATCGCCTGGGTGAGGTAGTCGGTAGGCGGCAGCTTCCCCAGTTGCTGTTGTTCGCGCAGCATGGGCGTATCGATGGCGAACGGCGGAATCGTGTTGGCGGTGATGCCTTTTCCTGCGTAGTCGCGCGCGATGGTCTTGGTCAAGGCGATGACCCCGCCCTTGGTCGCCGAGTAGTGGCCCTGGCGTGGTCCGCCCTGCTGGCCGGCGGCCGAGGAGATCGTGACGATGCGCCCCCAGCCGGCGGGCACCATGTCGGCCAATCCGGCCTGCAGGCTCAGGAAGGTTCCGGTCAGGTTGACCGCCAGGAATCGATTCCACTCATCGAGGGTGATCTGATCGAACCGGGTGAAGCCGCCAACGGCGGCGCTGGTGACCAGGATCTCGACGGGCCCGAAACGGCCGCGGACCGTATCGAAGGCAGCACGCACCGACCCCTCATCCGACACGTCCACCGGCACCGGCACCCCGTCGCCGCCGTTCTCCCGGAGGCCGGTGACAACCTTCGTGGCGGCTTCCTCGTTGAGATCCAGGACGGCCACTCGGTGCCCGTCGGCCGCCAACCGCGCGCACACTGCCGCGCCCAAACCCGATCCGCCACCGGTCACCACGGCCACCCGGCTCACGTCAGACACACTCCTCGCCACGGCAGTTCGCTTCTGCTATACGTCTGTATAGCATAGTCGGTCGCGCGGCTAGCGGTCTTCGATGATGAAATCGGCAGCCCGCCATGCCATCGCCATGATGGGGCC
>JAEZIA010000180.1 GCA_023416315.1 Actinomycetes bacterium
GCGGTAAGGACCCGGCGATCGTGCTGGCCGACGCCGACATCGAGCGCGCGGCCAACGGCATCGCCTGGGGCGGGATGTTCAACTCCGGGCAGGTCTGCATCTCGGTGGAGCGGGTCTACGTCGAGGCGCCGGTCTACGACGAGTTCATCGGCAAGCTCACCGCGAACGTCCGCAATATCGCTCAGGGACAAGAGGATTCGGGCTTCAAGTACGACACGGGCGCGATGGCCACCGCAGCGCAGCGCGATATCGTCGACGGCCACGTCAAGGACGCCGTCGCCGCGGGCGCGCGGGTGCTCACCGGTGGCAAGCCCACCGGCGTCGGCACCTTCTACCAGCCGACCGTGCTGGCCGACGTCACCCCGACGATGTCCTGCATCGCCGAGGAGACTTTCGGCCCGACGCTGCCGGTGGTCAAGGTCGCCGACGAGGAGGAGGCCATCCGGCTGGCCAACGATTCGAAATATGGATTGTCGGCCACGGTGTGGACCGGTGACGTCGAGCGCGGTGAGCGGATTGCTCGTCGGCTCGAGTGCGGCGCGGTCAACATCAACGACGCCCTGACCAACGTGTTCTGCCCGTCGCTCCCGATGGGCGGCTGGAAGGACTCCGGCATCGGCTACCGGGCGGGCGGGCCCAGCGGGTTGATCAAGTTCTGCCGCCAGCAGGCGATCACCGCGCCGCGGATCCCGACCCAGAAGTCGGAGTTGGTCTGGTACTCGTCACCGCGGCGGCAGGGCCGGATCGCGCTGGCGGCGATGCGGGCGTTCGCGGGCCGCGGCGTGCGCCGCTTCGGAGTGCGCCCGAAGAACTAGCAGCGCGTGCTACGCCCGAAGAACTAGGGCTTCGGGTAGCCGGGCGGGTTCGGGGTGTCGACCCACAGGTCCACCCCGAGCTCGGAGCCCGGAATGCAGTCGTACACCGACAGGTCGGTGATACCGGAGTCCAGCAGCACGTCCTCGCACAGCAGCGTCTGCCCGGTGTACTCGCGGGCCGGCCTGCTCAGCACCGCGTAGGCGGCGTCGGCGTAGACCTCAGGCTTGCGGGAGCGGGCCATCGCCTCGTCACCGCCGAGCAGGTTCTGCACCGCGGCGGTGGCGACCATCGTCCGCGGCCACAGCGTGTTGGAGGCGATGCCGGCGTCGCGGAGCTCCTCGGCAATGCCCAACGCGCACAACGTCATTCCGAATTTGGCCATCATGTACGGCGTCGGCTTGAGCCACTGCGACTCCAGCCGGATCGGCGGTGAGAGCGTGAGGATGTGTGGGTTCTCCCGGCCCTTCATGTGCGGAATGCAGGCCTGCGACACGGCATAGGTGCCACGCACCTGGATCCCGTTCATCAGGTCGAAGCGCTTGAGTGGCACCTCCTCGATCGAGCCGAGGTTGATCGCCGAGGCGTTGTTGACGCAGATGTCGATCGCACCGAACTGCTCGACCGCCTTGGCCACGGCGGCGGCCACCGAATCGCCATCGCGGACGTCGCCGACGATCGGCAGCGCCTGGCCACCGGCCTCCTCGATCTCCTTGGCGGCCGTGTAGATGGTGCCGGGCAGCTTCGGATGCGGCTCGGTGGTCTTGGCGACCAGCGCGATATTGGCGCCATCGGCCGCGACGCGCTTGGCGATCGCCAGGCCGATGCCGCGGCTGGCGCCCGAGATGAACATGGTCTTGCCGGAGAAGGGTGTGCCTGCCATGGCTGCCACACTATTGCGCGCGGATATCCGCGGTCACCGCATCCGTCAGCCGAACCAGGTCCTGGGGCGCCAGCGCGACATCCCAGCCCCGCTTGCCCGCGCTGCACAGCACGCGGTCGTAGCCCAATGCCGAACTGTCGACGACGGTCGGCAGCCGCTTGCGCTGGCCCAGCGGGGAGATCCCGCCCAGCACGTAACCGGTGGCGCGTTCGGCGGCGGCGCGCTCGGCCATCACGGCCTTGGGCAACCCCAGCGCGGCGGCCGCGGCCTTCAGCGACAGCTTCCAGGGCACCGGGAGGACCGCCACCGCCAGTACCGGTCCGGCCGCGATGACCAGCGTCTTGAAGATCTGCTCGGGCACCAGGGAGTCGCCCGCCAGGGCGGCCACCGCCTCGTCGCCGTAGGACTCCGAGCGCGGGTCGTGGTGGTAACGCAGCACCTCATGGGGTGCGCCGGCCGCTATCAACGCGGCGATGGCCGGGGTTGCCGCACGACTCACGGGGCACAGCCTAACCACGGGAAATAGCCCGGTGAAAAATCCTGTTGTGGACAGTGGTCGCACGTATTAGCAGCCCGCGACCGAAAAGTTGTTGGTCACAGCCTTAGGATTGGGAGGAGAGAAGTCCGGTGTCAGTCGCAGTCTGCATGATGGCGCGCGAGCAGGTACCTGCATTTCTCATCCGTCCGATACCGCTGCCGGAGCTCTTGGGCACCGCGGCAGAAGGGACTGTGTCACCCACGATGACCGACATCGACGGCGTTGACGGTTCGGGCCCGGCCCAAGTCGCCCAGCGCGAAGAGTCCGATGCGGAGTTGACGGCGCGCTTCGAGCGTGACGCGATTCCGCTGCTCGACCAGCTGTATGGCGGTGCACTCCGCATGACCCGCAATCCGGCCGACGCCGAAGACCTGTTGCAGGAAACCATGGTCAAGGCCTATGCCGGGTTCCGGTCGTTCCGCGAGGGCACCAACCTCAAAGCCTGGTTGTACCGGATTCTGACGAACACCTATATCAACAGCTACCGCAAGAAACAGCGCCAGCCGGCGGAGTATCCGACCGAGGAGATCACCGACTGGCAGTTGGCGGCCAACGCCGAGCACACCTCCACGGGTCTGCGCTCGGCCGAGGTCGAGGCACTCGAACTGCTGCCCGACACCG
>JAEZIA010000182.1 GCA_023416315.1 Actinomycetes bacterium
TCGCCTTCTTGCGCTCCAACGCCTCGCGGAACTTCGCTTTGGTGTCGTCCTGCGGTGCGGACTCTGATTCGGCCATGCTGGTCAGACTAACGTCTCAGCGGATGCCGGGCGGCATTCCGTACACGTGGGAGATCGGCAGCTTCAGCAGCACCCGCCGGTCGGTCACCATCGCGCGCCGGTAGTCGTCCCAGTCCGGGTGCTCGCCTGCGACGTTGCGGTAGAGCGCGATCAGGGCCTCGACGGTGTCGTCGTCGGGCGACGCCGCGGGCGGGCTGAGGATCGCATTCCCTTCGGCAACGGCGTAGGACCAGCCGTCGTCGGAGGACACCAGCAGCGAGGCCCGCGGGTCGCGGCGCAGGTTGCGGGTCTTGGCCCGCGGCTCGGTGATGGAGACTTCGATGACGACCTCGCGCTGGTCGAAGTGGTAGGTCACGTTGGACAGCTGCGGGCGGCCGTCCCGCTTGATGGTCGCCAGCACACCGAGGGAGTTGCCCGCGATCACCGCCAGCAGCTTGTCGTCGAACACGTGACGGGTCATCCACCGAGCCTACGTCGCTAGCATCGAGTCATGACCCGCTATGCCGCTTTCCTGCGCGGCGTCAACGTCGGCGGAGTGAACCTGAAGATGGCCGACGTCGCCGCGGCGCTGACCGACGCCGGATTCGATAACGTCGCCACCCTGCTCGCTACCGGCAACATCGTCCTCGACAGCGGCGGCTCCGCGACCACGGTACGCACGAAAGCCGAAGCCGCCCTGCGGGATACGTTCGGATACGAGGCCTGGGTCTTGGTCTACGATCTCGAACAGGTCCGCGCGATTGCCAGCGGATATCCGTTCGAACCCGAGGTCGAGGGCCGGCAGTCGTATGTGACATTCGTCAGCGAGCCCGCGATCCTCGACGAACTCGCCGAACTGTCTGCCGGACTCGACGAGAAGATCGCCCGCGGCGACGGCGTCATCTACTGGCAGGTGCCGAAGGGGTCCACCCTGGACTCGACGATCGGCAAGACGATGGGCAGCAAGCGTTACAAGTCGTCGACCACCACGCGCAATTTGCGCACGCTCATGAAGGTAGTGAAATGAACAGCCCCAAGATCGACGCCAGCCAGCTCGGCGGCGTCTCGGAGACCGCGTTGCTGACGCTCAACGGCCGCGCCCATCAGGCGAGCCTGCCTGGCGCGATCCTGCACGATCCGATGGCGATCAAGCTCGTCGACTCCATCGATTTCGACTTCGACAAGTTCGGCCGCAAGGGTCAGGAGATGGCGCTGCGGTCGCTGGCGGTCGACGGGTGCGCGGTCGACTACCTGCGCCGCCATCCCAAGGCGACCGTCGTCGCGCTGGCCGAGGGCTTCCAGACCAGCTTCTGGCGAGTCAGCGAGGCACTGCCGGACCCGCAGTTCCACTGGCTGTCGGTGGACCTGCCCGCGGTGATCGAGCTGCGACAGCGGCTGTTGCCATCGTCGCCACGGATCACCACGCTCGCGCAATCGGCGCTGGACTTCAGCTGGATGGACAAGGTGGACACCAGCAACGGCGTGTTCATCACCGCCGAAGGCCTGCTGATGTATCTAAAGCCGCATGAGGCGATGGACATAATCGTGCAGTGCGCCAAACGTTTTCCCGGCGGCGAGATGTTCTTCGACCTGCCGCCGGTGCTGGTCAAGAAGCTCGCCCCCAAGGGAATGCGCTCCTCCAAGCACTACCGCGTGCCGCCGATGCCGTTCAGCCTGACCGTCAATCAGCTCGCCGACCTCGCCAACACCGTGCCGGGGATCAAGGCCGTCCACGACATCCCGATGCCGCGGGGACGCGGCTTCGTGTTCGAGAAGGTGTTCCCCGCGCTCTGGCAGTTCGGGCCGCTGAAGCCGATGCGCGGGGCGTACACCCTGCTGGAATTCGGCTGACACTCAGCCGAACGCGGAATCCAGGTACCGCAGCGCCTCGTGCTTGCCGAGCCCGAGCGCTCGGGCGGCCTCGACGTAGGCGTTGGCCGCCGCCGCCTTCGCGGCGTCGGCGGGATCGGCGCGCGCCACGAATGTGCCGAATCTGCCTCGGGTTTCGACGATCCCGGCGGTCTCCAGCTCCCGGTAGGCCCGCGCGACGGTGTTGACCGCCAGGCCCAGTTGACCGGCCAGCTCGCGCACCGTCGGCAACCGGGTGCCGGGCGAGAGCCGCCCGTCGCGGATACCGTCGATGATTTGAGTTCTCAGCTGCTCAAACAGTGGCCGCCCGGCTTGTCCGTCGACGCGCAGCCACACCCCCAGTTCCGACACCTGCTCAGTATCGCCCAGACCGGCTATTTTGGTGGGTGTGCGTATCGCGGTGCTGAGCGGGGCGGGGATATCCGCCGAGAGCGGCGTGCCGACTTTCCGTGACGACAAGAACGGCCTGTGGGCCAAGTACGACCCGTACGAACTCTCCAGCACCGACGGTTGGCAGAACCACCCCGAGCGGGTGTGGGCCTGGTATCTGTGGCGACACCACCTGGTCGGACGGGTGCAGCCCAACGACGGTCACCGCGCGGTCGCAGCCTGGCAGGACCACGCCGAAGTCACCGTGATCACCCAGAACGTCGACGATCTGCACGAACGCGCGGGCAGCACCCCGGTGCACCACCTGCACGGCAGCCTGTTCGAGTTCTGGTGCGACACCTGCGGTTCGCGCTATCACGGCCCGCTGCCGGACATGCCCGAACCCGAGCTGGAGAAGACGCCGCCGCAGTGCGTCTGCGGTGGGCTGATCCGCCCCGGCATCGTCTGGTTCGGCGAGCAGCTGCCCGACGAACCGTGGCAGGCCTCGGTGGAGGCCGTGGCCACCGCCGACGTGCTGGTGGTGGTCGGCACGTCGGGGATCGTCTATCCGGCGGCCGGCCTGCCGGATGTGGCGCTGGCCCGCGGGGCGGTCGTGGTGGAGGTCAACCCCGAGCCGACCCCGCTCTCGTCAACCGCGACGATCTCGATCCGTGAGTCGGCCAGCACGGCGCTGCCGCGCCTGCTGCAGCAGCTGCCCGAGCTACTACTGCAAGGCCGCCGGAACTAACGCTTCGTCGCCCGTCCCAGCGCCACCTCGTGCACCGGCAGCGGTACCCAGGCCGGGAACTGCGCCTCGCGCCGGGCGGTGTCGATCACGAACCCGGCGCCGGCGATCGACCGCTCGGTGTCACGGTGGGTGTGGCAGTTGCCGGCCATCCGCGGCCAGATCGTGGCGTCGGCGACCCGCTGCAGCCGGCCGCGCCAGCCGTCGGCGGCGATGTGCTCGAAGAAGCGCAACTCTCCGCCGGGCTTGAGCAGGGCGGCGAGCTGACGCAGCACGCCGTCGGGGTCGTCCACCGAACAGAGCACCAGCGAGCAGACCACCGCGTCGAAGGGCTCCGTCGGCGGCATCGTTTCGATCGTCGACTCGACCACGGTGACGGGAATCGGGGCGGCCGCCGCGGCCTGCTTGGCCACCGGCGCCAGCCGGGTCTCGGGTTCGATCGCGACGACCTCGGTCACCGAATCGGGGTAGAACGCGAAATTGGATCCGGTGCCGGCGCCGACCTCGAGGACACGCCCGGCGAGCCCGGCGAGATTCTCCCGGCGAAGCTTGCGGATCGCCTCGGACTCGTGGGCTGACATGAATGTCCAGAAGCGGGCGAAGAAGGGGTGGTCGACGGTCTGAGGTGCCATGGTGGGAGTGTCCTTCCTGCTCAGACCCACCCTAGTCGCGGGTCATTTCTGGCCGCGGGTGTGACCAACCTGACTTTCGAGTAAGGCAGTACCTGACTCGCGAGTAACAATTGCCAGGAAACTCCGAAACGCGGCTCAAGGATTCCTTAAAGGCGGCTCATAGAGTCCTGGATATGTGGATCGACGACACCAGTGCCGATGTCATCAAGATCGATTTCGACGCGCTGTATCACGGCGACGTTCTCGTCGAAGGTGACACCTCCGAGCAGTTCGAGGACAAGCCGCCGCTGGCCAACGCCAGCTAAACCGCAGCGCCAAAGAGCGCCAGCACCGCTGATGCGGCCTGGCGCCCTCTGGAGCTTCTGACACACGCGGAGTGCCCGCCTGGAATCAGGCGGGCACTTTCGCATCTTCTGAAGGTTCCACCATGCCGGCCAGCCGCCCGGCGATGATGTCCTCGGCCTCGTTGACGATGCGGCTGATCAGGTCGCCGACCGTCGGGATGTCGTTGATCAGGCCCATCGCAGTGCCGACGGTCCAGATGCCGGCATCGATGTCACCGTCGTCGAACACCTTGCGTCCGCGCACGCCGGCCACCAGGTCCTTGACGTCCTCGAACTGGCCGCCGCCCTTGAGGATCTCGACGACCTCGCGGGACACCACGTTGGACGCCACCCGCGCGGTGTTGTGCAGGCTGCGGAAGATCAGCTCGGTGCCACGCTCGTCGCCGGCCACGATCGCTTCCTTGACGTTCTGGTGGATGCACGACTCGACCGTGCACATGAACCGCGAACCCATGTTGATGCCGTCGGCACCCAGCGCCAGCGCGGCCACCAGGCCACGCGCGTCGGCGAAGCCGCCGGAGGCGATCATCGGGATCTCGATCTTCTCGGCGGCCGCCGGGATCAGCACCAGGCCCGGGACGTCGTCCTCCCCCGGATGCCCCGCGCACTCGAAGCCGTCGATGCTGATGCCGTCGACACCCAGGCTCTGAGCCTTAACCGCGTGCCGCACCGAGGTGCACTTGTGCAGCACCTTGATGCCGTTGTCGTGAAACATCGGCAGATGCGGAGCGGGGTTGGACCCGGCGGTTTCCACGATCTTGATGCCGGCGTCGACGATCACCTGCCGGTACTCGTCATACGGCGGCGGATTGATGGCCGGCAGGATCGTCAGGTTCACCCCGAACGGCTTGTCGGTGAGGTCGCGGGTGCGCGCGATCTCGTTGGCCAGATCCCCCGGGGTGGGCTGGGTGAGCGCGGTGATGAAGCCGAGGCCGCCCGCATTGGCAACGGCCGCAACGAGTTCCGCGCGACCGACCCACTGCATACCGCCCTGGGCGATCGGGTGCTCGACACCGAACGCCTCGGTGAACTTCGTCTTGATCGTCACTGGTGCTGTCCCCTACCTCGGCGCCATCCGGATCGCCCCGTCCAGGCGGATCACTTCGCCGTTGAGCATAGGGTTCTCGACGATGTGGACGGCGAGTGCGCCGTATTCGTCGGGGTCGCCGAGGCGGGCCGGGTGCGGCACCTGCTTGCCGAGGGAATCCTGCGCTTCCTGCGGCAACGAGCCCAGCAGCGGCGTCTTGAACAGGCCCGGCGCGATGGTGACGACGCGGATCAGTTCACGGGCGAGGTCACGGGCGATCGGCAGGGTCATGCCGACCACGCCACCCTTGGACGCCGAGTAGGCCGCCTGGCCGATCTGACCGTCGAAAGCGGCGACCGACGCTGTGTTGATGATGACGCCGCGCTCCTCGCCGACCGGCTCGGTCTTCGAAATCCGTTCAGCGGCAAGGCGCAACACGTTGAACGTACCGATCAGGTTGACCTGGACGACGGCGTTGAACCAATCCAGCGGGAACGGCCCGTCCTTGCCGAGGGTCTTGACGGCATTGCCGATACCGGCGCAGTTGACGTTGATGCGCAGCGGCCCCATCTCCTCGGCGATGTCGAGGGCGGCCGACACCGACTCGGGGTCGGTCACGTTGGCCTGCGCGAAGCGGGCACGCGGCCCGAGCTCGGCCACCACGTCCTCACCCTTGAGATCGATCACCACGACGGATGCGCCCTTGTCGAGCAGCCGCTTGGTGGTGGCCAGGCCCAGGCCCGATGCACCGCCGGTGACGACAGCTACGGCGTCCTTGATCTCCACGTATGTGCTCCTTTTCGATAGCTCGACCTACTGGTTGGTTGGGGACTATACCCAGTCGCGCAGGACCGACTCGTTGTCGGCTCCCGGAACGCCCGGCGCCTTCGGGGCATCCAGCCCGGTCCGGGAGAACCGCGGCGCCGGCGCGGGGAACGTCGAACCCGCCTCGGTGTAGAAGGTGTTGCGTTCGGTGTTGTGCGGTTCGGTGTCGACCTCGGCGAACGACAGCACCGGGGTG
>JAEZIA010000090.1 GCA_023416315.1 Actinomycetes bacterium
GACGTCGATCGAGTTCTCGTGCATGATCTTCCAGTTCCACGGCATGTCGGCCTGCAGCGTGGGCGCTTCGGTGGCCATCTCGCCCAGACCCCAGTTGGCGACGATCTCGTCGACCGGTCCGAGGCGGTCGACCAGGCTCGGGGCGTCGGCGGTGAAGTTGACGAAGATGAAGCCCTGCCAGACCTCCACCCGGATACTCGGCAGCGACAGGTCGGGATCGGCCTTGTCGAAACACTTCGTGCGCCGCATGTGCGGGGCCCCGAGCAGCGAGCCGTTGATGCCGTACACCCAGAAGTGGTAGGGGCACTTGAATCCGCTGCCCGCGTTACCGCTCGTCTCCGGCGGCACGTCGTACCACTGGTCCTTCTCACCGTCACCGGGACCGGTGACCGGCATGCCGCGGTGCCGGCAGAGCGCGGAAAGCACCTTGATGCCGGCATCGGCCTGGCGCACCACGATCAGCGGCTCACCGAGCAGTGTGACCGTGAAATAGTCGCCGGGCTGCGGGATCAGGTCAGCGCGCCCGACGCACAACCACTCCCGCATGTACAGGAATTGGCGTTCCAGGTCATAGATCTCGTCGCTGGTGTAGCACTCCGGCGGCAACCCTCTGGCGTCGTCGTAGTGCCCGGTGGCGGCCGCCAGCTTCTGGGCGAGCCCGGTCAGGTCCGAGCCGTGTGCGGTGGTCACTGCAGAACCTCTTCTGTCATGGGATTGGTATCGGGAAGCAGAGCCGACAGGAACGCCCGGGTGCGTTCGTGGGTCGGTGCGTCGAGAACCGTTCGGGGTGGGCCCTCTTCGAGGATCTGGCCGCCGTCGACGAACAGCACGCGTGACGCGCACTGGCGGGCGAACGCGATCTCATGGGTGACCACGACCATCGTCATGCCTTGATTCGCCAGCTGACGCATGATGCGCAGCACATCGCCGACGCGTTCCGGGTCAAGTGCGGAGGTGGGCTCGTCGAACAGCATCACCTCGGGGGCCAGCGCCAACGCCCGCGCGATCGCCACCCGCTGTTGCTGGCCGCCGGAGAGTTGGCCGGGATACCGGTCGGCCATCGCCTCGACCCCGAGCTCCCGCAGCAGCATCGCGTTGACGTCGTCGGTGTGCCTGCGGGACAGCCCCAGCACCCGAGACTGGCCTTCGCGCAGGTTTTCCGCGGCGGTCATGTGCTGGAACAGGTTGAACTGCTGGAAGACGATCGCCAGGCCGGCCCGCAGCCGGTCCTTGGCGCGGATGTTCCGGCCGTTGGGGCTGGCCACCGTGACCTGGTTGACGACGACGGTACCGGCGTCGACGTCGATGAGGCCGTCCATCGCGCGCAACAGGGTGCTCTTCCCGGACCCGCTGGGACCGAGGATGCAGACGACCTCGCCGCGCCGCACGTCCAGGTCGACGTTGTCGAGGATCACGGTGCCGCCGTAGCTCTTTCGGAGCCCGCGGATGCTGATGACCGTCGGCTGCTCGGTCATGTCGCGGCCGGCGACGGTGCGGACCCGGTCCCAGTACTCCCGAAATTCCGGGGCATGCAGATCGATCTGCACCTCGGCTTCGTCGACGCCGCGCACCGACGGCGCGGACCCGCGCAGGCGGGTCCGCAGCCATGCCGTGATCGGGCCGGTGGTGGCGCGCCGGGTGTTGTCCAGCCGGAACTCGCTGTACTGCTGCACGATCATCAGCAGGGTGTTGAGGACCAGGTAGATGGCGGCCGCGGCGCCGAAGACGGGCAGGTACTCGAAGTTGATCGAGACCAACTGCTGGCTGCGCAGCGTCAGTTCGGCCACCGCGATCGCCGACGCCAGCGACGTGTTCTTGACCGTCATGATCGCGTCGCTGGCCAGCGCGGGTGTGATCACCCGCAGCGCCTGGGGCAGCTGAATCCGCCACAGCGTCAACGCCGGTGACAATCCGATGGACCGGGCGGCGTCGATCTGGGAGACGTTCACGGCATTGAGCCCGCCGCGGAAGATCTCGGCGGCGAACGCGGCCGCGTTGAGCGCCAGGCCGAGGATCGCCGTCTGCACCGAAGACAGCGGCAGCCCCCACTGCGGCAGCACGTTGTAGAGGAAGATCAGCTGCAGCAGCAGGGGCGTGCCCCGGAAGATCCAAAGGTAGACGGCGACGATCAGCCGTGGCAGCCGGAAGCGGGAATTGCTGACCAGTGCGATCAGCAATCCCGCCGGCCAGGCGAATACCAGTGCGAGTACGGCGATCTTGAGCGCCAGGATCCCGCCGGCGATCAACTCCGGCAGTGTGAAGTAGTGCCAGAGCTCCGCTAACACTGCCGGATGGGGTTAGACGGTGTGAGCTCCCACGCCTTCGCCGACTCGCAGTAGGCATCGGAGTTGATGTATTCAGCCACCGCGGTCTGCAGCTCACCCTTCAGTGGGCTGTCCTTGGCCACCGCCATACCGACGACGCTCTTCTCCCCCTCGACGTCGAAGGCTACCGCCAGCTTGTTGCCGAACTCGGTACGCGAGATGTACAGCGTGGTGATGTCACCTTCCAGCTGACCGTAAACCCGGCCGCTGGCAACGGCATTGACGCCCTGGGCCACCGAGGGGAACCCGGTGGGCTCCAGCGGCGGTTGGCCCTTGGCGGAGCAGTCTGCCGACCACTTGTCGAGCTGTTCGCGTTCGACCGGGCTGGCGGTCAGGTACGCGACCGACTTACCGCACAACGCCTCCGGCCCCGGCGTCTTAGGCGCGTTCTCCGTGGTCGTCAGCACCGTCAGCGGGATGTACATGTAGTCGATGAAATCGACTTGCTGTCGCCGCTTCTCGGTGTTGTACATGCCGGACAGGATCGCGTCGATGCGGCCGGACTGCAGAGCGGGCAGCAGTCCGTCGAACGACATCTGCTCGAACCGGTAGGTACGGCCCATCTTGTCTGTGACGGTCTTGGCGAGGTCGTCTTCGAAGCCGACCACCGTGGTGGAGCCGTCCTTGACGAAGGAAACCGGCGGGAAGTCACCGGAGGTGCCGATCACGATCTCCTCACCGGTGGCGGCAGCGGCGGTGGTCGACGGTGCTGTGTCGGACGAGCTCGAACATGCGGCGGTGAGGGCAACCAGGCAGGCGCCGG
>JAEZIA010000209.1 GCA_023416315.1 Actinomycetes bacterium
CCTGCGACTGCTTCAACATCCCGATCGTGATGCTGGTCGACGTGCCGGGCTTCCTGCCGGGCACCGAGCAGGAGTACAACGGCATCATCCGCCGCGGCGCGAAGCTGCTCTACGCCTACGGCGAAGCCACGGTCGCCAAGGTCACCGTGATCACCCGCAAGGCGTACGGCGGCGCGTACTGCGTCATGGGCTCCAAGGACATGGGCTGCGACGTCAACGTGGCCTGGCCGACGGCCCAGATCGCCGTCATGGGCGCCTCCGGTGCGGTCGGGTTCGTCTACCGCAAGGACCTCAAGGAAGCCGCCGCCGAGGGCAAGGACGTCGACGCGCTGCGGTTGGAGTTGCAGCAGACCTACGAGGACACACTCGTCAACCCGTACATCGCCGCCGAACGCGGCTACGTCGACGCGGTGATTCCGCCGTCGCACACCCGCGGCTACATCTCAACCGCCCTGCGGTTGCTGGAGCGCAAGATCGCGCAGGTGCCGCCGAAGAAGCACGGGAACATCCCGCTCTGACGAAAGGGTCCTTCCTGTGACCAAGCACGAGGACATCACCGAGGTCAGCGACCCCCGGGACATGACGCTGGACAACCCGGAGCCGCTTCCGACCGAGATCCGCATCGAGAAGGGCAACCCGAGCGACGAGGACATCGCCGCTCTGGTGACGGTGCTGGCCGCCGCGAGCGGTGGCAACCCGGGGCCGGGCGCGCAGGAGTTGAACATGTGGGGTCACCCCGTGGACAAGCTGCGCTACTCGATTCACAGCTGGCACCGGGTGACGCTGCTGGAGCGCACACACATGCGGCGGTGACTCGCGTCGTCTTGGGCTCGGCCTCGACGGGCCGGCTGCGGGTGCTGCGCAACGCGGGCATCGACCCATTGGTCGTCGTCTCGGGTGTCGATGAGGACGCGATCGTTGCGAACCTCGGCGCCGAAGCCGAGCCCGGCGATGTCGTCACCTCGCTCGCGCAGGCCAAGGCCGACGCCGTGCATCGAACCCTGGATCCCGCCGTCGCCACGGATTGCGTTGTGATCGGCTGCGATTCGATGCTCTACGTCGACGGTGTCCTGCGCGGCAAACCGGGGACACCCGAAGAGGCTGCGCGGCAATGGCATTCGATGGCCGGGCGGGACGGGCTGCTCTACACCGGCCACTGCGTGATCCGGGTGCTACACGGGGCGGCCGCACACACCGCCACCCGAGCCGCGGTGACCCGGGTTCGATTCGCCACCCCGACCGCCGCCGAGCTGGCGGCCTACCTGGCCAGCGGCGAACCGCTGCAGGTCGCCGGCGCGTTCACCTTGGACGGGCTGGGCGGCTGGCTGGTCGACGGGATCGACGGCGACCCGTCGAACGTGGTGGGCCTGGGCCTGTCGGTGACACGGCGGCTGCTCGCCGACGTCGGCCTGGCGATCGGCGAGTTGTGGGCGGCCAATCCGGTCGCCTGATCAGCGGTAGGCTCGTCGTCGTGCCGCTTCCCGCAGATCCCAGCCCCACCCTCAAGGACTACGCCCACCCGGAGCGCCTGGTCACCGCCGACTGGTTGTCGGCGCACCTCGGCACGCCCGGCCTGGCGATTGTGGAGTCCGACGAAGACGTGTTGCTCTACGACATCGGCCACATCCCCGGCGCGGTGAAGATCGACTGGCATACCGACCTCAACGATCCGCAGGTGCGCGATTACGTCAGCGGTGCGCAGTTCGCCGAGCTGATGAACCGCAAGGGCATCTCGCGCGATGACACCGTCGTGATCTACGGCGACAAGAGCAACTGGTGGGCCGCGTACGCGCTCTGGGTGTTCACGCTGTTCGGTCATCAAGACGTCCGCTTGCTCAACGGCGGTCGGGATCTGTGGATCTCCGACGGCCGCGACACCACGCTGGACGTGCCGACCAAGACCGGCAGCGGTTACCCGGTGGTCGAGCGCAACGATGCCGCGATCCGGGCCTACAAGGACGATGTGCTTGCCTCCCTTGGCCATTCGACGCTGATCGATGTGCGCTCGCCGCAGGAGTACACCGGCGAACGCACGCACATGCCCGACTACCCCGAAGAGGGTGCGCTGCGCGGCGGCCACATCCCCACCGCCGTGTCGGTGCCGTGGGCCAAGGCCGCCGACGACAGCGGCCGGTTCCGCAGCCGTGCCGAGTTGGAGGAGGTGTATGAGTTCGTCAAGCCCGGCGACGACATCATCGCCTACTGCCGCATCGGCGAGCGGTCCAGCCACACCTGGTTCGTGCTGACCTACCTGCTCGGCGTTCCCGGCGTCCGCAACTACGACGGCTCTTGGACCGAGTGGGGCAACACCGTTCGGGTGCCGATCGTCGCCGGTGCCGAACCAGGATCAGCCCCCGGGTCGTCGTGAGCATGCCCGCTGCGCTCGCCGAGGTCGTGTCCGACTTCGCCGAGGTACAGGGTCAGGACAAGCTCAAGCTGTTGCTCGAGTTCGCCGACGATCTCCCCGACCTACCCGCCGATCTGGAAGAGGCGGCGATGGAACCGGTGCCGGAGTGCCAGTCGCCGCTGTTCCTGCACGTCGATGCCTCCGACGCCGAGCATGTGCGGCTGTTCTTCAGCGCCCCGGCCGAGGCTCCCACCACCCGAGGTTTCGCCTCGATCCTCGCGGCGGGCCTCGACGGTCAGCCGAAGGACGCCATTCTGGGCGTACCCGACGACTTCTATTCCGAGCTCGGTTTGGCGGCGCTGATCAGTCCGCTTCGGCTGCGCGGGATGTCGGCAATGCTTGCCAGAATCAAGCGTCGGTTGCGCGCGGAACCCGAACTTACTCATTAGTAGGGGTACCAGCTCGTTCGGGGTCAAGCAGCGGCGCTTACACTGCCGTGCGAACCTATTTATTAAAGAACGTTCTTAGAGTCACGCAAAGCAGGAGGCGCGGTGCCCAGTCAGACCATCTCCAAAGTCCTCGTCGCCAACCGTGGTGAAATCGCGGTCCGGGTGATCCGAGCGGCCAAGGATGCCGGACTGGCCAGCGTGGCGGTCTACGCCGAACCCGACGCCGACGCACCGCACGTCCGGCTCGCCGACGAGGCGTTCGCGCTGGGCGGGCAGACGTCCGCCGAGTCTTACCTGGACTTTGCCAAGATCCTCGACGCCGCGGCCAAGTCCGGCGCCAACGCCATCCATCCCGGCTACGGCTTCCTGTCCGAGAACGCCGACTTCGCTCAGGCCGTCCTCGACGCCGGGTTGATCTGGATCGGCCCCAGCCCGCAGTCAATCCGCGACCTCGGCGACAAGGTCACCGCCCGCCACATCGCCGCCCGCGCGCAGGCGCCGCTGGTGCCCGGCACCCCCGACCCGGTCAAGGACGCCGACGAGGTGGTGGCGTTCGCCAAGGAGTACGGCGTGCCGGTCGCGATCAAGGCGGCGTTCGGTGGTGGCGGTCGCGGTATGAAGGTGGCCCGCACCATCGAGGAGATCCCCGAGCTGTTCGAGTCGGCCACGCGCGAAGCGATCGCGGCGTTCGGACGCGGCGAGTGCTTCGTCGAGCGCTACCTGGACAAGCCGCGCCACGTCGAGGCTCAGGTCATCGCCGACACCCACGGCAATGTGGTCGTCGCAGGCACCCGCGACTGCTCACTGCAGCGCCGGTTCCAGAAGTTGGTCGAGGAGGCCCCGGCCCCGTTCCTGACCGACGCGCAGCGTAAGGAGATCCACGAGTCGGCCAAGCGCATCTGCAAGGAGGCCGGTTACTACGGCGCAGGCACCGTCGAGTACCTGGTCGGCCAGGACGGCCTGATCTCGTTCCTCGAGGTCAACACCCGCCTGCAGGTGGAACACCCGGTGACCGAGGAGACCGCGGGCATCGACCTGGTGCTGCAGCAGTTCAAGATCGCCAACGGCGAGAAGCTCGACATCACCGAGGATCCGACTCCGCGCGGGCACGCGATCGAGTTCCGGATCAACGGTGAGGACGCCGGCCGCGG
>JAEZIA010000241.1 GCA_023416315.1 Actinomycetes bacterium
ATCAGGATTCCGTCGTTCGGGGGTATCGGTGCCGTCGAGCATCACTCGGAGTCCACCGAAACCTACTGGGTGCATACCGCCGGGTTGAAAGTCGTTGTGCCGTCGACACCGTCGGACGCCTACTGGCTGCTACGGCACGCCATCGCCGACCGCGATCCGGTCATCTACCTGGAACCCAAGCGACGGTACTGGGGTCGCGAGGCGGTCGACCTCGCGGTGCCCGGACCACCGATCGGGCGGGCCGCGATCCGTCGGGTCGGTGACGACGTCACCGTACTCACCTACGGCGGGCTGGTCGGCACCGCGTTGAACGCCGCCGAGATCGCCGATTGCAGCGTCGAAGTGGTGGACCTGCGTTCACTGAGCCCCCTGGATTTCGACACCGTGGCTGCGTCGGTTCGTAAGACCGGCCGCGCGGTCGTGATGCATGAGGGACCACGCACCCTGGGCTTCGGTGCGGAGCTGGCCGCGCGGATCTCCGAGGAGCTGTTCTACGACCTCGAGTCACCGGTGCTGCGCGCCACCGGATTCGACACCCCCTACCCGCCTGCGCGCCTGGAGAAGTTGTGGCTTCCCGGGGTGGACCGGCTGCTCGACTGCATCGAGAAAGCGATGCGACGGCCATGAGCGACTTCCTGGTGCCGGACCTCGGGGAGGGCCTGGAAGATGCGACGATCACCAGCTGGGCGGTCGCCGTCGGCGACGTGGTCGAACTCAACCAGACCCTCTGCACGGTCGAGACCAATAAGGCCGAGGTCGAAATCCCCAGTCCCTACGCCGGCCGGGTCGCCGAGCTGGGTGGCGCCGAGGGTGAAACCCTGGCCGTCGGAAAGTTGTTGGTGCGCATCGACACCGACGAACGCACACCGGTGCTGGTTGGCTACGGCATCGACGACGGCATGGACCGCAGCAGGCGAGCGCGCGCAGCCCCCAAGACGCGCAAGCTGGCGGCCGACCTCGCGATAGACCTCAACGGACTGCGCCCCGGGTCCGGAGCCGGCGGTGTGATCACCCGCGACGATGTACTCGGTGCGGCGGGAAGTACGTCACAGACGATTCCGGTGCGCGGTGTCCAGGCCCGGATGGCCGGCCATATGGCGTTGTCGCGCAGTCGGATTCCGGATGCGCATGGCAGTGTTGCGGTGGACGGCACGGCACTGCTGCGCCTCGGCGATCAGCTGGGGTTGACGCCGTTCGTGCTGACGTTGCGGTTGCTGGTGATCGCGTTGGCTCGGCATCCGCTGCTCAACGCCACGTGGGTGGACGCCGAAGCGGGACCGGAGATCCGGCTGCAGTCCGACATCCGGTTGGGTGTCGCGGTGGCCACCGAACGCGGATTGGTGGTTCCGGTCGTCGACGCCAAGGGCCGTTCCACGCGGCAGCTCGGCGCGGCCGTCGACGACGTCATCGCGCGGGCACGGGCGGGCACGCTGGCGCCCACCGAGCTGAGTGGGTCGACGTTCACGGTGTCGAACTTCGGCGCCCTCGGTCTCGACGAGGGGGTACCGGTGATCAACTACCCGGAGGCCGCGATCCTCGGCATGGGTGCGCTCAAGCCGCGGGCCGTCGTCGTCGACGGGTCGGTGGTGGCCCGGCCGACGATGACGCTGACGTGTGCGTTCGACCACCGCATCGTCGACGGGGCGCAGGCCGCGGCGTTCCTGACCGACCTGCGGGGGCTGATCGAGGCGCCCGAGACTGCGCTGCTCGACCTCTGACGGTCAAGCGATTTCGGCGCGTTTTCGTTCGCTGAGCGGCGGTTTTCGCGCCGAACTTCAGGCCTGCGGGTAGGGCGTGTAGCGCTTGTTGTATCCGAGTTGACGTTCGGCGATCTGCGCGGCCCGCCCGTCGGGGGTGACGTGGAGCGTGCCGGCGGGCAGGACCGAGGGCAGGTCGGCGAGCTTGACCACCTGGGAGCTCACGGTCGGGTCGACGGTGGAGGTCGGATCGAAGTCCTGGAACCGGATCGAGATCGTCCCCTGATTGAGCCCACCGGTGGACACCCAGTTGGCCACGGCGGGATCGGTGGGGGAGACGACGATCGTGTACGTCGCGTTGTCGTCGTTGCGGTCGGACTGGCTGACGTTGAGGCTGGTCTGTTCGTCCCAGTAGTTGTCGGTGATCGTCCACACATTGGTCACCGGGACGCTGAAATGCCGTGCCTTGCCCGGATTTATCGTCAGGACCAGGGCCTCGTCGTCAGCGAGCTGGAAGTACCCGACGCTTTGCAGCTGGGTGGCGAGGAACGACGCGTTGTGGTCGGGATCGGAGAACACGTTGGGCGCCTTGGTCTGCCCGGTGGTGGCGTCCTTGGTGGCGACCGACATGTACTTGTCCTCGCCGCTGATCCCGAGGAGCAACAGAATTACCGCGGCCTCGACCGACTGCAGCAGGCGCGGTGCGGGCAGCGGCGGGATGAAGGAGACCAGCGAGGTCAACAGCGGGTTGCCGCTGACGAGCGGGCCAAGCACCGGGATCGCGAAGCCGCCGACCTGGCTGAAAAGGCTGTTGGGCGGACCGCTGATCCGCAGGATCGACAGACTCATCGGCTCTTCGTTGTTCCAGTCCGCCAACGTGTTTCGGGTAGTGATCAGGCTGGTGCCCGGTGGCAGATGGAGGTGGTTCTGCTGTCCGGGCAGGGTGGGGTTGGAATCCGCGATGATGGTGAAGCTGCCGTCGGGGTTGAGGAGCAGGTCCTTGCCGTTGATGTTGTCGGCGGTGGTTCCGCTCAGGCCGGTCAGCACGCTGAAGTTGGTGTCGGCGGGCAGCGAGCCGTCGAACTTGCCGGTGATCACGTACGAGGACGCGTTGTTGACGCCGACGAACCGGTAGATGGTGTCGGGGTTGTCGTACCAGATCCGGGTGCCGGTGAAGTTCTGCAGATACCAGTTGTGACTGGGCGCTACCTGTTGAAAGAACTTGGGCGCGTTGGAGTTCAGCAGCAGGACTTCCATCGCGGCCTGGTTGGCGTATTCGGTGACGGCCTGGTCCAGCTGGGCCATGTTCTCCTTGTCGGGCCCACCGACCATGGCGAAGTTCCGTTGCGCCGCGAGCCACCAGCCGATCTTGAGGACTTCTTTGGCCAGCCGCACGAATGGCGAGTTCGTGATCTGGGTGACGGTCTGCTCGGCGTTGAGTTGGTCGGTTGTGGACAGCACGGAAGTGGGCTCGAGGTTGGCCGGGTTCTCCAGCACCGTCACCTTGGTGGTCGCGGTTGACCCGCCGTTGGGCGCGAAAAACGTTGCGAGACCGTGCCAGTGGGTGCGGTTGCCGGGTCGATCGTCGGCGATCACCGCGAAGGTGTCGGTGCCACCGAGTGTGCTAAATTGCGCGTCAGGGGTGTAGGTGAATGTGCCGTTGTCGTGGATCTCGACGGTGCCGTGTTGCGGCGCCTGGCTGACGGTGTAGGTGAGCGTGTACCCGTTGGCCTGCTTGGCGTTGAGTGTGCCGGTGATCGTGCCGTCGCCGGCTTGGACGTTCTGCGCGGCGTTGTAGGCCAGGGTGGGTCGCCGGGCGAAGAAGATGTTGCCGACGGTCGCGGGCGGCTGTTGAGTGGTCAGCTCGGCCTCGCGGCGGGCATAGCCGAGGACGTCGGTGAGCGCGACGGTGTCGCGCGGGGCCAGCGGAGTGGCGCGCTTCGCCGAGCCGCGGGTTTTCGGAGGCCCGGATTTGACGGAGTGTCGCGCCGAGTGTGCGGATGCGCTCGACCCGGTGCCCGTGTCGGCCACCGCGACACCCGGGTTGTTGGCGATCGCCATCCCGACGCCGAGCGCGAAAGCCAGCGCGCCGACCCGGCCGACGTAGCGGGCGTGGCGGCCGGATGTGGTCTGGGTCACATATGGACTGTAATTTGCTTCGGGAGTCAATACCCGCGATTTCGATCGCCAGCCGCGCCGAGCGTGCGGGCTTCCGTCGAAGATCGGTCCGTTCATCGACGTCAACCTCCACGCTGGACGCGTGGTGCGTTGAACTCAGCGCTTCTGCGCGGCCGCCAGCCGGGCCTTGAACTCTGGCGACTCGATCGAGGTGGCCTGCGGGCCCAGCTCGATGTCCTTGGCCGCCTCGTGATGCTCGGTGTCCAGGAAACCGGGAATCGCGGTGGCCCGCATCGACGCCTTGGTGGACAGCACCACCTCCCGCGGCGCGGCGGCGGGTCCGGCGGCCAGTTCGAGAGCGGCGGCGACGGGATCGTCGGCGACGGTCAGGGCGAGGCCGTGCCGTACGGCGGCCTCGGCGTCGAAGCGCATGCCGAATAACAGCGCCGCCCGGGCGACCTGCGGGCCGACCGCGCGCTGCAACATCCAGGTCGCGCCGCCACCGGGGTGAATGCCGAGTTTCTGGAACCTCGGATCGAACAGCGCGTGCGGCCCGGCGATGCGGACATCGGCGGCCAGGGCGAGGTTCAGCCCCGCGCCCACGGCGGCGCCATTCACCGCCGCGACGGTCGGCAGGGTGCAGCGGCCGACGGCCATGAAGCCGGCGTAGATGCGTTCGAGGCCTTCGCGGGCGGCCGCGCCGAGTGCGGACAGATCGGCGCCCGCGCAGAACGCCTTGCCCGCACCGGTGAGCACCACGGCGTGAGCTTCGGCTTCGGCGGCCTCGACCGCCTCACGCAGCTGCTGGGACATCGCGTCGGTGACGGCGTTGCGCCGGTCCGGATCGTTGACGGTGATCAGCGCGACGCGATCGACGACTTGGTAAAGGACCAGGTCAGGCATTCCGAGTCTCCATCATGGGGAGGCTAGCAGTTAGGGTCGAAGCATCATGGCGGCACCGCATCAGCAACTCGTCCGGGTGGCCGTCCTAGGACCCGTGCGGGCGTGGCAGGGGTCGACGCCGGTGGACGTGGGCGGACCGCGGCAGCGGTCCCTGCTGGCCCGGCTGGTGTTGGCCAAGGGTCAGGTCGTCTCGGTCGATCGGCTGATCGAGGATTTGTGGCAGGGCGAGCCCCCGCCGAAGGCGCTGTCCGCGCTGCAGGCCTATGTGTCGCATCTGCGGCGGATGCTCGAACCCGGCCGGGCCCGCCGCGCTCCCGCCGAGATCATCGTCAGCGCCGCGCCCGGTTATCGCCTCGCCTTACCCACCGAGTCCGTCGACGCGTGGTGGTTCGACGAACAGGTGCGCGAAGCCCAGGGCGAGTTCGATCCGCGGCGCCGCGCCGAACAGGTCACCGTGGCGCTGGGACAGTGGGCGGGCGAGCCCTACGCCGAAGTGTCGGACGCTGCGTGGGCGATCGCCGAGATCGCGCGGCTGAACGAATTACGCCTGGCGGCAATCGAACTGCAGGCATCGGCCGAATTGGAACTGGGCCGCCACAGCGCAGTCGTCGCCGAGCTGGAACGCCTCGTCCGCGAACACCCCACCCGGGAAGGCGCGGCCGCCATCCTGGCCACGGCACTGTACCGGGCGGGTCGTCAGGCAGCTGCCCTGGAGGTGTTGCGCACCACCCGCATTCACCTCACAGACGAGCTGGGACTCGAACCCGGCCGCGCCCTACGCGACCTCGAACGCGACATCCTGCGTCACGCACCTCATCTCGACGACGCCCAACCCACGTCCGCTCCTTTGCCGCAGATCCATCCCCCCGCGCCGACCGTCGCCGAACACCCAGTGCCGCACGGCCGTTCGCGTGAGGTGACCGCGATCGAGGATGCGGCCAGGGAAGCCCGCGTCGGCGGCATCCGCCTGGTGTGGATCAGTGGCGAGGCGGGCGCAGGTAAGACCACCGTCACCAGCGCCGCGGCAGAGCGGCTACGCGCCGACGGGTGGATGGTGGCGGCCGGACGCTGCCCCGAGGTCGACGGTGCCCCGCCGGGTTGGGCGTGGACCGAGGTGCTGCGGCACTTCCGCGACTCCTTCGCCGCCGCCGACCCCCGCCGGATCCGGGCTCTTGCGCCGTTGCTGCACGACACCGAGTCCGCCGCCGACGAACCCCAAAGTGCGTTCTGGACAGCGCATGCCGTGGCCGACGTGCTCGGGCGGGCTGCCGTCGATCAGCCGGTCGCGGTGCTGCTGGACGATCTGCACCGCACCGACGGTCTCACGCTGGAACTATTGCGTCTGGTCGCCCACGAACTCCAGGACCGGCCGGTGCTCGTCGTCGCCACCTACCGGCCGTCGGAGTCGAACCCCGAACTCGTTGCGGCCCGGGCGGCACTGGCGGTGCGCACCGTCGCCCACCTGACCATTGGTGCGCTGGACGCCGACGCGACGACCGCGCTGGCCGCCGACTGCGGTTTGACCGATCTCACCGACGAGGAATCACGGCTGCTGCACGACCGCACCGGCGGCAACCCGCTGTTCGTGCGGGAGCTGGCGCGTCTGATGATGTCCGAGGGCCTGGACGCCGCCCGGGTCGCGGTGCCCGCTGGTGTGGCAGACGTGCTGCGGCGCAGGCTGATCCGACTACCGGGCGCCACCGTGACCGCGCTCCGCCAGGCGGCGGTGCTCGGCCGGGAGGTTGACGTCGACCTGCTCGCCGGGCTTGCGCAACGCGACCCCGACGACGTGCTCGACGCGCTGGAACCGGCAGTTCTGATCGGGCTACTGGAGGAACCCGAACCGGGACGGGTCCGGTTCGCGCACGCCTTGGTGCGCGACACCCTCTACGAAGACACCTCGCTGCTGCGCAGGTCCCGGCTGCACGGCGCCGCACTCGAACTGTTGGCTACCGGCCGCACCGCGGATCCGTCGGCGCTGGCCTACCACGCCGTCTCGGCCGCCACCCCGGCCACTGCGGCGGCGGCCGCGGAACTGGCGATGGCCGCAGGCCGCGACGCCGACCGGGTCGGCGCACCGGCAGAAGCCGCGCGGCAATGGCGGGCCGCGGTGCGGATGCTGGCGCTGGCCAAGCGCGCCGAGGCCGGGCCGCCGGACGTCGAACGAACCCTCGAGGCTTACCGCGGGCTGGTGGCCGCGTCGGCCCGTGTCGGGGATGTCGTCGCCGCTCGGGACGCGCTGAAAGAGGCGCTGCCCCTTGCCGGCCAGTCCGACGAGCGCACCGCCCGGCTGCTGACCGCGTGGCATGCACCGTTGATCTGGCGGGTTCGGATCAGCGACGACCCCGACGCTCACATCGTCGACCCGCTGCAACGGATACTGGCCGGCGAGCTGCCGCCTGACGTCCGGGTCCGGCTGCTCACCACGCTGTTCGCCGAACTTGAAGGAGCCGACCACGCCGCCGCGCTGGCGGCGAGCGTCGAGGCGCTCACACTGGCTCGCGGGCTGTACGAACAGGATCCGCAGGCGCACGGCCGGCTGCTGTGCGCGGCGCTCAACACCCAGGCCTACGCTGCGCTCGGCCCCGACCTGGCCCCTGCCCGGGAGCACCTGACCGCCGAATTCCTTACCGCCGCCAAGGCCGCCGCGGCCGTCGACTATCAGGCCGTCGCGCACTGGCTGGCGTTCTTGTCGGCGGCCGGACGCTCGGATCTCGTTGCGGCCCATGACCATGTCGACCTCGCGGTGGCACGCGCCGGCACCGGGCAGCTCGCGCCGTTGCTGACGGTGTTGGAGGTGTTCACCGCTCAGCTGACCGTGCTGGCCGGCCGACCCGATGAGGGCGAGCGCCGCTACGCCGCGGCCGCTCGCCAGCTCGCTGAGCAGGGCACGGCCAACGGCGCCCAGATCGGCCTGGTTGGGCGGTTCACCGCGGCGCTGGCCCGCGGCGACCTCGCTCCGCTGGCGGACGACCTGCTGGCCGTGCACATGTATGTGTCGACTTCGATCGCCGACGGCGCGGTGCTGGCCCTGATGCACGCCGGCCGCGAGGATGAGGCCCGGGGTATCTGGGCTCGCCGCGAGCCGGTCGAGCGGTCCTACTACTGGCTGGCGATGACGACGTTGCGGGCTCACGCCGCGGTGGTGCTGAACGACGCCGCCGCCGCGACACAGTGCGCCGCGGAGCTGCAACCGTATTCGGGCCGGATGGCCGGCTTGGACAACGGCAGCCTGCTGGCCGGTCCCGTCGACGACGCGCTGGCCGCGGTCGCCAACCTGGTGGGTGACCGTGGCGCGGCGGCGCGGTACCGGGCCGCCGCCACCGCGCTGAAGGAGCGGCTGGCGGTGGAGGCGGCCCGGCTCATCGACCGGGTCAGCCGTTGAACACTTCGTTTTCGAACTTGCGGTGCCGCCGGGCCAAGATGCTCAGCACCACCCGCAGGATTGGGCTGACGTCCTTGCTCAGCGCGGCGCGTTCGTCGTCGGTGGCCGCTGCCACGGTGCGCGGCCCGTCGAACGTCAGCCGGCCGGTTCGCTGAGCCGTCTTCTCTACGGCCTGCCAATCGGCCACCGACACGTGGCGGCGGATCACCGGAAAGAGTTCGCGCTCTTCCTCGGTGATGTGCTCGGAGATCAGGTTCCGCAGGTCCGCCAGTTCGGCGGCCAGCAGCGCGGCGGTCCGGCGATCACCGCCGGCGATGCGGAAGGCGTTCGCCCGGTGCCCGATGATCTCCAGTCGCGGATCCAGTGCAGCATGGTCCTCGGTCAGCTCGGTGAGGTCGACGATGCCCGCGGCGCAGGCATTGATCACCGGCCACAGCACGGTGTCCTCGACGGTGTGGTGGTGGTGGATGGATTCGCACAGCAGGTCGGTGTAGCGGGCGATGGACTGGGCGCGCCGGGCCGAGCAGCGTTGCCTGCCCTCGGCGATGGCGGTCACCGCGACGACCAGCCGCCCGACATCGGTGAGCATGGCCCGGTGCGCCAGCGTGATGCCGATCAGTTCCGGCTCGGGATCATTCGGTTGGCGCGGCGTGACGGTGACGGTCTGTGGTGTGTTCATGTGACGACCATGACCGGCCGCACTTGCAAGGCACTTGCGATCGACTTGCGGTGCAGATTGTTTACACCGAGGAAATGCTCCCGCGCGAGCGATCGACCGGCGGCTACGTTTCAATGGAACCGCCCAGATGCGCGGCCGAAGCAATCGCAGGTGAGCGAAGGTCAAAAGGAGAGTGGTGCGGTGCTACTGGCGGTGAACGGCACGCTGATGCGCGGGTTGAAGCTGTCGCCGAACATGACTGCCGCCGGAGCGACGTTCGTCCGGGAAGCCGTCACCGAGCCGGTGTACCGGCTGTGGACGATCAATGACGAGCATCCGGCGATGATCCGGGTCACCGACGGTTCGGGGGTCGCCGTGGCTGTCGAGGTGTGGGAGGTGCCGGCAGCCGGGCTGGCCGGCATCTTGCTAAGCGAGCCACCCGGGCTGTCGATCGGCAAGGTCCGGCTCGATGACGGGTCGACGGTGCTCGGCGTCATCGGGGAGCCCGCCCTGGTCGAAGGGCAGCGGGAGATCAGCGAGTACGGCGGGTGGCGGGCGTACACCGCGGCCACCGGGGAAGTGTGACGAGAACGCGGTAGCTACTTCTAGCTACTTTCAGTGCGGCTTCGATACCATCCGCAAATCACCTCGATCACCACCACCGGCAATCACATGGGCGACCGCGAGTTCGCGATCGCCACCTCGGTGTTGCGCGCCACGGGGTACCTCGGCGTGATCCGCATCCTCGTCGGCGCCGCGTGCATCTGCGTCGGACTACTCAGCGGTCTCGAGCAGTTTCCCGCCATCCAGCCGCTCGGCCCGCAGGGAGTGCTCGCCCGGGGGTTGCATCTGGTCATGTTGTTGTCGGCGCTCGCGGTGGGCGCGGCGTGGCTGATGCGTCCGTGGCCGAGTTATCGGTGGGCGATCGCATTTGTGGTCTGGGGTGACGTCGCGCTGGCCGTGTCGGCAGCGGTGCTGGCCGCTCCGGAGGCGCGACTGTCCTGCTCGGTCTATATGTGCCTGATCGGCGTCTTCGCCGCGGTGCTGCTGGGCTACCGGGTGTTGTTCCTGCATTGCGCGTTCGCGACCGCCACCATTGTGGTGCTGACGTGGGTGGGGATCAGGTCCGACGGGGCGACGTTGTCGGAGTTGTCGTTGTTCTTCATGCCGGCGCTGGCGACAGTGGTGGTGCTGCCCTCGATCGCCGCGATGGTCATCGAAAGCACGCGCCGTGGCTTGAGCGCCACCGCGTATGCAGCAAACCGGGATCCGTTGACCGGGCTGCTGAACAGGCGCGGGTTGCACGCCGAAACCGGGCTCACGCTCGCTCGGTGCCCGCGAGATGCGGTGCTGGCGGTCGTCGTCCTCGACCTGGATAGCTTCAAACAACTCAATGACGACCACGGACACGGCACCGGCGACGCCACGCTGCGTGCGGTCGCCAGCCAACTGACGGCGGTGGTCCGCGCCAACGACATCGCCGCCCGAGTCGGCGGTGACGAGTTCGTCCTCGTGGCAGCCATTCTGGACGACGCCGATCTCGACAGCTTCATCCGGCGCATCCGCGGGCTGACGCTGCGGGACTCGGCGGGGCTGGCCCTGCGGTCGAGCGTCGGCGTCACCTGGGAGCCCGCCGCCACCGCCGACTTCGATCTCGATGCGGTTCTGCATCGCGCCGACGAGGCGATGTACCGCGCGAAGCGGGTCGGCGGCGGGACGGCCGTGGTGGTGGAACCACCCCATGCGGGCGAAGAGCAGGCGGCGGTCTGAGCCCACCGCTCACGTCCGCGCCGCGTTGCCCGCTCGGCGTCGGACCCCGGCCAGCACGTCGGGCGCGGCCCGGAATTGCAGGTGTCGGATCTGACCATCTTCGATCGTGAAGTCGAACGCCACCTTGGCCTCGCCGCGGTGAATCCACGCGGAACCCGGACGGTCCTCGACGAAGACCGGGAAAGCGGCGGCGGCAGCGCCGTTGAAGAAGTTGGCCACCTCGTCGCGGCCCGCCATGTGGGCGGGTGTGCCGAGCATGGCCGCGGCGGCGTCGGCGGAGACTGTCACGTCGGGGGCGAGCAGTTGCAGCAAACGACTGAAGTCACCCTCGCGTGCCGCGGTCATGAACGCGTCCACCACCTCCCAGTCGGCGAGCGCATCTTCGGGGGCGGCCGGGCGCACCTTGGCCCGCGCCCGGGACGCCAGCTTGCGGGCCGCGACCGGGGTGGTGTCGAGCATCGAGGCGATGAGCTCGAAGTCGATGCCGAAGCTGTCGTGCAGCACGAAGGCAACCCGTTCACTCGGGGTGAGCCGGTCGAGCACGACCTGGAGCGCGATACCGACTGTATCGGCCAGCACCACGTCGTCGGCGGGATCCGGAGCGGTCTGCTCGACCTCGATCGACTCCGTCGGCACCGGCGTACGCGCCCGCAGCCGGTCCAAACACAGGCGCGATGTCACGGTGGTGAGCCAGCCCTCCAGGTTGTCGATGGTCTCGTCGGTCCCGTGCAGCCGCAGCCACGCCTGCTGCACGACGTCCTGGGCTGCGTCGGCGTCGCCGAGGATCCGGCCGGCGATCCGCTGCAGGCGGGCGCGTTCGGCCTCGAAGCCGTCGCGGAGCTGATCGGCACTCACCATCGCGGTCACACTTTCGTCGTTGGGCGCGTCAACATCTTGACGCACCCCGACCGGCGGGTGTGACCGGACAGAGAGGACATTCTGTGAAGACCATGACCTGCCAAGACCTCGGTGGCCCATGTGGATTCGCGCACCGCGGCGAGAGCGCCGACGACATCATCAACGCCCAGGATCAGCACCTGAAGGATCGGGTCAAGGTCGGCGATGACGCGCATGTCCCGGCCCGTGAGGACATGAAGGGCCGGTGGCGCCACCCGATCAAGTCGATGGGGTGGTACAACGACGTCAAGAAGCGGTTCGCCGAGCTGCCGGAGGGCTAACCCGACCACTATCGTCATTGCATGGCGGACGCGTCGGTGCAGGCCTGGCTGATGGACTCCGATCCGGCGTTGCGCTGGCAGGTCGAGCGCGACCTGCTCGGCGCTGCGTCCGAGGTGTGGGAAGCGACGCGGGCACGGATCGCGACCGAAGGTTTCGGCGCGCGCCTGCTTGCGCTGCAAGATCGGGACGGCCAGTGGGCTGGTGGCTCGTTCTTTCCTGCGGACTACGACTTCGACGCAAGCGCCGAAGCGGGCCAGCCATGGACGGCGACGACGTGGACGCTCAACAGCCTGCGGGAATGGGGGCTCGACGCGGCCGTGTTGCGGGATCGGCGGACCGCTGAGCTACTTGGCGAGCACAGTCGCTGGGACTACGACGGTTCGCCGTACTGGTCGGGTGAGGTGGACTGCTGCATCAATGCTTGGACAGTGGCCAACGGGGTGTGGCTGGGTGCGGATGTCAGTGGCATCGTGGACTGGTTCCTCGAGCATCAATTGCCCGACGGTGGCTGGAATTGCGAGTGGGTCAACGGATCTCGGCGGTCATCGTTCCATTCGACGCTCAACTCCCTCAAGGGGTTGCTGTCCTACGAGACGGCCACCGGGATAGCGGGCGACGTCCGCGCTGCCCGTCGCCGCGGCGAGGAGTACCTGCTCGCACGCCGGCTCGTCCGGCGGTTGTCGACCGGTGAGCCGGTCGGGGAGTGGGTGACCGACTTCGCGTCCCCGATCCGGTGGTCGTACAGCGCGCTCAACGCGTGTGAGTACTTTCGGCAGGCGACACTGCACGACGGCACGGCGCCCGATTCGCGGATGGCCGATGCGATCGCGGTCGTTAGAGGCGCCCGACAGGCCGATGGCACCTGGTTGCACACCGGGCGGCAGCCCGGCCGGGTGTGGTTCGAAGTCGACGTGCCGGCCGGAAAGCCGTCGAAGTGGCTCACCTTGTTCGGGACCCGGGTGCTCGCCTGGTGGGACTCGCCATCGGGCACCGTGGGTGATCCTGGATAGCCGCGCCAGTGATGAGAATCAGTCCAGCTGGCCAGTTTTCGACAACACCACTGTGGCTTCGTTATAGGGGAACAGTCGATAGAACAATCGCGGCGCCGGTGCGATGAGGGGCGCAGCCTCGGCTTTACTGACGATCTGCGGGTTGCCCAACGCGATAGTCTTGCCCAGCTTGTGCAGTACGAGAGGGCCGCCGGCCACTACATTTTTCAGCCAGTCCGTTTCAGGCCCGTAACCGATGAGAATGGCGAAGCCGTCATGGGTCTTGAAAACCAAGAGCGGCGTTCGATAGCGTCTGCCCGACGTTCGTCCGGTGTGCTCGAGAGTTCCGAGGCAGGGAAGCCACGGTGTGAGCGAG
The DNA here is from genome assembly GCA_023416315.1 of Actinomycetes bacterium. Lineage (GTDB taxonomy): Bacteria > Actinomycetota > Actinomycetes > Mycobacteriales > Mycobacteriaceae > Mycobacterium. The sequence goes on from JAEZIA010000241.1 coordinate 13,076, forward strand.
CGGGCCACAGGATTTGTCACCCGGCGATTGAAGTTCGCGACAGCACGAGGCACGCGCATGAAGCTCCTTTCTCACCTGAAAGTGTTGGCCGCCCGATTTGGCACGTGCGGGCGTAACGGATCCCTGTCGGTCTCCGCCGGTCAACCTGCGTCCGGCCCGCTTATTTTTCGAGAGTGAACTGGTTGATATCGATCGCGCCGTTGCGAAAGAGGTTCGCACAGCCGGTCAGATACTTCATGAATCGGTCGTACACCTCCTGAGACTGCACCTGGACGGCCCTGTCGCGGTTGGCCGCCAAATTGGCCGCCCAATCTTCCAGCGTCCGCACATAATGCGGCTGCAGCGAATGGGTGCGGGTCAAGGTGAATCCGGTCTTGGCGACGTGTTCTTCGATCAGGTCCGCCGACGGCAGCTGGCCGCCCGGAAAGATCTCGGTCACGATGAACTTGATGAACCGGCACAGCTCGAAGGTGAGCGGTACGCCTCGACGTTGCATCTCATACGGGTGAAAGCCGCAGATGGTGTGCAGCAACATGACCCCGTCGCGCGGTAGCGCGTTGTAGGTCTTGTCGAAGAAGGCGTCGTACTTGTGGTGGCCGTAGTGTTCCATGGACCCGATCGAGATGATCCGGTCGACTTTCTCGTCGAAGTCCTCCCAACCTTGCAGTCGTACGTCGATACGGCGCGTGGTCGGGATGCGGGCCAGTCGCGACTCGGCGGCGTCACGCTGCGCCCTGCTCAGCGTGAGACCGATGACGTTGACGTCGTAGCGTTCGATCGCGCGCTCCATGCCGGCTCCCCAGCCGCAGCCCACGTCGAGCAGGGTCATGCCGGGCTCGAGGCGCAGTTTGGACAGTGCGAGGTCGAACTTGGCGATCTGCGCCTCGTCGGTCGTCATGCCTTCGCGCTCGTAGTAGCCGCATGTGTAGCCCATCGTGGGGCCGAGAAAAAGGCTGTAGAACTCGTCGGAGATGTCGTAGATCGACTGCATCAAGTCGAAATCGGCCTCGAGTGCGGTCATCGCGACACCCCCCGAGCGACGTTTGCTGACACCTTTGCCATCAAAGCCTAAACCAAAGCTGTCGCGGACGCTGAATCTCGGGCCGATGCGAACATCCGTGTTCAGATCGCCAGACATAGGCGGTCGCCATGCTGTGGACGCCCAATTCGGATAGACGGGCTGTCCACTTAGCCACAACCCGGCAGGCCGTTGCTCGGCTTGCCCAAACGTGTCAGCGACGGCCTTCGGGATCGAGCCGACGCGGCATCAGCGTTGATATGCCTCGGGGCTGAACCGGCCGGCGAATCCGCGCAGCGGCACGTCGGCGCTCGTGAGTAGCCCTGGCTTGGCCGCCACGACGGATGCGATCACGTTGAGTGCGGGCATACCCGTCACGGTCATGCCGATCGACGCGAAGTTATCCGGATCGGAGAGGTCGACTCCCGGCTTCGGGAAGATCATGTGCTTGTTGTAGACGTTGGGATCACCCTTGATCTGAGTGATGTAGCAGCCTCTGATGTTCCAGCTCGGGTTGGTGTGCGGCGTCATCTGCCACTCCAAGTGGGTCTCGACCCGCGGCACACCGTTGACCATGCCCTGATACTTGATGTAGTTGCCGCCGAGCGAGCCCTTGGGCAGTACGTACCAGCCCAGATCGACGTCCTCGGTGCAGGCCCCGAGCTCGTAGTCGAACTTGACCTCGTCGAGTTCCAGGCCGAAGCAGTCGGCCATCATCAGCACGCTGTCGGCGAAGACCTCGGTGTACTTTCGGAGCTTGCCCGGGATCGACGGATCGTCCACCGGCAGGCCGTAACCCACCTCGATCCAGGTGTCCTTGGAATGGTGGCACGACACGTCGACGGACTCGATCGTGGTGACGTTCTCGATCTCGGCCACATCGGCCGAACAGACAACACCGAGGATTTGGTTCAGACCGGGATTCATGCCGGTGCCGTAGAACGTCGCGCCGCCCTTCTCGCACGCGTCGGCCAGCACTTGCGAGACCGGTTTGCCCGAATGGTGGGGATGATTGGTATCGCGATGCCAGCCGGTGATCCAGTCGGCTGTGGTCACGATGTTGATCCCCGCTTCGAGGATCTTCACGTAGAGATCTTCGTCGGGGAACACGCCATGGAAGGTCAGCACATCGGGTTTGGCGGCGATGATCTCCTCGATGCTGCCGGTCGCGGTGACGCCGATCGGTCCGATGCCCGCCAACTCACCGGCATCGCGGCCGACCTTGTCGGGCGAATAGCAGTGCACGCCAACCAGTTCTAGGTCAGGCCGGGCTTGCAGGCGCTTGATCATTTCAGAACCGACATTTCCGGTGGCAACTTGGAATACCCGGATGGGTGTGGTCATGCGGACGCGCCTTTCGATTGGGTTGGCTGAGCGGATGTTGTCTTGAAGCGGCCTGCGAAGCCGCGCAGCGGAATGTCTGCGCTCGTCAGCAGCCCCGGCGGTGCTGCCACCACCGATGGAATGGCATTGAGGGCAGGCATACCGGTGATCGTCATGGCGAGCGATGCGACGGCCTCGGGTGAGCGGATGTCGACGCCCGGTTTGGGATGCATGGTGTGCGTGCTGGTGATGCAGGGGTCGCCCCGAACCTCGGTGATGTACGCGTGGCGGACCTTCCAGCGCGGTTCGGTGTGCCGGGTCATCTGCCACTCGACATGGACCTCGACGCGCGGTATTCCCTCGACGAGGCCTTGGTATTTCAGGTAATTGGCGCCCAGGGAACCCTTGGGGAGTTGATACCAGCCGAGATCGACGTCTTCGGTGCAGGCGCCGAGCTCGTAGGAGAAGGTGACCTCGTCCAGTTCGATGCCGAAGCAGTCCGCCATGAGATACACGCCGTCGGCGAAAACCCGTGTGCCGACTTCCAGCATGCCCGGGATTCGCGGATCGTCCACGGGCAGGCCGTATCCGCACATCCGCCACGACTCCACCGAGTGGTGGCAGGATACATCGACCGACTCGATGACCGTCACATTCTCGATGTCGGCCACATTCGCGGTGTTCACCACGCCGAGAATCTGACACAGGCCGGGATTCATCCCGGTGCCGTAGAACGTCGAACCGCCAGTCCTGCAAGCTTGTTCGAGTAGCTCGGTAGTGGACTTGCCGCTGGGATGTGGATGGTTCTGGTTGCGGTGGTGGCCGGTGATCCAGTCTGCGGTGGTGACGATGTTGATCCCTGCCTCGAGCACCTTCACATAGAGGTCCTCGTCGGGGAAGACACCGTGGAAGGTCACCACGTCGGGCTTGGCCGCGATGATCTCCTGAACTGTTCCGGTAGCCCGCACTCCAATCGGGGCGATGCCGACGATCTCGCCTGCGTCTCTGCCGACCTTTTCCGCTGTGTAGCAGTGCAATCCGACCAGCTCGAAGTCGGGGCGGGCGGTGATCCGCTTGATCATCTCGGTGCCGAGGTTGCCCGTCGCCACCTGGAAGATCCGAATCTGGGCTTCGGTCATCGAGCTTCGGCGGCCCTGAGCGCGGCGGCACTGCCGCCCTTGCCGTCGGGATAGAACTGCAGTGCCCATTGCCGAATCGCGGTGAAGCCCTGGTATTCGGATTGCGCCAGCGCCGGCGGGTCGGAGTAGCGCTGGTGAGCCCAGATGTGGATGTCTTGCCGGAATTGGCGGATGACTTCGAGGCCGAATTCCTCGGCGCGGGCGGCGGCCCGTTCGGTGTCCTTGCCGGGGGTGCGGCCGATGTAGACCATGAATCGGACATCGGACGTGCTGTCGTCGACCGGGGTGATCGCGGAGATCGTACGGTTGTCGATCATGCCCCAGCTTTTGGTGACTGCGACGCCAAGCCCACCGTTGATCGCTTCAACGCCGCTGCTGACGTCTTCGATGCGCTGGCCGTCATCTCCTTCGAAGGTGATCGTGAAGTCGACGTAGGACACGGGTTCGTCGAAGTCGTGGCGGGTGAAGATCGGGTTGATCGGTGTCCCATGGACGTACTTGAAGTGTGCGAAATCCACGCCGTTCTCCAGAACGTATTGCGGATGCAATTCGTGACCCTGCTCGAACAGCCGCTGCTGAGGGTAGTAGTCGGCCTCGCTGCTGCCGTCGTTGAAGGATGCGAAAACGTCGGGGGCGTCAAAGAATGGTTCGCGGCCCTCGGTGTCGTGCCAGATGTAGACGGAGCTGTTGCGCTCCACCACCGGGTAGGTGGTGATGCGACGGCCACGGTTGGGGCGGTCCTCGTAGGGGATGCAGACGTTGCGGCCCTCTTGACTCCATTGCCAACCGTGGAACGGGCACTGCAGGACTTCACCGACGACCGAGCCGCCGAAGCCCAGGTGTGCGCCGAGGTGCTCGCAATAGGCGTTCATCACGGTCAGCTGCCCGGACTCGGCGCGCCAGGCGATCATTTCCTGACCGAAGTACTTCATCCGGTGGACGGCGCCCACGGCGATTTCATCGGACCAGGCAACCTGAAACCAGCCAGTCGGTGTCATCGACAGCGGTGGCTTGGCCACAGCGGTCCTCCTTCGAATGCGGGCGCCAAAACGATCTCCGTCGAATCATAGGGAGTGCTACGAAAAAATCATAGGGGGTACAACGAAAATGCCGATCGCGGTCTAGAATGCTGGGGTGACCGATCTGGTGGAGCCCGTCCGTCGCCCGAATCGGCGCGGTTTGGCCACCCGGGCCGCCATGCTCGACGCCGCACTGGTCGCACTGTCCTCCGGAGACCCGCGCGCGGTGTCGGCCACGCGCATCGCCAAGGACATCGGCGCGACGTGGGGAGCGGTCCAGTATCAGTTCGGCGATGTGGACGGCTTCTGGGCTGCGGTGCTCCACCGAACCGCAGAGCGCCGCGCCGAGGCCATGACCTTTGCGGCGGAACGGGATTCAACGCTGCACGACCGCGTCGGGGTCATCATCGACACGCTCTATCACGGGTTGAGCTCGCCGGATTCGCGGGCGATCGAGAATCTGCGGGCGGCGCTCCCGCAAGACCCGCGCGAGCTGGAGAGGCTCTACCCGCGCACGGCCGCTGAGCTTTCCTCGTGGGCGGCCAGCTGGCTGAGCATCTGCCAAGGCGCGTTCGCCGGTCTCGACGTCGATCCCGAGCGCGTGCGCCACGTCGCGACACTCATCCCGGGCGCGATGCGTGGCCTGGTCTCGGAACGACAGTTGGGTTCGTACGCCGACCTGGACCTTGCCCGGGAAACGCTGACCAAGGCGCTGGCCGCTTATCTGGAGGGATGAGTGCTGCTGGCGTCATAGGGCGGTCCGAGGAATCGCCGCACCATCTGTTCCTCGATGTCGGCGTCCGCGATCGGCCAGCACCACAGTGCTAGGAAAGTCCGGACCAGCCACTGTGCCGCAAGAGGATCGGGCGCAGTGAGCCCGATCATTTCGTCGGCGAGACGGGTGACGACAGTCGACGACGTGAGCCACTCTTCGCCGGGGAGTGTGGTCATCGAGCGCATGACGACGGACAACGGATCGGTCCGCAGCCGCTTCAACGCGACGGTGGTGGCGGTGACGATGCGTTCCGCGCCGGTCAGCCCGTCGATGGCTTCGCGGACCGACTCGAGCACGCCCTCGGCTTGTCGGCTCACCACGGCGTCACGGATAGCCGTCTTACCTCCGGCGTGGCGGTAGATCGTCGCGGGTGAACAGTGCACCTTTGCGGCCAGGGCGTCGATGTTGAAGGCGTCGTATCCGTGCCGCGACATCAGGTCGGCGGCCGCGGCGTAGATCCGTTCGGCGGCTTCAGTGTGGCGATCCCGGCCTATCAGCCAGTCGCCAGTCGCCTGGGCACGCCGCGAATTCACCACTCCGTCTTATCACCGTGAGAAGAATCGTGGTGGAATTATCAGATAACACCCTGGTGGGACGCGTGGCCTGAGAGAAGCGGGACTTCGTCCGGTTCGATGCGGTTTTCAGGTTTGCCGTGCGTCGTTGACGCGGATGCAGGCTACGTTCACGCTGAGCCCATGACCCTCTTGGCGGACGCCACCGACTTCTTCGGCACAGAAGCCTTGCAGGACCCGTACCCGTTGTATGACCGGATGCGCGAGCAATCGCCGGTGCAGCGCATCGGCGATTCCACGTTCTACGCGGTCTGCGGCTGGGATGCGGTGATGGAGGCCGTCACTCGTGTCGGGGACTTCTCATCCAATCTGACCGCGACGATGGTCTACCGCGACGGGACCGTCACGCCATTCGACATGGGGCCGTTGGGCGGCCCGCAGAATGCCCTGGCGACCGCCGACGACCCACTCCACGATGCGCACCGCAAGCTGCTGGTACCGCACCTGGCCGCTAAGCGAATCCGCGTCATCGAGGAATTCGCCGAAGCGACCGCGGTAGAACTGTGGACGCACGGATTGACTGACGGCCGCATCGAGTGGATGGGCGCCATGGCTAATCGGCTCCCGATGATGGTCGTGGCCGACCTGTTGGGCTTGCCGCAGGACGACGTCGAGAAACTGATCCGGCTGGGCTATGCCACCACCACTCTGCTCGACGGCGTCGTGAGCCAGACAGAGCTCGACGGCGCAGGCGTAGCGGCAATGGAGCTGGCCGGTTACGTCATGGAGCATTTCGCGAAGGCGGAGGAGAACCCTGCGCCGGGGCTGATCGGCGACTTGGCAGCCAAGTATGCGTCCGGCGAGGTGGAGCATATGCCGGCGATGGCGATCATGCTCACGTTGTTCAGTGCGGCAGGTGAATCCACCGCCTCGCTACTGGGCAGCGCCGCATGGATCCTGGCTACGCACAGCGACATTCAAGAACAGCTCCGCGCACAGCCCGAACTGCTTGGTGCGTTCATCGAGGAGGCGCTGCGGTACGAGTCCCCGTTCCGCGGCCACTACCGCCACGTGGTTCGCGACACCACACTGGCCGGAGTCGATCTGCCCGCCGATTCGCGCCTGCTGTTGATGTGGGGAGCGGCCAACCGCGACCCCCGACACTTCGAGAATCCCAACGATTTTCGACTCGACCGCAAGGGCGGCAAAGGCCACATTACCTTTGGTAAGGGCGCCCACTTCTGCGTCGGTGCCGCGCTGGCGCGCTTGGAAGCCCAGATCGTCTTGCGGACACTGCTGGACCAGACCACCTGGATCGAGGCCGCCGATGTCGGCCAGTGGTTACCCAGCATCCTGGTCCGCCGACTTGATCGATTGGAACTGGCCGTTCGGTGATCGACGATGACGTCGCGCGGGTGAACCCCATTGGGCTGCGCAATTTTTGGCGATGTCTGAATCGCGATCACTGGGGTTGTGAAAGATGAAGAAGGCCAGATGGTCGGAGAAGGATGTCCCGGATCAGTCTGGTCGGGTCGCCGTCGTGACGGGATCCAACACGGGTCTGGGGTTGGACACCGCGCGGGTGCTCGCGGGACGCGGCGCGCGAGTGGTGCTGGCGGTGCGCAATCCGGACAAGGGTGAGGCGGCCTGCGAGACGATCCGGCGGTCGGTGCCCGACGCGGAGGTGTCAACCCAGCTGCTCGATCTCGGCTCGCTCGAATCGGTGCGCACCGCGTCGGCCGAGCTCCGTGCCGCTTACCCGCGGATCGATTTGCTCATCAACAATGCCGCGGTGGCGTTCCCGCCGAAGACGACGACACCTGATGGGTTCGAATTGCAGTTCGGCACCAACCATCTCGGCCACTTTGCGCTGACGGGACTGCTGCTCGAGAACATGCTCGACGTCGACGGAGCTCGAGTGGTGGTGGTGGCAAGCCTGGACCACAAGCTCGGCGGTGCCATCCATTTCGACGATCTGCAGTGGGAGCGCCGGTACAGCAGTGCCCTGGCATACGCGCAGTCGAAGTTGGCGAACCTGATGTTCTGCTACGCATTTCATCGGCGGCTGGTCAAGGCTGGAGCGCCGCTGATGACCGTGACTGCCCATCCCGGCTATACAAAGTCCGATCTCTTCCGCAACATGTGGAAGCCGGTCCAGGCGATGATGAAGTTTTCGGATCTGTTCATCGGTCAGGATCCGGCGCAGGGCGCACTGCCACAGCTGTACGCCGCGACGATGCCGGACGTGCAGGGTGGCCAGTACTGGGGACCGGACGGAGTCCTGGAGATGGCGGGTTACCCGACGCTCGTCCGTTCGAGCAAGAAGTCCTATGACCAACAGGCGCAGGAACGTTTGTGGACGGTGTCCGAGGAGTTGACTGGTGTCTCGTATCCGGTCTGACCATTACCACCCCGACTTGAGAGCTATTGCGCGGGTGCTTCCCCGGTCGCCCTTCAATGCAGTGACGCTGCCGGCGATGCGTCACCTCACCCGATTGGCACCGTCCGGTCGCGAGGGTGTGGAGGTCCTCACCATCACCCCGAGCGCAGGGGTCAGGCTCTACCGGCCCGAGGGTGAGTGCACCCATGGGGGCGCACTGCTGTGGATCCACGGCGGCGGATACGTCATCGGAACGGCAGCCCAGGACGACACGCTGTGCCGACGATTCGTTCGCAAGGTAGGCGTCCCGGTCGCGTCTGTCGACTACCGACTGGCTCCGAAGGATCCCTATCCAGCCGCGCTGGAGGACTGCTATTCCGCGCTGACATGGCTGGCGCGGTTGCCTGG
>JAEZIA010000257.1 GCA_023416315.1 Actinomycetes bacterium
TGGGCACCACCATGAACAGTCCGCTGTTGATGCCGTTGGCGACGATGACCTGCTGCCACAGCGGTCGGGTGTCGAAGTCGGGAAACACCGGCTCGGATCCGATCGCGGTGGGGTAGACGACCACTTCGGCACCGGCCAGCGAGTAGCTGCGGGCCACCTCGGGGAACCACTCGTCCCAACAAGTCGGCATGCCGATGCGGGCGTCGAGTCCATCGGGGGTGTAGACGGGGTAGGGGTCGACGTCGGGACCGGGCCGAAAGTAGGTGTCCTCGTAGTAGCCGGCCGAGATCGGGATGTGCAGCTTCCGGGTGCGTCCGACCAGTTCACCGCCGGGGGAGACCAGGATCGCGGTGTTGTAGCCCAGGCCGTCCCGCTGATCGTCGGCGCGCTCGTACAGCGAGGCGTGCACGAAGATCCCATTGGACTGCGCCGCACTCGCCGCCAGTTCGAAGGTCGGCCCGGTGTAGAGGTCCTCGGCCAGCGCCGCGGGATGGGCACCGGCCGGGGTGTCGGCCGGATACCGCAGCAGGGTGATCTCGGGCAGGAAGACCACCGCGGCACCCTCGGCCGCCGCAGTGTCGATTCCGGCCCGCAACACGCTGGTGAGCTCCACTCGATCGGGGCGCCATCGGTGCTGGACCAATCCGACCCGCAGCGGCGGTCGCTGCGACGGGGCCGAGCGGGACAGCGACTCGGGCGCACGCGCGGTCAGGGTGAGCATCGAACTCCTAAAACGAATCGGTTTCGTTTTAGTGTGAACTGGCCCATACTCCTTCGCAAGAGGAGAGAGGACTTTGATGGGCCGCCCGCCGACTCCGCTGCTGTCGACCGACCGGATCGCGTCGGCGGCCATGGAGTTGGTCAGTGCCACCGGCGGCTTCACCATGCCGGACCTGGCGCGAAAACTTCGGGTCAGTCCGTCCTCGCTGTACAACCATGTGTCCGGTCGTGATCAGATCGTCGAACTGCTGCGCGAGCGCGCCATGTCCGAGGTGCAGCTGCCCGACGACGAACCCGGCCGGCCATGGGCCGAGGCGGTCGCCGACATCCTGCGCTCTTACCGCCGCAGCTACGCCCGCTATCCGCGGCTGATCCCACTGCTGACCGCCTACGCCGTCAACAGCAGCCACGCCATCCGGATGTACAACGTACTGGCATCGACGCTGCACCGCGCCGGCTTCGACGCCGCCGACACGCTGCGCGCGATCACCTTGATGGACTGTTTCGTGCTGGGCTCGGCGCTCGACCTGGCTGCGCCGGAAGAGCCGTGGGAGTCCGGTGCTGAGGTGGGTCCGGAGCTGGCGGCCGCGCTGGCGACCGGCGGCCCCAAACCGGGGCGGGCCGACGACGCTTTCGAGTACGGCCTTGCGGTCCTGCTCCGCGGCCTCACACCAAGTAGATGACCAACACAGTTGCCATCAGCACGCCCAGCCAGGCATCCATCGCCAGCTTGAGCCAGCCCGGGGCGGTCCGCACCTCCATGAACTGACGAATGATCAGGCGCGCCTTGACCGCGGCGAGGGCCAGCACCGCACAGGTGACCACGAGGCTGGCCGACGCGACACCGTGAGAGTGCGCCGGTGCCAGCCACCACGATCCGATAGTGATGGCCATCAGGACCAGCCAGGTCCAGGTCATCGTCCGCTCTGCCGACACACAATCACCTCATCACGTACACGAGGGCGAAGATGATCACCCACAGTAGGTCGACCATGTGCCAGTAGGTCGCCCCGGACTCCACCATCCAAGTCCGGCGCCGTGCGCGGTTGCGCACCTCACGCACCAGCACTCCCAATACGATGAGCCCGATCAGAACGTGCACCACGTGGACCCCGGTGATGACGTAGTAGAACGAGTAGAACATCTGCGAATTCGTCTGTCCGCCAGAGATTTCGCGGTACCACTCGTAGCACTTCAACGCCACGAACGCCACGCCGCAGGCGCCGCCGCCGACGAGCCGGCGCACCGCACGCGCATTGTCACCGGCCCGCATCGACAGCACCGCACGTGCCACGAACCACGAACTGGTCAGCAGGATCACCGTATTGGCCACGCCGATGGTGATGTTCAGGTGCTGTTGGGCGGCCAGAAACTCGGCGCGGTTCATCGAACGGTAGATCATGAACACGACGAAGTAACCGGAGAAGATGACCAGGTCACCGAGGACCATCACCCACATATGGGTATCGCCGGGCAGGCGCCCGGCCCGCCGCGGCGTCTGCTCAGATACTGCCATCACCGGGCTCCTAGTCCAATGCCGGTTCGTCGGCGGACTCGCGGGCCGCGGCGTTGCGCAACAACATGATCAGCGCCATCAGCCACACCGAGAACACCACGACCGCCCACCAGAACGCGATCGAACCGTTCCAGGCGAACGGTCCGGACGGGAACACGAACATCTGGGTCGCGATCACCTCGGTAATGATCTGCCAGATCGACACGTAAGCGAACCATTTGGGGAAGATCTCATTGCGGTCGTACAGGATGGCGATCGCCAGCACCAGGTAAGCGGCCGAGAAGCAGCCCAATGACCCGTTGTACGACAGCATTCCGACGTCGTAGAGCAGGCTGATCAACTCGGGGTCGCGGTCCGGACGAAAGGCGGCGGTGAGGAAGCAGACGGTCACGAGCAGGAATCCGGGCAGCGCGCCCACCGCCATCCCGCCGATGTAGCCGTAGGCGAACACCGACCCGACCGACATGCGCTTCATCTGATAGGCCACCAGTCCGTTGGTCATGGCGGCGCCGCCGAGCAGGACCAGCAGAATGGTGAAGCCGATTTGGATGGTCAGGTGATGCTGGTTGAAGAACGCCACCTTGTCGGCGGCGGTCACGTCGGGCCGCGGTGGCGGCGTGACCCGGGTCAGCACGCAGATGATCACCCCGAACACCGCGTACCAAGCCGGGAAGAACCACGTCATCCACCAGACGTCGCGCTTGCCCCCGTCTGCCGTTGTCGGCGAAAACCGGCGCGGGGTAAGAACACTCACGCCGCCACCACCCCGTCATCGACGGCCTGCCGATACACCGCTCTGCGCAATACGAAGAACATGACGATCACGAACGCGACGTAGGCGCCGTTGCGGACCCAGAACGACCACACTCCGTCCCAGGCGAGCGGTCCGGTCTGGAAGACCGCGGCGGCCGCGGCGGGCGCCATCACGACGGCAATGATCAAGGAGAAGTGGCCGACCCACCTGGGGAACACCGGGTCGGTGCGGCTGTCGAAGTAGACCGCCAGGGCCAGCAGAACGAATTGCGAGACCACCATGCCGACCGGGGCGATGAACACGATCCAGGCCAGATCGTCGAGCAGTTGGATCAGTTCGGGGTCGCGTCCCGGGCGAAAGGCCGCGACCAGAAAGAAGATGTTGGACAGGGCGAAGATCGTCGCGCCGCTGACCACCGCCGTCAGGAAGCAGTAGGCGAAGACATGGCTCTGGCCCTTCATCCTTTTCATCTGTACGACGATCACCATGAGCAGCGGCAGGATCATGATGCCGCACAGGTTGAAGGTGACCTGGCTGAGCCGGATCCACGCGGTGTGGTCGGCATAGAAGGCCGCCACCTCACCCGCGGTCCTCGTCGGAGACAGCGGCGGCCAGAAACCGGGGAAGGCCAGCGCCGCGGCCAGCAGTACCACCCCCACCACCGGGCCGGTCCACAGGCTGACCCACTGCGCCTTGATGTTTCCGGCCTGCGGCAGGTCTTGGGCCTGCTCGAGGATCTGCATTGCCGTCCTCCGAACTGAGTGCACTCAGGTATCGCCACACGGTAGCATTTACTGAGTGGAGTCAGTTCTGTGTTGATCGACAAGCCGGTGAGCAAAGGCGTCCAGACCCGCGAGCGGCTACTCGGCGCGGCGCTGACCGAGTTCAAACGGGCGGGTATGGCGGCCGCGGATACCGCGGCGATCGCCGCCGCCGCGGGCGTGGCGCACGGCACCTTCTTCTTTCACTTCTCCACCAAGGAACATGTGCTGCTGGAGCTGGAGAAACGCGAGGAAGACCGGATGGCCGGCGACCTGGCTCGGGCGTTCAGAAAGCCGCACACCGTGCGCGACACCCTCGCCGAATGCGTCCGGATGCTGGAGAAGCTGGAACGCAGACTGGGCACTCGACTGTTCAAAGACTTTCTCGCGCTGCACTTCTCGACAAGCCGCCCACCGGCAGAGGAATCGCAGGACCACCCCGTGATCGTCGCCGTCATCGACGAACTCGGGCGTGCCCAGGATCGTGGAGAGATCCCCGCTGACGTCGACGTCATGCTCAACGGGGTGTCGTTTCTCGCTGGGCTTTACGCCCTGCTGATCACCCTGCCCGAGTCGCGCAAGATCCGCAGGCCGGTGATCGACGAGTACCTGACGACCTACATGTACGGAATGCGGGCTGTCTAGGCCTTACCGGTGCGCTCGCGGTGTTTGCAGCCCGGCCAGCAGCAGGGCCGCCGCATGCCTTCTTCGAGTTCTTCCTGGGTGCGCCGGATGCGGCGCTCGCGGGTCTTGTCCTGCTTGGCGTCCTCGACCCAGCAGATGAACTCGTTGCGGGCCAGGGGAGTGATGTCCTTCCACGCCGCCAGGGCAGTGTCGTTGCCCAGCAAGGCAGCACGCAGATCGGCCGGAAGCGTGTGCACCACCCCGCCGGGGACGGTCTGGTTTGCCATCCGGCCAGATTAGTCAGGTGATGTCCGCTAGGTCGAGATCTGTTTGGGCCGCAGGTAACCCAGGATGGGAGCGCTACCCCGCTCGCCGAAGGTGTGGGCCCGCACCGCAGCGGGGTCGGTGCCGTTATAGGGCGGCGAGTAGTTCTGTTCCAGGACGCTGTAGCTGTTGCCGTTGACCGCCGTCACCAGCGCGACGTGGCCGTAGGAGTTCGAGTCGGTCGATCCGTACACCACGATGTCGCCCGGCTGCGGGGTGCCCTGGCCGTACGGGATCTGGGTGTAGTACTGCGAGACACCGTTGGTGTTGTAGTGGTTGTAGATGTCGGACGCGTTGTCGCTGTCGGTCGCAATGCCCGGCTTGGCGCCGACGACCTCGTTGCTGTACTGGCGGAACACGTCGAAGCATTGCGCGCCCCAGCTGCGGTCGGGGTCGATCTTCTGGCCCTCCCAGCGCTGCACAAAGGTGGCGGCGGCGGTGGCCTGGGCCGAGGTGGCTGCGCTCGCCGCAGCACTGCCGGCTGCCGCCGCGGCGGCTCCTCCGGTGGCCGCCGCCGCAGTCGCACCGCCGGACCCGCCCGGATTCGAGCTGACGTCGCGCTGCTCGGAGGCATTGTTGAGTGCGGACTGGCCGAGCCCTTCCACGGATGCCTGCGCGGCCGCGAGCGCCTTCTTGTGCTGGGGCCACCAATTGTGGACAAACCGCTGTGCGTCCTGGCCGTCCCAGACCGACGACAACGAGCTGACCACCCTGTCGAGCTGCGCGATCAGATCGCCGATGCCCGCCGCGTGGCTTTTCAGTTGCCGTCCCGCCTGTTCGACGGTGTCGACATCCATCCCCATGCGAGCCATCGACGTTCTCCTCTGTGTACCGGCGCAAACGCCGGAAGTGCCGTAGCCGGGTTCGGTGGTTTGCCGACTGTAGGTGAGGGGAATTGACGATTGCGAGTGGTAGCCACGCAATTCATCCGAATGACGTACACATGCTCGGCGTCGCCGAACTGTCGTGCTTCGACCCACCGCAAATCTTTGCGGGCTACCGTGGACGGTCAAGGGGAGGAAGTTTTGCGGTGAGCGTGAAACGGGATAGGCAGTCCGAGGGGCCGTTGGCGCGCTGGTGGCGGTTGCCCGACCAGTTCGATTGGCTATCCGGATATCTGCGCGCTCGTGGTTTGGCCCCAGCCACCAGGTGGCTGATGGCCTTCATCTCGGTGGCGATGATCCTCATGGGTATCGCGACGCCGACCATGAAGAACGTGCCCCCGTTGTGGGCATGGACCTACGGCACCGCGGCGGTGGTGATCGGAGCCATCTATTGCACGTCTTGGCTGCGGGGCTGGTTGACCAGGCGTCAATCGCTGCGGATGGCGTATCTCGGCGGCACGCTGATCGCCCTGGGCTGCGTGATGCAGCCCTATCCGATGATCGCCCTACTGGGCTGCACCGCAATGGCGGTCATCGGTGGCTACGCGGCGTTCTTCCACAGTTCGAAGCCGATCGTCTTCACGGTCGTGATCGGGATCTGCGTTGGCGCGCTTTGTGCCGCGCGGGTGGCTCCGAGCTACGGCTGGACCGTCGCCATCGCCGGCCTCTGGCTGGTCATCGAGCTCAATCTCGCCGTCCCGCTGGCGATCCAAGCCGTCGTGCGCACACTGGGCGCCGACGTCGTGCGGTCGGATCAGGATCCGTTGACCGGCGTGCTGAACCGCCGGGCCTTCTATGAGCGGGCGACGACGCTGCTGACGTCACCAGGCCAGGACCTCCACCTCGTCGTCGTGATGATCGACCTCGACAAGTTCAAAAAGCTCAACGACGCATACGGCCACCTGGCCGGTGACCAGGCGTTGACGGCGGTCGGGTGGGCATTGCGCGAGACCGCGAACAACTCGGCAATCATCGGGCGGTTCGGCGGCGAGGAATTCATCGTCATCGACGCGGTGCCCGCCGAGCGTGCCGAGGATCTGCCGACGAAGTTGTGTGCGGCGATCGCCGCACTGCCGCAGCCGGTCACCGCGAGCGTCGGCGCGGCCATCGTGCGGTGGGGCAGCGGTCCGGCCATGGACGATCTGATCAGCTCCGCCGACTCGGCGATGTACGCGGCCAAACGCGCCGGCGGCAATCAGTCGCGGATCTGCCGGCCCGACCGCGTCGACCGCTGAGCACGCGGGAGCTCACTCATCTCGGCGGAACTCGGTTGCCCCGGAGTTGGTCAGAGCCGGGCTGCATAAGCGCTGGTGGCCTAGGGTCATGGCTGTGGCTGTCCAGGATGCGCCGCGGCTGTCCCTTCGGGCGCTCATCTTTTGTTGCGTCGGGGTAATAGCCGCGGTCTTCGTCGCCACAATGGCCGCGTCGGTGGTCGGCCGCATCTCCGTCGGGCACGCGCTGCACACTCTCGGCGACCGCCTCATCCCAATCCGAACGCAAAGCTCCGAACTGAGCCGTGCCTTTGTGGACCAAGAGACGGGACAGCGGGCGTATCTGTTGACTGGCAATCCCATCGCGTTGGAACTCTTCGAAGATGGCACCGCTGCCGTAAACCGCCTGGTGCCCCAACTCGAGCGGGGGCTCGCCGGCACGCCGTATGTCGACGAGCTGGTTGGCCTCTTCGAGGACGAGCTCGCAGCCGCCGCGACGTGGAAGAGTCGAGCTGCCGACCCCCAGATCTCCGCGCTGCGCACCGGATCGGTGTCACGTACCCAGCTCAACCAGATGGTTCTGGACGCGAAGAATCTGTTCGACCCACTTCGAGAACGCTTCCGTGCTTTCAACACCAAACTCGACAACCTCATCACCGCCGAGATCGAGCACATCCGGTCGGTCCTGCGCACCGCGAACATCAGTCAATGGATCGCGCTGAGCATCCTGGCGGCCAGCATCGTCGGGTGCATGATCGTCGTGCAGCGCAGACTCACCCGGCCGGTGTCGGGCTTGGTCCGCAGCGTGCGCGCGGTGGCCGACGGTGACTACGACCAGGCCATCAACCGGGGCGGTCCCCGTGAGATCGCGGAGATCGCGGAGGCGGTCGACCATATGCGCAACCGGCTCCGGGAGCTCGCGCGCTTCGACAGCGTCACCGGATTGGTCAACCGCGGCGAGACCATGGCGCGCTTGGACGCCGCCCTCACCCGAACCGGTGCGCGGGTCGGCGTCCTGTACTGCGATATCGACCACTTCAAACAGATCAACGACACCTACGGCCATGCCGTCGGCGACGCCGTCTTGTCGACCATCGCCGCCCGGATGCGCGAATGCGTGCACCTGCAGGACACCGTGGGACGGATCGGCGGCGACGAGCTACTGATCCTGTTGCCGAGCATCGGCAGCATGCAAGACGCCGTCGACGTCGGCGAGCAGATTCGTCGGCGCGCCGCCGAATCGATCCATCAGTTCGGTCTGACGGTCAACACGACGCTGAGCATCGGGGCCACCTCGTCGCTACCGGGCGAGGACAGCGCCGCCGTCACCGCACGGGCCGATGCGGCGATGTACCAAGTCAAACAAGGCGGCCGCAACGCCGTCGCAGGCATCGACGAGAAGGGCAGTGTCATCACTCCGATGCCCCACGGGCACAATTGATTTCGCAATCACAACAAACTCGGTCAGGGATGGGGGTCGACATGCTTCGCTGGGGAGCGTTGCCGACTCGTCATGCCGACCAGTACGACTGGATCAGCGTCTATCTGCACGACCGCGGTGAGCAAGGACTGTGGCGGACGCTGATCGCGACCGCGACGCTGGCGTTGACCGCGTCGACGGCGCTGATGATCGAGAGCCCGCAGGGACCTCAGGGGACGGTCCCGGTGACCGTCTGTGTCGTCGCGGCGGCGTTGGCGATGGCCGCGGGGGTCCCCTTCCTGCTGCATTGGCCCACGCGCCGGCAATCGCTGGTGTTCTCGTTCACCTCGACTGCGACCATCGCCGCCGCCGCGCTGTGTTATTCGAACGCCTACGTGGGATTGATGGGGTGCGCGACCTTCGCCGTCATCGGCGGGTTCGTTGCGTATTTCCACACCGCGTACGAGGTGATCGCCAACGGTGCGGTGGCCGCGATCTGCTCGGTGGTCCTGGCCTGGCGTCTCATCGCCTCGACGGGCGACATCTACCTGACGGCCGCGGCCCTGGCGATTGTGGCGACCCTGAACGTCGGTCTGCCGTTCGGTCTGTTGTCGCTGGCCCAGACGCTGCGCGTCGACCTGCGCAGCTCCGGGCGTGATCCGCTGACCGGGCTGCACAACCGGCGGTCATTTCACCAGTCGGCCTACGAACTGATCATGCGCCATGACACCCGGGGCAGCCACCTCACGGTCATCGTGATCGATCTGGACAACTTCAAGAACCTCAACGACACCGCGGGCCACGCGGCCGGTGACGCCGCCCTGATCACCATCAGCGGTGCGCTGGCCGGTAGCTGTGGCCGCTCCGCCATCATCGGGCGATCCGGTGGCGAGGAATTCGTCATCGCCGACGTCGGTAGCCCGGACCTTCCCGAAGTCGTCGCCGAACGGCTGCGGCACACGATCGACGCACTGCCGGTACCGGTGACCGCGAGCATCGGCACGGCCCAGGCGCCGGTCGACAGCGGCTCCCACCTCAATGTGCGGCTACTCGACGACCTCGTCGAGGCCGCCGACGCGGCCATGTATGCGGCCAAGCGCGCGGGCGGAAACCAAGTTCGTCACGCGGACTGATTCGACAGATCGCGGACGACCGGGCCGGAAGACTGTGACTGGGCGCCCGCCACTTCCCGTGCTCGGCAAGGTCCGACCCAGCAATATCCGAGCGATCAATTGCGGTTGTTGCCAAAGGTCCTCGACACAAGCACCTGCTTCCAATAGACCTCGCGGTCGATCACTCGCTGGTCGTCGGTGCGAAGGGGCAAGAACTCCAGTAACGCGAATCGCAGGTTGTCGAGCGCATATTCTTCGCCCTTCTCCTCGACGAGCGACTTCAGTTCGACATTGCCTCCGTGCAGCGTCGTCGCATACGTGCACAACCGCTGCCAAATGCCGGTGTCGCCGTAGGCGGCCCCGACGTATGGGGCGCCGGTGGCCTGGTCATGGATCACATAGACGCCCTTCATGGCTTCGAGGGCGCTGCGCCAGTCTGGCCGGTTTCGGTGTACGACCATTCGGAGCTGCCGCAGTGAGTGGTCGATGTTGTCGACACCGGGGAACTCCTCGCCCTCGTACGGCTGATCGAGGATCGCAGCCACGGCCATCTGGTCCAGATGAGATTCCAGGTTCAACCGCTTATTGCGGCCCGGAGGCTGGAAATGGATGACCAATCGTTTGATGTACTCGCCCATGATGTCGTCGCGCAACTCCAGGTCGTAGGACCGGGAGTTGGGGATGGGTTGGCGCCCGACCACTTCGAAGACACCGCCGAATAGCCAGCGATCTAACGACTTGCGCTCCCGCGCCATCGTGAAGATGAAACGTCGGTTGAAATGGTCGGTGGCGCCCCGCCACCTGCTCCACCCGACCCACTCGTCCCAATCGTTGGCTAGAACATCGATCGGCTGGATCTGGAGCTCGTTCATCACGGCACAGTGAAGCTTGAAGGATGTCGCATCCATCTGCCCGACAAGGTGCTTCAGCGGTATCGGACCGAGTGCAGGCTGGCGATGGTGTGGTTCCTTCTCCACAATTGCCTCCTCGCCGTCGGCCTCATGAATTGTCCGAACGCCAGTAAGCGGGACGAAGTCCATCGGAGTCCGCCACGACTGCACAGGTAGCAGTGCTGGCGCGGGTCAAGCACCGCGAGCCGCTCATGACCCCACCCTCGCCGCGTCCGCGTACCCCGGTGCCAGCACCTCCATCTGCTCAATGACGAGCTTGATCGCTTCGGGCTGTTTGTCCGGGGGGTACTTGTACTTCACCAGCAGCCGTTTGATCGACGAGCGCAGCTTGGCCCGGACGTCGTCGCGCACGGTCCAGTCCGTCTTGGTGTCGCGCTGCATGACGCCGACAAGCTCCCGGGCGATCTGCGCCAGCACGTCTGCACCATGGAGCTCGACGGCCGACTCGTTCTGCGCGACGGCGTCGTAGAACGCCAGTTCGTCATGGGACAGCGGTGGGCTGAAGTGGGCGCCGCGGTTGGCCTCTGCGGCTACCTCTTTGGCCATCTCGATCAACTCAGCGATCACTTCGGCCGAGGTGAGCTGTTGGTTGGTGTAGCGCCGCATCAGGTCGGTGAGTCGTTCGGAGAAGGCCCGCTGCCGGACCACGTTGCTCTTGGTGGCGCGCACCGCTTCTTCGGTGATCACCGCGCGCAGCGCCTCGATCGCCAGGTGCGGATTGCTGGCGGCCGCAGCCTTGGCCTCGAACTCGGGGGTCAGGTCCGACAGCGACGGCCTCGGTAATCCGGCGGCGTCATAGATGTCGACGATGCCGTCGGAGGCGGTCGAGTCATAGACGAGCGACTCCAGCATCCGTCGGATCGCCTCGGGCACCGGCTTTCCGGACGCCTGTCGCTCGTTGGCGTCGAACTTGGCCATCCACACCCGGACCTCTTCGTAGAACTTGGCGTTCGGGCGCAGCGCATCGAGCGCCTGGTTTCCGGCGCACAGCGACCAGGCGCGCGACAGCTGATTGGCCAGCGCGCGGAACCGGTCGCTGAGTGTCGCCTCACCCTCGGCGACCTGGTTACCGGGCGTTGTCGGTGAGCGCAGGTAGTTGGTCAAACCCACCGCCGCTTTCATCCAGCCGCGGGGTTGGGTGACTTTGGAGCGCCAGTCGTACCCGGTGCACACCGCATCCAGCTGGGCGATCAGGGTTTCGGTCAGCGCGATGGCTTCGTCGATGTTCTTGCCGACGGGCTTCTCGGTGCGGTCGGTCTGGGTGTATTCCGCCAGGGCCTTGTTCAGGTTCTCGACCAGGGGGGCATAGGCGACCAGCAGTCCGTTGGGCTTCTCCCGGAAAGTCCGGTTCACCCGGGCCAGCGTCTGCATCAACAGCGCACCCTTGAGGGGTCGGTCCAGGTAGAGCGTGTGCAGCGGCGGCGCATCGAATCCGGTCAGCAGCATCTCCTTGACGAGCACGATCTGCAGCTCGTCGTCGGGGTCGCGCAGCCGCTGCTGGATGGTCTTGTTCTGCCCGTCCCTGCGGACGTGTTTGGCCACTAGGTCTTGGTCCTTGGCGCTGCCCGAGTAGACGACCTTGATGGCGCCCTTGTCGACGGCATCGTCGTGCCATTCAGGCTTAAGTTTGACGATTTCTTCGTAGAGCCCGGCGCAGATCTCACGAGTGGCGCCGACGATGAACGCCTTGCCCGAGCAGGAGATGAACTTACGCATCTCCGTCGACCGGGTCTCCCAATGCTCGACGATGTCGCGGGCCAGCGCCGCCAGCCGGTCCGGTGCACCGTAGACCGCGTTGATGACAGCCACCGACTTCTCGATCTGGTCGCGTTCCACGTCGTCGAGGCCGGCGGTGACCTCATCGGCGGCCTTGTCGAGGTCGTCCTCGGTGACGCCCTGCGCGAGAGCCACCTTGATCAGCCGTGGTTCGAAATACACGGGCACCGTGGCCTTGTCGTTGACGGCGCGGGTCAGGTCGTAGACGTCGATGTCGGGGCCGAACACGTCGCGGGTGTCTCGGTCGGCTTCGGAGATCGGGGTTCCGGTGAAGGCGATGTACACCGCGTTGGGCAGCGCGTCACGAATGTGCCGGGCGTAGCCGTCCAGGTCGTCATAATGGCTGCGGTGGGCTTCGTCGACCACCACGATGATGTTGTGGCGCTCGGTCAGCAGCGGGTGCTCGGCACCCGTCTCGCGTTCGGCCTTCGACAGGCCGAACTTCTGCAGGGTCGTGAAGTAGATGCCACCGGTGGTGCGGTTGGACAGTTCGTCGCGCAATTGGGCGCGGGTGGTGACCTTGATCGGGGACTCAGCGAGCAACCGCGAGCGCTCGAAGGTGGCGTAGAGCTGGCCGTCGAGGTCCTTGCGGTCGGTGACGACGACGACGGTGGGGTTCTTCAGTTTGGGCTGTTGGGCTACCAGGTGGGTGTAGAGCTCCATCTCCATGGACTTTCCGGAGCCCTGGGTGTGCCAGACGACGCCGGCCTTACCGTTGCTCTCCGCCGCGGCGACCGTCGATCCGACAGCCTTGGTGACGGCAAAGTACTGGTGCGGCTTGGCAATCCGTTTGATCAGGCCGTCGGCGCCGGCGTCGAAGGCCGTGAAGTTGCGGATCAGTTGCAGGAACCGTTCGGGGTTGAACAGACCGTCGATCAGGTACTCGAGTTCGGTACCCAGATGCACGTCGTCGACGGGCTCTCCGAACACCACCGGCCTGCCGTCGTCGTCGACATTCCACGGGGCGAAATGCTCCAGCGGGGTGAACGGGGTGCCGTAGCGCGCGGTGAGACCATCGCTGATGACGTTGAGCACTGCGAACCGGAACGCCATCGGGAACTCACGCAGGTACGTGGCGAACTGGGCGTGCGCGCCGGGCAAGTCCGCGTACTTGGAACCGGCCTGCTTGAGTTCGAAGAACGCAATCGGCATGCCGTTGAGGTACAGCACGATGTCGAAGCGGCGGTCGTGCTCGGCATCGCGGATCGTCACCTGCTGCACGGCCAGCAGTTCGTTTTCTTCGGGCCGGTGGCTGGTCAGCCGGATCGTCGGATTCTGTTCGAGGCCATCGGGATCCACATAACTGATACCCCGGTAACCACCGACCAGATACTGGTGCAGACGGTAATTCTCAGCGATAGCGTCTTGCGATGAGGGCTGCAGGATCGCTGCGCGGGCCTGTTCGAGGTATTCGCCGGGAACATTGGGGTTGAGTTCGCGCATCTTGGCCAGCATCCGGTCCGGCAGTACCAGCTCGTCCCAGCTGGCGCGCCCGTTCTCGGTACCGGGGGCGATCGCGGCACCGTTCAGCGGCAACCACTCCTGCTGACCCAACGTCTCCAGGGCGACGGATTCCCATTCGGCTTCGCTGAAGTCGCTCATTGCTCTCCCTCTGGTGGGCGCGGATCGTGGGCGAGTTCGGCCTCAAGCTCGGCGATGGTCGGCAGGCTGGATTCCAGTTCTGCGGGCAGGCTTTCGGTGATCGCGGTCTTCCATTCGGCGACGCCGATCGGGGCGGTGTAGCCGCGCAACGCGTATTCGGCGACGACATTATTCTTGGTCTTGCACAACAGCAGCCCGATGGTCGGGCCGTCGTCCGGGTGGCGCAGCAGGTCGTCCGCGGCGGCCATGTAGGTGCCGAGTTGGCCGAGGTAGCTCGGGTCGAAGTCGCCGACCTTGAGTTCGATGACGACGAAACAGCGCAGGCGCAGATGGTAGAAGAGCAGGTCGGTGTAGAAGTCAGCGTCGCCGATCTCCAGGTGCACTTGTCGGCCGACGAAGGCGAACCCCTGGCCCAGTTCGAGGAGGAACTTCTCGACGTGGTCGGTCAGGGCCAGTTCAAGGTCACGCTCGCGCCGGATGTCGGCGGTGCCGACGAAGTCGAACAGGTACGGGTCCCGGGTGGCCTGTTGGGCGAGGTCGGAGTCGGCCGGTGGCAGGGTGCGCGCGAAGTTGGTGATCGCCTTGCCGGCGCGTTCGTGGAAGCGGCCCTCGATGTGGTGGACCAGGATGTCGCGGCTCCAGCCCTCCTCCATGGCCATCTCCGCATACCATTCCCGCATTTCAGCGGCATCGAGTTTGTCCAGTAGGGCGATGTTGTGCCGCCAAGGCAATTGTGCAACGGTGCGTTGCACTATTTCGGTGTCTGGCCAGGCTGCGGCGAAGGCACGCATGTACTTCAGGTTGCGGGCCGAGAAGCCCTTGGAGTCCGGGAAGCGCGCACGCAGGTCGGCGGACAGCCGGTCGATGACACGGGCTCCCCAGCCCTCGGCGTCCTGGCGGGCCAGGATCTCGCGGCCGATCGCCCAATAGGTGAGGATGAGCTCGGTATTGGCGGCGGTGACGGCACGGCGACGGCCGGTGTCGATGCGGTCGGCGACGGCGGTGAGGAACGCCGGGTACCAGTCGGGTACCACAATGCCTCCACGGGCTGCATCATCAGCCAACATCTGCGGCCTCCGTTTGCGACGGCTCCTCGCCGCAGGCAGTCACTTCTGGAGCGTTCGGCGGGAATGCGACATCGGGAGCCGGCTCTGGGGCATCGGTCGAGTTACTCGTGTTCGCGACGCCGTACGGGATATGTACTCCGGCGATGTGATCGAGCGCAGTGTCGAGATGCTGCTGTTGATCGTCGAAGAAGATATGCGGCCGAAGTACCTTGAGGACCTTCGACTTCTCGATACCTCCGAGGAAGAAGGCGTCGTTTACGTTCACGCCCCATTCGCGCATCGAGTGAACAGGACGTTCATGCGCGGGAGCGTTTCGCGCCGTGATCAGCGAAATCCGCAGTCGAGGCTCGTACGACGGGTCGCAGATCCTACGATCTTCCTCAAGGGTTTGGATGCGGTTCAGGTCCTCTAGAAGCGGCTTCAGCATTCCAGGCGCTAGCGGTACGTGGCTATTCAGATCCTCATGCTTCAGATACTCCTCGAGCTCGTCCGCCTCTCTATAGACCCGTTCCGATTCATCGCTCGCCAGCACACCGTCGAAGTCGAACGCGACCCGCAGCGACGGATCATCGTCCTCATACGTCGCGGTCGAGGGGAGTACGTGCCCTGCGGGCAGGCCCAACTTGATGGCCGCGTCGACATCGGCACGGTTGGCCGTGAGGAACAGCGACATCTCGGATGCCTCGATGTAGCCGTAGGGCGACTGCCCTTGCGTGAAAACCGACCGTGTAATCGACAATTCGTGAGCCCTGACCGACCGCTTCACCCGCAACCCGGTCATCGGGTCGTTGTGCGACAAGATGATGACCTCGACCAGAGGGTTACCGGGGCGCAGGTCGTTGAGATTCAGAAGTCGCTGAATGAACGGGAAGGCAACTCCCGGTTCGAGTGTCTCGTCAATTCGCTCGTCTTGATAGGTCCGGTACTTCGCCTCGCCGTGCTCGCGAAAATACGCGTCCGACTCAGCCAGGTCGAAGAGCGCACTCGACGCGACGCCGACAACCAACTTGTCACTCAAGTCGTAGGGCATCTAAGTCACTTCTCCGACAATGTGTTCTGCAGCCTTGACCGTAATTCTTCCGGACATCAGCAGGGGTAGCAGTTCGTCGCGGCTTCTCCTGAGAGCGCGGGTCTCGACCACCGCGGTGTGTGCCCGTTGCCGAAGTGGCAGTGCTTCCTGCTCGAATTCGTTCCACGCTTCTTCGGAAAGCGCAGGGATCGGAGCATCACGAAAGCGATCTGCATTCACAGCAGGGTAGGCGCTTCCCTCAGCCACCGACCCTAGGTAATGCGTGAACTCGCTTCTGCGAGTCGCCTCGTAGAGACCTGCGATTCGCCCAGCCTGCGGTGTCAGAACAGCGAGCCCGGTTGAGGCGACAAGCACGGGGTCGCTATCTAGAACAAGGGCGTGTGATCGCCGATTCGGGCGCACAGTGGACCAAACCGTGTCACCGTACGCAAGCGCCCGACGAGCCCTACCCGGGGCAGACTGCCAGGTGATCGGTTCGGGAAATTCGTATGTGCCCTGTGCTACAGCGGAAATGTCTACGTACCGTAATGCCCCTCCGAGCGAGGGCTTCACGACGGCGCGATTGACATCAGCGATCATGGATAGCACACCAGAGGGTGAATTGGCTGCGAGCCGTGCGAACACTGTTGCCAGATACTGATCCGCAAGATCAACAAGCCGTTCGTTCGCTGCGATCTTGTCATCGAGCGCTCCTAACACCTGCGCAATCGCATGCTGGGCAGCCAGGCTCGAATGGACAGGGAAGATGAGTCGGCCAAAATCGCCCTTCTTGAAATGCGGGATCATCGTGCCCACGTGCATGTTCTGAATTCCGAATTGGACGTCAGGAGATCGCAGCCTGTAGTACAAATATCCGGGATCCGTTGTCGAATTTGCCCGCAGAGCGACCATGTCCTGCGCGATACAGTACGGCACGGGATCGGGAACAACCGCTACACGCCCTGGAGATCCCTTGCACACAAACAACACATCGCCGGGTTCGGGGTGTCCCCGGAACCAATTCGCGTAGGTGTCCTCGTCCACAAACCGAATGTTCTCGTAGACCACATCCCGCTTGCCGTCTTTCAGGCAGTTCGTAGCAATAAGCGGTGTGCCTTCTGTCGCGGTCGGGCATGTCCGACCGCGGTTGTCGACGATCGTTTCGACAAGGTCGAGCAGACTCCGATCAACCAGCTCATCCACCGATCCGCTCCAACTGCTCCCGAACCACCTTCTCTAACCGCGCGGACTCATCAAACGCCGCAAGCAATTCCGTCTTCAAGCGGGCGATTTTCTCGTCAATCGGCTCGCCGTCGTCCTCGACCGCTGCCGCACCGACGTACCGCCCAGGCGTCAGCGCGTAGTCCGCGGCCTTGATCTCGGCTAGGGCCGCCGACTTGCAGAAGCCCGGGACATCCTCGTAGGCAATGCCCTTCGCCGCCGCCGATGCTGATCCGCGCCAGGCATGGTAGGTGTCGCCGATCTTGACGATGTCCTCATCTGACAGTGCACGTTCGGCGCGGTCCACCATGTAGCCCATCTCGCGGGCGTCGATGAACAGGACCTGCCCGGATCGGTCGATCGATCCCTGCTTGCCGGCGGTCTTGTCTTTGGCGAAGAACCACACGCACACCGGGATGCCGGTGCTGCGGAACAGCTGGGTGGGCAACGCAACAATGCATGACACCAGGTCGGCCTCGACGATCTGCCCTCGAATGTCGCCTTCCCCGTTGGAGTTCGATGACATCGACCCGTTGGCCATTACCACGCCGGCCTTGCCGCCGGGCGCCAGCTTGTACAGGATGTGCTGAATCCAGGCGTAGTTGGCGTTGTTGGCCGGCGGCACCCCGAAGCGCCAGCGAGCGTCCTCTTCGTTGCGGGCCCAATCCTTGATGTTGAACGGCGGATTGGCCAGCACGTAGTCCATCTGGACGTCGGGATGCTGGTCGCGGGCGAAGGTGTCACCCCAGCGTGCGCCCAGGCCCTTGTTGTCGATGCCGTGGATGGCCAGGTTCATCTTGGCCATCCGCCAGGTCTCCTCGAGAGACTCCTGACCATAGACGGCAATCTCTTTCGGATCACCGTCGTGTTCATAGATGAACTTTTCGGTCTGCACGAACATGCCGCCCGATCCGCAACACGGGTCATACACCCGCCCGCGCGAGGGCTCCAGCACCTCGACGATCACCTTGACCACGCTCGGCGGGGTGAAGAATTCACCGCCTCGCTTTCCTTCCGCGCGGGCGAAATTGCCGAGGAAGTACTCGTAGACCTCGCCCATCAGGTCGCGCGCTCGGCCGTCGCCCTGGCGGCTGAACCTGGCGCTGTTGAACAGGTCGATCAGTTCACCCAGCCGACGCTGGTCGATGTTGTCCTTGTTGTACAGCCGCGGCAGGGTGCCCTGCAGGGTCGGGTTGGCCTTCATCACGGCGTCCATCGCCTCGTCGATCAGCTGACCGATGTTCTTGGCGGGCTCGCCACCGGCGGCCGCTAGGCCTTTGGCATTCTCGGCCAGGAACTTCCACCGCGCACCGGGCGGGACGACGAACACGCCGTAGCCCTGGTACTCCTCGGGATCCTCGATGAGTTCTTCGATCTGTTCGGCGTCGAGGCCGTCGGCCTCCAATTCCGTGCGGATCGCCTCGCGGCGTTCGTCGTAGGCGTCGGAGACGTACTTGAGGAACACCAGCCCCAGGATCACGTCCTTGTACTGGCTGGCTGACAGCGATCCGCGCAGTTTGTCGGCGGCTTTCCACAGTGTGTCTTTCAGCTCCTTCATCGTCGAAGGAGCCTGCGGCTCAGCTTTTTTCGTGACTCTCCTGGGTGGCATCGATGCCCTTTCCTACTGTTCCGCCGCGGCGACGCCGGGCGTGGTCGGTTGCGCGTCCAAGGTCAGGGCGCCGGCGGCGACCCCGTCGATCAACGCTTTCTTCAGCTCTCGGGCAGCGTCGACGCGGCGCTGCGCTTCGGCCTCGAAACGTTCGATGTCGCCGAGCGCGCCCTCCAGTCGGGCAGCCTCGTCCGCCGTCATCTCAGGCACCGTCCAATTCGGCCATTCCGACCCGGCGGGCGCGGTCTCGTTGATGATCGCGGCGAGCACCCGCGGGCCGAAGTCAGCGGTGCGGTCCAGCCGCAGGATGCGGGCGGGCGAAGCGACCATCGCGCCACCGAGCGAGTCGACCCACGCCCGGGGTCGCGGCTTCTGCATGAAGATCACGTCGCCGGGTTCGGTGCGCGCCGAGTGGGGATAGAGCCGTTCGGCGTCCACCGGATCGAAGCCGATGCCGTCGTCTGCCGGCAGCACACGGACCGTTCCCTCTGCGCTGGCGTAGGCCAGATCAATGCGGTTGCCACGCTTGAGTGTCAGCTTGCCCTGGTCGCTCAACTCGCCTAACGATCGGTGCCTCAGTCTGAGCCTGCCGGGTGAAGGTTGCACCAGAACGTCGACCGTTTCCAGTGGCGCAGTGGTGGTCAGTGTGACGGCGTGCACCCGCTCGACATAGCTGTCCCGGGTGGCCGAACTCAGCGTCACCGCCCGTGCCCCGCGCGGCACGAACGGCCCGCCCGCAAGGACCCCGGCGCGATCGATTCGGCGGGCGTAGCGGAATGCCCGCACATCCGTCTGCGCCAGTGCGGCGGCAATGTCGGAGGCGAAGTCGCCGATGTCCAGGTCCGGTACTGCGGCCAGGTCGGTGACGCACGGTCGATGCTCGTCGGCGCCGCCAAGACAGACCCACAACGCCAGGTTCTGTCGATGCGCCTCCCGCCACAGCCCCCGTGGAAGCCGCACGGCAGCGACGACATTACCGACGCGCAGCACATCGGCCCGACGCTGCTGCAGCTCTCCGGCCAACGTGTCGGTCAGCACCGACGCCGGCCCCACCAGGACTCCAATTCGGCCCCGTTCCAGCCCGAGCACCAGCACGTCGGCGCGGTCGAGCACTGCCGCAGCATCGAGCCCCACCCCAGACACGACGGAGATCTCGCCGCCGTGTGATCTACCGGTCGCGACACCGGCGATCACCGCTCGACGCCGCACCGCACGGTTCGCGGACGTCACTGCCAATCCGCATTCAGCGGCGACCGCCAACGACACTGCGCTTCCGTCGACCCGCAAGCTCATGTCCTCGACGCCGAGGAATACTGCGCATTCGGCCACCACCCGTCCCAGAATTCCCACGGCGTCATCGGTGAGCTCACGGACGAGGCGTTCACGGTGGAGTCGGCCGTGCTCGATGCGCTCCAGCGCGTCGGACAGCCCGAAGGAGGCTTCGACAAGTTCGTCGACGTACTCCAGCGTCGCGGCACCCGGACGGATCGTGCGCATCTCCCCCAACACATACGTGTCGTCGGGGTCATACTCGTGGGCCAGCCGAAGCCTCTCTGCCGGGGTGGTGCCGGTCAGTTCCACTCCGGTGAGCGCCCGCCACGCCAACAGGGTGACAAGCTCTTCGAGGTCGGCACCCTCGGGCACGGCGATGGCGGCGACGTCGTATTCGACATCAGAGTTGTTGCCGCGGCCGGTGCGCTTGAGGTAGTCGACCACCTCACCGGGATGAAACCGTTCGATTCCGCCGGCCCTGCTGACGGCCTCAGGAAACGGAACCAGCTGACCGCGGACACGTGGTCGATTCCGCCACATGCTGACGACGGGCCGCTGTACGTTGGCGAGGTCGGCCACGTCCTGCAACGTCAACGTGCGCACTGGGCGGCCTCCTTTCGCCTCCCTTCAAGCTATCGCCCACAGTCTTTCGCATCAATGGTGATTACTGATAAGCCGCCTTATCGGGGTTCACCATTGCGGTCAGCGCATATCGGAAGGAATTCTCGGTGCATCCGCCGCACCTGCGGCCTCATCACCGAGGAGAACCCATGGCCGACCCGAAAGGCGCCCATCTGGGCGTCGACCAGACCACCATCGTCATCAACCAGCTGACCATCGAAGACAAGGATGTCGCCTGCGAAGCCCGACGCTGGACCACCGGCACGCGGGGCGAGATCGTCGACGATCCCCACGTTCTCGCGAGCGCCGACCTGTCCGACTTCGTTTCCGAGGCAGTGAAGATCGGCGCCCACGCGCTGTCTGCCACCGGCCAGTCCCAGGATTCACGCGCCCTCGAGCGAATGATCAAGGAGGCCGGCGACAAGACGGCCGCCACATCCGCGCAGGCAGCGGAGCTCACGGACCGCACCGTCAAGGACGCCACGAGAACCATGACGAAGGCGGCCGAGGACGCCAAGAAGGCGATAGTCGAGGCCGACCAGACCAGCCGCAAGGAGTTCACCGAGTCAGTCACCGCCGCCAAGACCGCACTGACGGACGAGGTCCGGCGCATCTTCGCCGGCGATAGCCCTGAGCTGCTGGAGAAGCTGCAGCCACTGCTGGAGAAGTTCAGCACCGAACTCGACGCCAAGAGCTCCGCGAGCATCAGCGAGGTGGTCGCCAAAGCGGTCAAGCAGTTCGACTCCGCCGACCCCACGTCCCCGATGGCCAAGCTCACCGCAAACCTGGAAGCGCGTCAGACGCAGATCACGGAGCTGATGGGCAAGAACCACGAGGTGATCGCCCTCAAGATCGATGAGATCGGCACCGCACTCAAGGTCCAAGACGCCCGCGCCACCCTGAGCAAGGTCACCCCGATCAAGGGCGACACGTTCGAGACCCAGGTCAACGAGGTGCTTTCCACAATTGCCACCGGCCTGGGAGATGAATACTCCGACACCCGCGCCGTCGTCGGGCACCTGCCGCGCTCCAAGAAGGGCGACGGCCTGCTCACAGTCGACGGCGGCACCGCGCGCGTGGTGATCGAGATGACGGACTCGGCCCGTGCGGGGTGGGCCGAGTACCTGGACGAGGCCGAGCGCAACCGCCACGCGGCGGCGTCGCTCGGCCTCGTCCGAACCCCCGAGCAGAACGCGGGCCAATCCATCCGCGTCATCGGTTCACGCCGGGTCCTGCTCGCGTTCGATCCGACGTCCGACGATCATGACCTGATCCGCACGGTCGTCATGTTGCTGCGCACCGCCGCCCTGGCGGCCTCCGCCCGCCGCGGTGCCGAGCAGCTGTGCACCGCCGAGGAGAAGATCTGCGAGGCGGTCGCACAACTGGAGCGCGTTGACGACATCAAGAAGGCCGCCGGCTCCATTCACAAGAGTGCGGAGAAGATCGAAACTGGTTGCACCGCAGTAACTTCTGGAATCAATCGACTGCTCTCCGAGGCGCTGGCCGCATTGGCCGACGCTCAGGCGGCGCAAGACACCTCCCCCGCCGCTTCCGGTGACACCGCTGCTTGATCCGCTCAACACCGAAGGAATGAACATGGAGCACATCACCATCCAAGTTGCCGTCGCCGCTTCGATCCTTGCCGCAGAGTTGTCAGGCTGTGCTGCACCCGACCAGGTCCGATCGTCGACCGGGAGCAACAACCCGCTTCCGGCATGGTCGGAAGAGCCGACATCATCTTCGGCCGCCGTCGCCGCGCCCACGCCGGCCGACTTCGTCGTCGGCGTGATCATCACAGAGCAGAAGTGCTTCGGTTCCGCGGACTGCAACTACCGCTACACCATCAACCCGCAATACATCAGCGCCAAGCCTCTGCCCGACAAGACGACTGCTATCTACACCGTCACTGGCGGTGAGCAAGATCAGATAGGCAACTTCACCATCGACGCCGACGGGACTGCCACCTTCGGCCGAGAGAGCCGCATCTCTGGCGAGGAGAACGCGAAACTGCAAGCCACCGTCACGCAAGTCATTCCCGGGCGGTGAGGCGCCCGGTCTTGAGGACCGACCGGGCGCCGAGTGCCAAACTGATCCGCCAAGCTGAGGCGCCGCATCTCGGGAGATCGTGTGGCCGCCCTGCCGGGCTTTCCCGAGACAACGGAAAAACCCCGGCCGAAAGCCGGGGTTTTTTCCACATTGTGGGCGAAGGGGGACTTGAACCCCCACGTCCCGAAGGACACTGGCACCTGAAGCCAGCGCGTCTGCCATTCCGCCACTCGCCCGAAACAACCGGGGGAGCGTATCACGGTCAAGGGGGTGAACCTCAACTCGCGCCCACGGCTCACACCAGCCTAGCGGCCCCCGTCGCGGCCCCTTCCAGGTGCCTCTGACCTGCTCTAACACGATTCTCAGAATTCTCATGGTGACGGGGCGTCGACCTGGGCCGATACCATCAAGGTGAACAAGCGTCGCCGCACCACGTGGCGGACTCGAGGTAGGCGGTGAGATGAGTAACCAGAGAGGTCTGGTTCAACGCATCGAGCGCAGACTCGAGAACACCGTCGGTGACGCGTTCGCC
>JAEZIA010000311.1 GCA_023416315.1 Actinomycetes bacterium
TGGGTCAGCTGCGCCGCCCGCACGTCGAGCATTGCGCGGGCGGCCGATTCGGTGCCGCCGCTGCACGCCACCAACAGCGCCGACGGTTCGGCCGGCGGCCCGACCGTCCCGTCGTCGCCGACCGGACACCCTTCGTCGCGGGCGTCGGCCACCGCGGCCAGCACGCGCTCGCGTGCGCGGCTGATGGTGTCGGCCGCGTCGCGGGCCTCGGCGGCGGCCAGGACCAAGGCACGGCAGATTCCCCGCACGCTCGCGGTGGTCGGCCCGAGTGCCTCGCGGGCCGCTCCCGCCGCCGACCCGGTGAACACGTCGGCGCTGCCGGCCACCGCGCTGTCGACGGCATCGGCCTGGGCCTGCAACCGGCCGGCGGCGTCGTCCCACTGGTCGGCCAGTTCGGTCAGCGCCTCGGGTCGCCAGGTGAGCACCTGCGCGACACTCGGGCCCGTCACGGCTTCAACCGTGCGGCATTGCCGTCGTCGGCGGCCGCCACGTCGTCGACTGCCCGGCGGGCCGCGCAAATCCAGTCCTGCAGCTGCGTGCCGAGTCGGCGCACCTCGCCGCTGATCCGGTCCGGCGCGGTCAACGCGCCCAGCGCTGAGCCGGGTAACCCCTCGAGGCCGGGAATCGGGACCGCCGCGAGATCGCCGGCGGTGCGGGTCAGCCGGTTCGCCAGCGCGTCCCACATGGCGGTATCGACGCCGACACGCTCGGGCACGATTCATGCTGGCACGGGGGCTGCCGGGGCCATTTCCGCCATCCACAGGGATCGAACGACGCGTTTCGCGGCCCGCTTGCCCACCGCTACTGCACAGCAGCAAGTAGGCTCGGTGTCGTGCAGCGGAGAATCATGGGCATCGAAACTGAATTCGGTGTCACCTGCACGTTCCACGGCCATCGTCGGCTCAGTCCGGACGAGGTCGCCCGGTATCTGTTCCGCCGGGTGGTGTCGTGGGGCCGCAGCTCGAACGTGTTCCTGCGCAACGGTGCGCGCCTGTACCTCGACGTGGGCAGCCACCCGGAGTACGCCACCGCCGAGTGCGACAATCTGGCGCAGCTGGTCACGCATGACCGCGCCGGTGAACGGGTGCTGGAGGACCTGCTCATCGACGCCGAACAGCGGCTGGCCGACGAAGGCATCGGCGGGGACATCTATCTGTTCAAGAACAACACCGATTCGGCCGGAAACTCCTACGGCTGCCACGAGAACTATCTGATCGTGCGGGCCGGTGAGTTCTCCCGGATCTCCGACGTGCTGCTGCCGTTCCTGGTCACCCGCCAGCTGATCTGCGGTGCGGGCAAGGTGTTGCAGACTCCCAAGGCCGCTACGTTCTGCCTGTCCCAGCGCGCCGAGCACATCTGGGAAGGCGTTTCCAGTGCCACCACCCGGTCGCGCCCGATCATCAACCCGCGCGACGAACCGCACGCCGCCGCCGAGAAGTACCGCCGGCCGCACGTGATCGTCGGTGACTCGAACATGTGCGAGGCCACGACCATGCTCAAGGTCGGCACCGCCTCGCTGGTTCTGGAGATGATCGAGGCCGGTGTCGCGTTCCGTGACTTCTCCCTGGACAACCCGATCCGGGCGATCCGCGAGGTCAGCCACGACCTGACCGGGCGCCGCCCGGTACGCCTCGCCGGCGGCCGGCAGGCCAGTGCTTTGGACATCCAGCGCGAGTACTACGCGCGCGCGGTGGAATACCTGCAGACCCGCGAGCCCAACACCCAGATCGACCAGGTGGTCGACCTGTGGGGTCGCCAGCTCGACGCCGTCGAGAGCCAGGACTTCGCGAAGGTGGACACCGAGATCGATTGGGTGATCAAGCGCAAGCTGTTCCAGCGCTACCAGGACCGCTACAACATGGAGTTGTCCGACCCCAAGATCAGCCAGCTCGACCTTGCCTACCACGACATCAAGCGCGGCCGCGGTGTGTTCGACCTGCTCCAGCGCAAGGGATTGGCGACCCGGATCACCACCGACGAGGAGATCGAGGCGGCCGTCGACACCCCGCCGCAGACCACCCGGGCCAAGCTGCGCGGTGAGTTCATCAGCGCCGCGCAGGAAGCCGGCCGCGATTTCACCGTCGACTGGGTGCACCTCAAGCTCAATGACCAGGCGCAGCGCACGGTGTTGTGTAAGGACCCGTTCCGCTCGGTCGACGAGCGGGTCAAGCGACTCATCGCCAGCATGTGACGAGCGCGCCGCAGGGTCGGCGCATCGTCGTCAGGCTAAGGTTTTCCGAGTGGCGCCATCCAAGGTCGAGCGTTTGATGAACCTCGTCATCGCGCTGCTGTCCACGCACGGCTACATCACCGCGGACCGCATCCGTGCCAGCGTGGCCGGGTATGCGGACAGCCCCAGCGACGAGGCGTTCTCCCGGATGTTCGAACGCGACAAGAACGAGCTGCGCGATCTGGGCATCCCCCTCGAGACCGGCCGGGTGTCGTCGTTCGATCCGACCGAGGGCTACCGGATCAACCGTGATGCCTATGCGTTGCCCGATATCGAGCTCACCGACGAGGAGGCCGGTGCCGTCGCGATCGCCACCCAGTTGTGGGAGTCGCCGGAGCTGATCACCGCGACGCAGGGCGCTCTGCTGAAACTGCGGGCCGCCGGCGTCGACGTCGATCCGGACGCCGCGGCCGCGATCACCACCGCGGCGGGTCCGCCCGGACTGCGCGGCCGGGAGGATGTGCTGGGAAACCTCTTGGCCGCCATCGATTCCGGGCAGGCCGTCCAGTTCCGGCACCGTTCCCTGCCTACCGACCCGTTCACGGTGCGCACCGTCGAGCCGTGGGGGGTGATCACCGACCGCGGCCGGTGGTATCTGGTCGGACATGATCGAGATCGCAACGCTACCAGGACATTTCGGTTGTCCCGGATCGACGCCGACATCACCACCCTCGGCCCGCCGGGATCGGTCAGCCGCCCCGACGGTGTCGACCTGCGGGCGATCGTCGACCGCGCCATCGGTGAGGCGCCCAGCGGCGTGAAGGCCTCGGTGTGGGTGGCTGACGGCAAGGCGATGTCGTTGCGCCGCAACGGTAAATCGGCCGGCGCTCGCACGATCGGCGGGCGCTCGGGTGAGGTCATCGAACTCGACATCGGCACCCGCGACCGGCTCGCCCGGGAGGTCGCCGGATACGGGGCCGACGCGCTGGTGCTGGAGCCGGCCACGTTGCGGGACGACGTGATCCAGCGGCTGCGTGCGCACGCGGGGGAGGACGCATGAGTCCGGTCTCCACGCGCCTGGTGCGGCTGCTGAACATGGTGCCGTACCTCAAGGCCAACCCCTCCATCACCTACGACGAGGCGGCCGCCGATCTCGGCGTCACCCGTAAGCAGCTCCAGCAGGATCTCGACCAGCTCTGGATGTGCGGTCTGCCCGGGTACGGCCCCGGCGACCTGATCGACTTCGAGTTCTCGGGCGACACCATCAAGGTGACGTTCTCGGCCGGCATGGACGAGCCGTTGCGGCTCACCTCGCCCGAAGCGACCGGTCTGCTGGTCGCGCTGCGGGCGCTGATCGACATCCCCGGTGTCGTCGACCCGCAGGCCGCCCTGTCCGCGATCGCCAAGATCGAGTCGGCGGCAGGCACGGTCGGCCATGACCACACGATCGCCGCGGTGGAAGAGCGGGCGCCGATCGAGAGTGACACCGCCGCGGCGGTGCGGGCGGCGGTCCGCGACGGACGCGCCCTGAACATCGAGTACTACTCGGCGTCGCGGGATGTGCTCACCAGCCGGGTCGTCGACCCGATCCGGGTGGTGCTGGTCGGCGACCACAGCTATCTGCACGCCTGGGCGCGCGACGCCGACGGTGTGCGGCTGTTCCGGTTCGACCGCATCGTCTCCGCGACCGTGCTCGACCAGCCCGCCGTCCCGCCGGAACCTGCCGTGCAGGCGCCGCCGGACACCTCGCTGTTCGACGCCGACCCGGCACTGCCCGCCGCGACGCTGCTGCTGGCGCCGACGGCGTCGTGGATGCTCGAGTACTACCCGATGCGGATTCTCGAGGAGCTGCCCGACGGCTACCGCAAGGCCTCGATGACCTATGCGTCGGAGGAGTGGATGTGCCGGGCGCTGCTCGGGTTCGGCGCCGACGTCCGGGTGCTGGAGCCCGCGTCGCTGGTGACGCGGGTGCGCGCTCAGGCCGCCGCGGCGCTGGCCGCGTACGCCGACCTCGACGGCTGACCTGCATCCCGGCTTGTCATGGGGCCGGTGAGGTAGCATCGAGTGAACTTCTGGAGGTGACCAAATTGGGTGCTCTACAACCGTGGCACTGGCTGATTCTCATCGCCGTGGTCGTGCTGCTCTTCGGGTCGAAGAGGTTGCCTGATGCGGCCCGCTCGCTGGGCAAGTCGATGCGCATCTTCAAGTCAGAGGTCAAGGAGCTGCAGAACGAGCACAAGGCGGATACTCCCGTCACGCCCGCGCAGCCGCCCACCCAGGTGCAGTCCGAGCGTGTCGAGGCGCCGGTGACGCCACCGGCCCAGAGCCACACCGACGCCAAACCGGCCTGAACCGACGACGTAGGGGCGCCACGACGCCCGTGATCACCCGCCGTGCGCACTCCTAAATTCCTGTCGCGGCTCGACCCGCGACAGCGGCGCAGCCGCGTCAACCCGGACGGGACGATGTCGCTCGTCGACCACATCCGGGAGTTGCGGACCCGCCTGCTGATCTCGATGGGTGCGATCGTGCTGACCACCATCATCGGTTTCCTCTGGTACAGCCACGGCATCTTCGGCGTGGAGAGCCTGGGTGAATGGCTCCGCGAGCCCTATTGCTCGTTACCACAGTCGGCGCGCGCCGAGATCAGCGCCGACGGCGGCTGCCGGCTGCTGGCTACCGCACCGTTCGACCAGTTCATGCTTCGGCTCAAGGTCGGTCTGACCGCGGGCATCGTGATGGCCTGCCCGGTGTGGCTTTATCAGCTGTGGGCGTTCATCACCCCCGGCCTGTACCGCAACGAGCGGCGGTTCGCGTCGGTGTTCGTGTTCTTCGCCGCGCTGCTGTTCGTCTCCGGCACGGTGCTCGCCTACTACGTCCTGTCAAAGGCCCTGCACTTCCTGCTGACCGTCGGCAGCGATGTTCAGGTGACGGCGCTGTCCGGTGACCAGTACTTCGGCTTCTTGATCAACCTGCTGCTGATCTTCGGCGTCAGTTTCGAGTTCCCGCTGCTGATCATCATGTTGAACCTGATCGGCGTGCTGTCCTACGAGAAGCTCAGTTCGTGGCGTCGCGGCCTGATCTTCGGGGTGTTCGTCTTCGCCGCGTTCGCCACGCCCGGCTCGGATCCGTTCTCGATGCTGGCGCTCGGCCTGGCGCTGACGCTGCTGCTGGAGTTCGCGATCCAGATCGCCCGCATCCACGACCGGCGCAAAGCCAAGCGGGCGGGACAGGCCGAGATCCCCGACGAGCAGGCCGCCCCCATCGAGGCGCCGGAGCCGGTGGCCGCCCCGGCGACGTATGCGGCACAACATGACGACATCACCTAGCGGCACGCAGCTGGCGCAGTTCACCGACCTGCTGACGTTTCGGCTCGACCCGTTCCAGGTGCAGGCGTGTGAGGCGCTCGAGCGCGGCCACGGTGTGCTGGTGTGCGCGCCGACCGGTGCGGGCAAGACCGTGGTGGGCGAGTTCGCCGTGCACCTGGCCCTGGCCGCGGGCCGAAAATGCTTCTACACCACCCCGATCAAGGCGCTGAGCAATCAGAAGCACAACGATCTGGTCCGCCGGTACGGCGCCGAGAATATCGGCCTGCTGACGGGCGACCAGTCGATCAACGGTGACGCGCCGGTGGTGGTGATGACCACCGAGGTGCTGCGCAACATGCTGTACGCCGGATCTGATGCGCTGCACGGGCTTTCGCATGTGGTGATGGACGAGGTGCACTTCCTGGCCGACCGGATGCGTGGCGCGGTGTGGGAGGAGGTGATCCTGCACCTGCCCGACGATGTTCGCCTGGTCAGCCTGTCGGCCACGGTCAGCAACGCCGAGGAGTTCGGCGGCTGGATCCAGACCGTGCGCGGCGACACCACCGTCGTCGTCGACGAGCACCGGCCGGTTCCGTTGTGGCAGCACGTGTTGGTGGGCAAGCGGCTGTTCGACCTGTTCGACTACGACCGCCAAGGTAAGCAGCATCTCGTCGATCCGGACCTGATCCGCCACATCGCGCATCGGCGCGAGGCCGAACGCCTGACCGACTGGGAGCCGCGGCGTCGCGGGCCGGGGCGCCACGGCGGCCGGTCCGGGTTGTACCGCCCGCCGTCGCGCCCCGACGTGATCGCCTCGCTCGACCGCGAAGGTCTGCTGCCCGCGATCACGTTCATCTTCTCCCGCGCCGGCTGCGACGCCGCGGTCAAGCAGTGCCTGCGCAGCCCGCTTCGGCTCACCACCGACGAAGACCGGGTGCGGATCGCCGAGGTGATCGACCGGCGCTGCGGTGACCTCGCCGACGCCGATCTGGCGGTCCTGGACTATTACGAGTGGCGTGAGGGCCTGTTGCGCGGGCTGGCCGCCCACCACGCCGGCATGCTGCCGATCTTCCGGCACACCGTCGAGGAACTGTTCACCGCAGGCCTGGTGAAGGCGGTCTTCGCCACCGAAACGCTGGCGCTGGGCATCAACATGCCTGCCCGCACCGTGGTGCTGGAAAAGCTGGTCAAGTTCAACGGGGAGCAACACCTGCCGCTGACGCCGGGCGAGTACACCCAGCTGACCGGGCGCGCCGGCCGCCGCGGCATCGACGTCGAAGGACACGCCGTCGTCCTGTGGCACCCGGACATCGAGCCCGCCGAGGTCGCCGGGCTGGCGTCGACCCGGACGTTCCCGCTGCGCAGCTCGTTCGCCCCGTCGTACAACATGACCATCAACCTGGTGAACCAGATGGGTCCCGAGCAGGCGCACCAGCTGCTGGAGCGGTCGTTCGCCCAGTTTCAGGCCGACCGATCGGTCGTGGGCCTGGTCCGCGGTGTCGAGCGCGGCGAGAAGATGCTCGACGACATCGCCGGCGAGCTGGGGTGGGACCGTCGTCGCCACCCCGACAAGGAACCCCCGATCCTCGACTACGTCCGGTTGCGCGCCAAGATCAGCGAGCGGGAGCGGGCGCAGTCCCGGGCGTCGCGGCTGCAGCGCAGGCAGGCGACCACCGATGCGCTGGCGGCGCTGCGACGCGGTGACATCATCAACATCACCCAGGGCCGCCGTGGCGGATTGGCCGTTGTCCTGGAGTCGGCAGACGAAACCTCTGATCCGCGTCCGCTGGTTCTGACCGAACATCATTGGGCCGGAAGGGTTTCCTCGGCCGATTTCACCGGGGCGGCGGCTCCGCTCGGGTCGATGTCACTGCCCAAACGCGTCGAGCACCGCCAGCCGAGAGTGCGTCGGGATCTGGCCTCGGCGTTGCGTTCCGCGGCGGCCGGGCTGCGGGTGCCGCCGGCTCGAAAGCGGCGCGGCCAACTTGACGACTCGGCCGACATCGATCCGGAACTGCTGACGTTGCGGGAGGCGATGCGGAAGCACTCCGTGCACGGAATGTCCGAGCGGGAGACCAAGGTTCGCGTCGGCGAACGGTATCTGCGGGTGGAACGCGACAACGACCAGATCCGCAAGAAGGTCAACGCGGCCACCAATTCGCTGGCGCGCACGTTCGATCGGATCGTCGGCTTGCTGACCGAGCGCGGGTTCATCGCTCTCGACGAGGACGACCAGCCGACTGTGACGGCCGACGGCCGGCTGCTGGCCCGGATCTACAACGAGAGTGACCTGCTGGTCGCCGAGTGCCTGCGCACGGGTGTCTGGAAGGGGCTGGCCGCGGGCGAACTCGCGGCGGCGCTGTCTGCGGTGGTGTTCGAGGCCCGCGGCGGCGACGGCCCGACCCCGTCGCACGCGATCGAGATGCCCACCGCCAATGTGCGGCGCGCGCTCGTTGAGATGCGCCGGCTGTCCGGGCAGCTGCG
Organism: Actinomycetes bacterium; assembly: GCA_023416315.1. Taxonomy (GTDB): domain Bacteria; phylum Actinomycetota; class Actinomycetes; order Mycobacteriales; family Mycobacteriaceae; genus Mycobacterium. The sequence goes on from JAEZIA010000311.1 coordinate 7,963, forward strand.
CGCCGACGAGAACCGGCATCGGATCACCCCGACGCGCCAGCCCGACGAAGGGTTCGTCGGCGCCATCTATCGCTGGACGACGACCGGTGACCTGGCCGCCGCGCTGGCGGCCTCCGATGTTGCGGGGGCCGGTACGCCGTTGCCCGCCGGGGATTTCGTGCGGTGGTGCCGCCAGGTGCTCGATCTGCTCGATCAGGTCCGCAATGCCGGGCCGGAAGCGGGGCTGCGGAAGACCGCGAAACGCGCCATTGACGACATCCGGCGCGGCGTCGTCGCTGTTGATGGCGGGTAGGGTGGTGCGAACGCTACGGTGGGAGCGGCGAATCGCTACCAGAAGGAGAGACGATGAGCGGACCGCAGGGATCGGAACCTAATCCCTGGCAGGCTCAGCCCGGGCAGGGTCAGGATCAGCCTGCCTCCGGCTCCGAGCAGCAGCCGCAGTCCTGGCAGCCGCCGGAATCGTCGGCCGGAGAGACCCCGGCCTATCAGCCCAGCGGCGCCGAGACCCCGGCCTGGCAGCAGCCGTCCGGTGAGCCACCGGCCTGGCAGCCGCCCGCCTACACCCCGCAGCAGTACCCGCAGTACGGCCAGCCGCCGGGGCAGCAGTACCCGCAGCAGCCGTATCAGCCGCCGACCGAGTACAACCCGGGCTACGGCCAGCCGCAGTACGGCCAACCCCAATACGGTCAGCCGCAGTACGGCCAGTACCCGCAGCAGCCGGGCCAGTACCCGGGTCAGCCCGGTCAGCCGGGTCAGTACGGCCCGTACCCGCAGCCCGGCGGCGACGAGGCCGCCAAGAAGTCGTCGGCCGTGGTGTTCACGGTCATCGGGGTGCTCGCGGCGATCGTGGTTGTGGTCGTGCTGGTGCTCGGCTTCTGGAAGCCCGGCTTCTTCGTCACCACGAAGCTCGATATCGGCAAGGCCCAGCAGGGCGTGCAGAGCATTCTCACCGACGAGACCAACGGCTACGGCGCCAAGAACGTCAAGGACGTCAAGTGCAACAACGGCCAGAACCCGACGGTCAAGAAGGG
>JAEZIA010000301.1 GCA_023416315.1 Actinomycetes bacterium
ACCGGGACCCCGCGGTGTTCGCCGATCCCGACCGGGTGGTGATGGACCGGAAGGGTAACCGGCACTTCAGCTTCGGGCTCGGGGTGCATCGCTGCATCGGCTCGAACGTCGCGCGCACGGTGTTCAAGGCCATGCTCACCGCCGTATTGGACAGGATGCCGGACTTCCACTGTGTCGAGGACGGCACGGTCCACTACGACAGCATCGGTGTCATCCAAGGCATGCGGCACCTGCCCGCGACCTTCAGCCCCGGCCCGCGGCTAGGCCCCGGACTTGCCGAAACGCTGGCCATTCTGCAACGGGCCTGCGATGAACAAGGTTTAGCGCGGCCCATCACCGAACGCAAGGAGCCCGCCGAAATTGTGGAGTTCACATGAGCGACCTGTATTACGACCCCTGGGTCGTCGACATCGATCTCGACCCCTATCCGACGTACCGCAGGCTGCGGGACGAGTCGCCGGTCTATTTTAATGAGCGGCACAACTTCTGGGGCGTCAGTCGCTACGCAGACGTCGACACCGCGCTGAAGGACACCACCCGCCTGAGTTCGGCAAAGGGCGACATCCTCGAGGTCGTGCTCGCCGACCCGGTGATCCCGGCCGGGATCTTCATCAACGAAGACCCGCCGTTGCACACCATCCACCGGGCGATCGTGTCGCGCGCTTTCACTCCGAAGAAGATGCGCGCCATCGAGGACAAGGTGCGCGCGTTCTGCGCGGCCTGCCTCGATCCGCTCGTCGGCGGCGACCGCTTCGATTTCGTCGAGGATCTCGGCGCTGAACTGCCGATGAAGACCATCGGCATGCTGGCCGGGATCCCAGACTCTGAGCAACCGGCGGTGCGCGCGCACGCGAACGCGGTGCTGCGCAACGAAGCCGGCAAGCCGATGGACATCGACAAGAACCACTACTTCACCGGCGAGATGTTCGGCGAGTACGTCGAGTGGCGGGAGAAGCACCCTTCCGACGACCTGATCACCGAGTTGTTGAACGTGGAGTTCACCGACGAGACCGGCACGACCCGCACGCTCACCAAACAAGAGCTGGTGGTGTTTCTGGCGGTGGTCGCCGGTGCCGGCGTCGAGACCACCGGCCGGCTATTCGGCTGGATGGGAAAGGTGCTGGCCGAGCATCCGGATCAGCGCAAAGAACTCGCCGACGATCCCGCGCTGATTCCCGGCGCGATCGAGGAGCTGCTGCGGTTCGAACCGCCCGGGCCACACGTCGCGCGTTACGTCGCGACCGAGGACGTCGTCTTTCATGACCGGACCGTTCCATCAGGCAGTGCCCTCCTGCTGATGCTGGCCTCCGCCAACCGCGACGAACGGCACTTCGCGGAGCCCGATCGGTTCGACATCCGCCGCAAGCCCGGCGGGCACCTCACGTTCGGGCGGGGGGCGCACTTCTGCGTCGGCGCGCCACTGGCTCGGCTCGAGGGACGGGTGGCCTTGGAGGAAGTGCTCAAGCGATTCCCCGCCTGGGACATCGATCTGGCGAACGCCCGCCGCTCGCGCACCTCGACCGTGCGGGGCTGGGACTCCATGCCCGCCGTCGTCGGCTGACATTACCTAGGAGAAAACATGTCTTCGTCATCGATCGTCGCCGTGGTCACCGGAGCCAGCCGCGGCGCCGGCGCCGGGATCGCGCACGCCCTCGGTGCGCACGGTGCCACCGTGTACGTCACCGGGCGCAGCGAGAAGCCCGAGGACGGTCCGCTGCCCGGAACGATCGGTCAGACCGCCGAAATGGTCACTGCCGCTGGGGGACACGGCGTCGCCGTGCGCGTCGACCACGGCGACGACGAACAGGTCAAGGCGCTGTTCGACCGGATCGCCCGCGAGCACGGCCACATCGACATCCTGGTGAACAACGCCGCCCTTATCCGCGACGAGATGATGGGCCGCACCAAGTTCTGGGAAGAACCGATCAACGTCATCGACACCCTCGACGTCGGCGTGCGTAGCAGTTACGTCGCCACGGTTTACGCCGCACCGCTGATGCTGCCGCAGCGGCGCGGTCTGGTGGTCTTCACGTCGTCGTCGGGATCGGTGCACTACGCGTTCGGGCCCGCGTACGGCGTGCCGAAGGCCGCTGTGGACAAGATGGCCGCCGATATGGCGTTCGACTTCAGCGACACCGGTATCGCCGCGGTCTCGATCTGGATGGGATCACTACTCACCGACCGGGTCCGGTCGATCATCGCCTCGAATCCCGCCAAGTTCGGCCATATCCTCGACACTGCCGAAACCCCGGAACTCACCGGGCATGTCATCTGGGCGCTCTACCACGACCCCGAACTGATGGAGCTCAGCGGCCAGACGCTGATCGGCGCGGAGCTGGCGGCAAAGTACGGCATCCGCGACGAGGGCGATCGCCAGCCTCCGTCCTACCGTGAGCTTTTCGGCGTGCACCCGCAGATCCAGTGCGCGCACGTCATGCGCTGACCGGTGACTGTCAGCTTGAACGCCGCTGCGCAGGCTTACGGTTCGGGGCGCTAGCGGGTTCGATCGCATCGAGGTACTTCTCGAACGCGTTGGTGACCTCTTTGTGGGCGGTCTTGACGCCGATACCCTCTTCGAGGTTGAGGAACTTGGGCAGCCCGGAGATCAGCAGTTGCAGAGCGGGTAGCGAGAAGTGCCCACCCGGTCGGGCGTTCTTGCCGAACTTGGCTACCAACGCCTCGACCTGACGCTTGCGGCTGGCTTCGGTGACCGCGGCGATCTCGGCCTGAATGGACTTGCGGTGGTTGCCCAAGGCCATGAACTCGGTCATCAACGCACCTGATGCCTCGGTGCGGCTGAACTCCCACAACGCGCGTAACGGATCCTCGGGACGGGAATCGAGCACCTTGTCGAGCAACTGCTGGCTGCGCTCGGAGTAGCGCCGGATCGCCGACAGGAAGATGTCGTCGAGGCTGGGGAAGTAGTACTGCACCAGGCTGGGAGTGACCCCCGCCGCGGCGGCCAGCGCCCGGTAGGTCACGCTGGCGTAGCCCTCGTCGAGCATCATCTTCTCGACGTGATCGAGCAGGGTGTCGCGGGTCTTGGACGTCTGGGCGCCCACCCGCCGCGTAGATCCTGCCATGTTCTCCTCGCTCGACCGACTCCCAATATTGTGGCACTCAGGGGTGTCGACGGCGGCGGGTGACTCACCTGCAGCCCGCCGAGATCGACGTAATGGCGGGATGAGCTCGTACTTTCGCACCCAGGTGTTGGTTTGGGCGAGATTACAGCTGACGCTTGTTGCGGTCGGCGACCTCACGTTGGCGGGCCGCGAGTTGCGTGGTGTCCACCGACCCCGTACCGGCGACCGCTCGCTCGGCATTCAGCGCCGGGTTGATGACCGCCGCTGTTCCGGTGCGATAGATCTCCTTGAGCCCGGTCATCGTGGGTCCGGGCACCTCGGCGATCTGCCCCGCGAGCTCGAGCGCGCGCGGCAAAAGCTGCTCGTGGACAACCACTTCGGTGACCAGCCCGATCTTCTCGGCGCGCTGTGCGTCGACCACCTCACCGGTCATCGAGAGCCGGCGGGCCATACCCGAGCCCACCAGCCGCGGCAGCCGGGCCGTCATGCCGCCGCCCGGCAGGATCCCGACCCGGGCGTGGGTGTCGGCGAAAACGGCGCGCTCCGAGGCGATCAGGAAATCGCACGCCAGCGCGATCTCCATGCCGCCGGTGAACGTCGGGCCGTTGATGGCGCCGAGCACGGGCTTGCTCAGCGCGGCAATCGCGTTCATACAGTTCATCTTGTCGAACCGGCCGAAGTAATCCATGCCGAGGTGCTGTGCCTGCTTGAGGTCGACGCCGGCGCAGAACGCCGGATCGGTGCCGGTGAGTACCACCGCGCGTACCGAGTGGTCAGCGTCGGCCTCCCCGAGCGCGGCGAAGAGCGCCTCGAACAGCTCGGTGCTCAACGCGTTGCGCACTTCGGGGCGGTTCATCGTCAGGACCCGGACCGCGCCGTGGTCATCGCTGAGAAGGATCATCAACTCAGGAATGTAGCCGCATGGTCGACGAGGTCCAGCAGCGGCTGCGGCAGGGCACCCAACGCGAACGTGATCGCCGCGGTCAGGGTGATGGTCGCGACGCTCAACGAACTGGGCGTGACGACCTCCGGCGCGTCCTCGGGCGGGTCGGTGAAGAACATCAGCACGATGACCCGCACGTAGAAGTAGGCGGCGATCGCCGAGGCGATCACACCCACCACCACCAGCGGGATCGCGCCGCCCTGCGCGGCGGCCTTGAACACCGCGAACTTGCTGACGAAGCCACTGGTCAGCGGGATACCGGCGAAGGCGAGGAGAAATAGCGAGAACACCACGCCGACAAGGGGATAGCGCCGGCCAAGCCCCGCCCAGCGGGCCATGTCGCTCTCCTCGGCTCCTGCGGCGTCGCGGACCACGCTGACCACGGCGAAGGCGCCGAGGGTGGAGAAGCCGTAGGCGAACAGGTAGAACAGCGTGGCCGACAATCCGGCCGGGTTCGCGGCGATGACGCCGGTGAGGATGAAACCCGCGTGCGCGACCGCTGAATACGCGAGCATGCGCTTGACGTCGGTCTGGGTCACCGCGGTGACGGTGCCGACCACCATGGTCAGGATCGCCACCGCCCATAGCACCGGCCGCCACTCGTGGTTGAGCCCCGGCAGGGCGACGTAGAAGATCCGCAGCATCGCACCGAATGCGGCGACCTTGGTGGCGGCCGCCATGAACGCGGTGATCGGGGTGGGGGCGCCCTGGTAGACGTCGGGAATCCAGGAATGGAACGGGACGGCACCCACCTTGAACAACACCCCGACGGCGACCAGGGCGGCGCCGATCAGGGCCAGCGACGAGCTGTCGGTGCTCGTGTCGATGGCGTGGGCGATGCCCGGCAGACTCAAGGTGCCCGCATAGCCGTACAGCAGGGCGATTCCGTACAGGAAGAATGCTGACGAGAACGCGCCCAGCAGAAAGTACTTCAGGGCGGCTTCCTGGGAGAGCAGTCGCCTGCGGCGGGCCAGTCCGCACATCAGGTACAGCGGCAACGAGAACACTTCCAACGCGACGAACATGGTCAGCAGGTCGTTGGCCGCCGGGAACAGCATCATGCCCGCGACGGCGAACATGGTCAGCGGGAACACTTCGGTCTGCACCAACGCCGCTTTGGTGGCGATCTTCTCCGCGACGCTGCCGGGGACTGCCGAGGCGTCCGGGGTGAAGGCATCCAAAGTCGCTGAGCTGTCCTCGGATTCGACCGGTGTCCGCCGTTCGGCGATCAGTAGGACACCCAGGACACCGATCAGCAGAATCGTGCCCTGCAGGAACAACGCGGGCGCGTCGACGGCAACCGCGCCGACCACGACGGACTGGCCGACGCCCTGCAGGTTGCGTCCCAGCAGCACCACGGCGACGAAGGCCGCAACCAGGCCGGCCAGGCTCAGCGCGACCTGGGTGGGGTAGCGGCTCTTGCGAGGGGCGAAGGCCTCGACGAGCACCCCGGCGACGGCGACACCCAGGATGATCAGCATCGGCGAGACCTGGGTGTATTCGATACTGGGCGCGTTCATGGGCGTGCTTCCTCGGCAAGCGTCGGCGCCGGGTCGGGTTGATCGATCGAGGTGAGGGTGGCGGTCACCGCCGGGTTGATGACGTCGAGGGCGATCTTGGGATAGACGCCGAGGCCGATCAGCAGCGCGATCAGCGGCGCCACCACCAACAGTTCGCGGGGTCGCAGATCGCGCACCGTGTCATTGCCGTCGGCGACGGGACCGGTCATCATCCGCTGGTAGAGCCACAGCACGTAGATCGCCGAAAGTACCAGCGCCGCCGATGCGATGACGGCGAACGCCGGGTAGCGGGTGAATGTGCCGATGAGGACCAGGAATTCACTGATGAACGGCGCCAGGCCGGGCAGCGACAGTGTCGCCAGACCTGCCACCAGGAAGGTGCCTGCCAGTACGGGAGCGACCTTCTGCACCCCACCGTAGTCGGCGATCACGCGGCTTCCGCGGCGGCTGACCAGGAACCCGGCGATCAGGAACAGTGCCGCCGTGGAGATTCCGTGGTTGACCATGTACAGCGTGGACCCGGCCTGGCCCTGGCTGGTCATCGCGAAGATACCCAGGATGATGAAGCCGAAGTGGCTGATCGAGGTGTAGGCGATCAGCCGCATGACGTCGGTCTGCCCGATTGCCAGGATCGCGCCGTAGACGATTCCGATGACGGCCAGCGCGATGATGACCGGCCGGAACAGTGTTGCGGAATCTCCGAACAACGGCAGGCAGTAGCGCAGCATGCCGAAGGTGCCGACCTTGTCCATCACCGCCATCATCAATACCGCCGACGCGGGGGTGGCCTGCACCGCGGCGTCGGGCAGCCACCGGTGGAAGGGCCACAGCGGCGCTTTTACCGCGAAGGCGAACATAAACCCGAGGAACAGCGCGTTGGCGACGCCGGGGTTCATGGTGAACGCACCGGTGGCGAGGGCGTCGGTGATCGCGCGGAAGTCGAACGTACCCGCGGGGAACGCCGTACTGGCCGCGGTGACCACATACAGCCCGATCACCGCGGCCAGCATGATCAACCCGCCGAACAGGTTGTACAGCAGGAACTTCACCGCCGCTTTGGACCGGTTCTCGCCGCCGAACCCGCCGATCAGGAAGTACATCGGGATCAGCATGGCTTCGAAGAAGACGTAGAACAGCAGGATGTCGAGGGCGACCAGCGACATCATCACCATGCCCTCGACGGCCAGCGTCAGCGCGATGTAGCTGTGCGGCGCCCGTCCCGACAGTCCCGGCCGGTCGTCGGCGTCGTGCCAGCCGGCGATCAGCAGCAGCGGCACCAGCACGGCGGTGAGCACCACAAGCGCCAGGGCGATACCGTCGAGACCCACGATGTAGCCGGTGCCGAATGACGGTATCCACGGGCGGTTTTCGACGAACTGGAACTGTTCGCCGGCCGGGTCGAATCGCACGGCAAGCAACAGCGAGAGCGCCAGCACCGCCAACGACACGACCACCCCGGCGTACTTGGCGAAGCCGCGCAGCGAGGCGGGCAGCACGATGATCAGCGCCGCCCCGAGGACGGGGATGGCCCACAGGATGGTCAGCCAGGGAAACATGCCGCTCACCTCCACGCCGTGAACAGGACGGCGGCAACGACCAGTGCCGCACCGGCGAGCATGGACAACGCATACGAGCGAGCGAAGCCGGTTTGCATCTCACGCAGCCGGTCCGACAGGCGGCCGACCGCATGAGCCAGACCCTGCGTCACCCCGTCGACCCCCTTCTCATCCACGGTCACAAGGCCTTTGGTCAGCTCCTGGCCGGTGCGCATGAATGCTGCCTCGTTGAAGGCGTCGCCATACAGGTCGTGGCGGGCGGCGACAGTCAGCGCCGAGACGTCGAGCGGAGCGGTCTCGGGAACCTTGTGATTCGCGTACTGCCGGTAGGCCACCGCGATACCGATGGCGACGACCCCCAGTGCGGTGACCGTGACCATCCAGGCGGGGATGACGTGTTCGGCTTCGTGGCTACCGACGACCGGTTCGAGCCAGTGCTGCAGCGTGTGGCCGATGGCCAGGAGCGCACCGGCACCCACCGAGCCGACGGCCAGGATGATCATCGGCAGTGTCATCGAGGCGGGGGACTCGTGCGGATGTGTGTCGGGTCGCCAGCGCCGTCTGCCGAAGAACGTCAGCAGCATCACGCGGGTCATGTAGAAGGCGGTGATCCCGGCGCCGAGCAGCGCCGCGCCGCCGAGCAGCCACCCTCTGAATCCGCCGCTGTTGAGCGCGGTTTCGATGATCGCGTCCTTGGAGAAGTACCCGGCGAACGGCGGGACGCCGATGATCGCGAGGTAGCCGAGCCCGAACGTGACGAACGTGATCGGCAGCAGGGTGCGCAGCCCGCCGTAGCGGCGCATGTCGGTTTCGTCGTCCATCGCGTGCATGACCGAGCCGGCACCGAGGAACAGGCCGGCTTTGAAGAAGCCGTGGGTGAGCAGATGCATGATTGCCACCGCATAGCCGGCCGGTCCCAGCCCCGCGGCGAGCACCATGTAGCCGATCTGCGACATCGTCGAGGCGGCAAGGGCTTTCTTGATGTCGTCCTTGGCGCAGCCGATGATCGCCCCGAACAGCAGCGTCACCGCGCCGACGGTCACGACGGCGGTCTGCGCGGCCGGGCTGTGGTTGAAGATCGGTCCGGAGCGGACGATCAGGTAGACACCGGCGGTGACCATGGTGGCGGCGTGGATCAGGGCGCTGACGGGGGTGGGGCCCTCCATGGCGTCGCCGAGCCAGGACTGCAGCGGCACCTGGGCGCTCTTGCCGCACGCCCCGAGCAGCAGCAGCAGGCCGATCGCGGTGAGCGTGCCCTGCCCCATCTCCGGCGCCGAGGCGAACACGGTGTCGAAGGTGACCGAGCCGACGGTCGCGAACAGCACCATCAAGGCGATCGCCAGACCCATGTCGCCGACCCGGTTGACCACGAACGCCTTCTTGGCCGCCGTCGCCGCACTGGGCTTATGCGACCAGAACCCGATCAGCAGGTATGAGGCCAGACCCACGCCCTCCCAGCCGAGGTAGAGGCCGAGGTAGTTGTCGGCGAGCACCAGCAGCAGCATCGCGGCGACGAACAGGTTGAGGTAGGCGAAAAACCTGCGGCGGCCGGGGTCGTCCAACATGTAGCCGACCGAGTAGATGTGGATCAGTGCCCCGACACCGGTGATCAGCAGGACGAAACACATCGACAGAGCGTCGAGTTGCAGGCCGAAGTCGACGTGCAGGGCCCCGACCGGCACCCAGGAGAACAGGACTTCGTGCACCATCCGGTCCTCGCCCGGCAGCCCGAGCAGATGCGTGAACAGCGCGGCGCCGCACGCGAATGCACCGATCACGGCGGCACAGCCCAGCAGATGTCCCCACGCGTCGGTGGCCCTGCCGCCGAGCAGCAGGATGACCGCCCCGGCCAGGGGCAGCGCGATGGTCAGCCACACCAGTGTCTGCATATCAGTGCCGCAGCAGGTGGGCGTCGTCGACGTTGGCGCTGCGTCGGGTCCGGAAGATCGTCATGATGATGGCCAGGCCGACCACCACCTCGCAGGCGGCGACCACCATCGTGAAGAACGCCACCACCTGCCCGTCGAGGTGGCCGTGCATGCGGGAGAACGTGACGAACGCCAGATTTGCGGCGTTGAGCATCAGCTCAACGCACATGAACATGACGATCGCGTTGCGCCGCAACAACACTCCCGCCGCACCGATGGTGAACAACAGCGCCGAGAGGTAGAGGTAGTTGTCCGGGTTCATCGCTGACCGTCTCCGTTGCCATCGGTACGAAGGATCGTGCTCACCGAGGACTCTTCGTTGCTGCCGTCCGGGAGCCGAGCGAGGGTGTTGACGGCGTTGTGGCGCGCGTAGACACCGGGGTTGGGCAGTGGGGTGGCCCGCGCGCCGGTCTGGAACCGTTCGATCACCAATTCACGCTGAGTCTTTCGCCGCTCGAAGCGCTCCCGGTGGGCCAGCACCATCGCCCCCAGCGCCGCGGTGATCAGTAGCGCGCTGGTCAGCTCGAACGCCCACAGGTCGCGGGTGAAGATGAGCGTCGCCAGGCCTTGCACGTTCCCGCCCGCATTCGCCTCGGCCAGGCCGACGAATCCGGTGGTGGCGACATTGCCGATCCCGGCGATCAACAGGATGCCGAAGCCCAGTCCCGCGACGATCGCGGCAACCCGTTGGCCCCGAATGGTTTCCACCAGCGACTCCGAGGAGTCGACGCCGACGAGCATGAGCACGAACAGGAACAGCATCATCACCGCGCCGGTGTAGACCACCACTTGTACCACGCCGAGGAACAACGCGTCCTGTGCGACGTACACGAGCGCCAGCGCGATCATCGTGGTGGCCAGGAAGATCGCCGAGTAGACCGCCTTGGGTGCGGCGACCACGCCGATCGCGCCCGCGATCGCGATGGCGGCAAGGATCCAGAACGCCACCGCCTCGGCCGTCGAGGTCTGGGTGAAGGTATCGACGGCGAGCAGCGTGGTCACCGGGTCACTCCCTTGGCGGTCACATGTCCCAGGTAGTAGTCGTCGTCGGTGGCGCCGGGGGCCATCGCATGCGGGGGCGGTTCCATCCCGGGCTGTAGCGGCGCCAACAGCTTGTCTTTGCCGTAGATCAGGTCGGAGCGGTTGTCGTCGGCCATCTCGTAGACGTTGGTCATGGTCAGCGCGCGAGTAGGGCAGGCCTCGATGCACAGCCCGCAGCCGATACAGCGCAGATAGTTGATCTGGTACACCCGGCCATAGCGTTCGCCTGGCGAAAAGCGTTGTTCTTCGGTGTTGTCCGCGCCTTCGACGTAGATGGCATCGGCGGGGCAGGCCCAGGCGCACAGCTCGCAGCCGATGCACTTCTCGAGACCGTCGGGGTAGCGGTTGAGTTGATGGCGACCGTGATAGCGCGGCGCCACGGGTCCGGGTTTCTCCGGATACTCCTCGGTGATGGGGCGTTTGAACATCGTCGAGAACGTCACGCCGAAACCCTTGATCGCATCGAGGAATTTAGGCATCTGCTTTCTCCTTGTTCGGCGCCCCGGGCAGCGGTGGGATGGGGAACGCCCCGGTATCGGCCGCCGGCGGCGGTGGCGCGGTGGCGCGTTGGGCGAGCGTGTGCCGCAGCGTGTTCGCCCCCAGTAGGACGAGCAGCAGAATCGCGGCGGCGATCAGGTTCGGCACGATGCCGGTGTGTCCGACCTCGTGCAGGATTGCGACGACCATGATCCAGACCAGCGACACCGGGATCAGCAGTTTCCAGCCCAGCGCCATGAACTGGTCGTAGCGCAGCCGGGGCAGCGTCGCCCGCAGCCACATGAACACGAACATGAACGTCCAGACCTTGGCCACGAACCAGATCAGCGGCCACCAGCCGGTATTGGCGCCGTCGATCAGGCTGATCGGCCACGGCGCGTGCCAGCCACCCAGGAACAAGGTGGTGGCCAGGGCGGAAACGGTGGTCATGTTGACGTATTCGGCGAGCATGAACATCGCGAATTTCAGTGAGGAGTATTCGGTGTGGAACCCGCCGACCAGTTCGCCTTCGGCCTCGGGCAGGTCGAAGGGGGCGCGGTTGGTTTCCCCGACCATCGCGGTGAGGTAGATCGCGAAGGAGGGCAGCAGCAGGAACACATACCAGGTGTGTTGTTGGGCGGCGACGATCCCCGAGGTGGACATGGTGCCGGCGTAGAGGAACACCGCCGCGAACGACAGGGCCATCGCGATCTCGTAGGAGATGACCTGTGCGCTGGAGCGCAGCCCGCCCAGCAGGGGGTAGGTGGAACCCGAGGCCCAGCCGGCCAGCACGATGCCGTACACCCCGATGCTGGTGACGGCCAGGATGTAGAGCACCGCGACCGGCAGATCGGTCAGCTGCAGCGGCGTGCGGTGGCCGAACACCGACACCACCGGGCCCAGCGGGATCACCGCGAACGCCAGGATCGCCGGGATGACCGAGATGGCCGGTGCCATCAGGTAGATGGGTTTGTCCACCCCGGCGGGGGTGAGACCTTCCTTGAGTGCCAGCTTGATGCCGTCGGCCAGGGACTGCAGCAGTCCGAACGGGCCGACCCGGTTGGGGCCGTACCGCATCTGCATGCGGCCCAGGATCTTGCGTTCGGCCAGGATCGCGACCAGGACGGTCAGCAGCAGGAACGCGAACCCCGCGACCGCTTTGATCAGGATCAGCCCCCACGGATCATGGCCGAACACACTGAGATCGGGTGCGCTCATGCGTGAACCTCCCGCTCGATGCGAACGACGGTGCCCGGGATGACACCTAGCTGCTGATACACCGCGCTGCCGGGCGAGTTCAGCGGCAACCACACCACGCCGTCGGCCATCTCGGTGACGACCAGCGGCAACGTGATCTCGCCGCGGCCCGTGGACACACTGACCACCTCGCCATCGACCGCGCCGATCCCGGCGGCCGTGGCCGCCGACAACCGCACCACGGACGGGCGAGCGGTCCCGGCCAAGAACGGCTCCCCGTCCTGCAACCGACCGTCGTCCAACAACAACCGCCACCCGGCCAGCACCGCCTCGCCAGAATCAAACGGCGGCAGCTCTTTCGGTTCCACCGACGGCGCGGCCGGACGTTCACCGTCCCACCGGCCGAGTGCGATGAGCTCGGCGCGGGCTTCGTCGACGGTGCGGAACCCGAGGTCCACGCCGAGCTCGTCGGCCAGGATCTGCAACACCCTCAGGTCGGGGAAGGCGTTGGAGGCCAGGGCTGGCTCGAACGGGCGAATCCGGCCCTCCCAGTTGAGGAATGAACCGGCCTTCTCGGCGACCGGTGAGATCGGGAAGACCACGTCGGCAAGCGCGGTGATGGCCGACGCCCGCAGCTCGAGGCTGACCACGAAGCCCGCCGACTCGATCGCGGCCAGTGCGGCAGGCGGGTCCGGCAGGTCGATGGCGTCGACACCGCCGATGAGCAGTGCGTCGAGTTCGCCGCCGGCCGCGGCGGTGAGGATGTCTGTTGCGTCGCGACCCTCTTCTGACGGGAGATCGTCGACATGCCATGCGGTGGCCACCTGTTGGCGCGCGCGATCATTCGTCGATGACCGCGCGCCGGGCAGCAG
>JAEZIA010000332.1 GCA_023416315.1 Actinomycetes bacterium
TGCCGGGCGCGGCGAACTTGGTGAACCAGCCATCCAGCATCGCCCGCAATTCGGGATCGGCGATCAACCGCCCGACACTCATGCCGTCGACCTGCTGGCCCCCACACCACACAAACCCGCGTTTCCGGGCCCGGTCCTCATCGGAGAACGTCCCGTCCGGGTTGAGGTGCAAAGCCAACCGGTGGGCAAACTTCTCCAACTGATCCGGCCGCAGGCTCCGCGCGTGTTCGGCCAGAGATTTCTCGGCCTTCTCCACCTCAGCCGGCGCGACGCGATCGGGCAGGTCGCGGAAGAACTTCTGGATGACCCGCAGGTGCTCACCATCCAACGCCCCGGCCTGCCAGGCTTTTGCGGTGTCGGGCAGGACCGGGGCCAGCACCTCCCCGGTCAGCGTGGTGCGTGGGGTCAACTGGGCGGCGTCGCGGATGCGGCGTCGGGCTTCGCGTGGGCTGATCCGCAGTACATCGGCCAGCATGATGCCCACTGGTGGGCACCCTTCGAACTGCTCCAACGATGCGATCCCGGCATGTGTGGCCGCGGCCAGTCGGCGGCCGGCGGTTTCCTGCCGCTCGAGTACCGCGAACCGCTGCGGCGGGGGCAGGGTCTCGAGATCGACCTCCGCTATTGCCCCGACCACTTCGTCGAGTTGGGTTAGCAGTTCGTTGATCGAACGCATGTGCGAATAGTATGTCGCTCCACCGACACGCGACCCGCACCGGAGCCCGCCTGGGGATCAACCCGAGTCTGGGGATAGTCCCCCGAGCCACAACGGAATCCACCACTGTGGACACCGAACCCTGTTCCGTCGATTCAGCCCTGGACTCCGCCTTCGCGGAGGAAGTTGACCGTGTACTCCTGGCTCGTCAACCCCACCGGATCGAGGCCGATGAGTCCGATCAGTTGCACCCACTTGTCAGGGTCGACGAACCAATCCCAGCGAGTGATGTGTCCGTCCTCGTTGGTCCAGATGTAGTCCCACTCCCGCAGTTCCAACACCGTTCCGTCGGCCAGCGTCCCCGCGTAGGTGTCGCAGGACGCGAAGCCCCAGTCACCGGCGAAGCATTCGAACGGACTGACCAGCCGGTAGTCCGGCATATGCTTCCACCACATGCGCCACTCGGCGGTGAGCATGTCACCGTCCGGCGCGTATTCGGCCATAGCTGCCGCCACCTCGGCGGAGAACATCTCGGCCGCCGACTGTGGCGCACCATTATTGAAGTGGGGACTCATCATCACGTAATCGGGTGCAAAGACGAACTTTTCGCCGAAACTGACATGGCGGCCGCGGTCAATGGGCTTCGCATAGCCTTCCCATTTCTCGAAGGCGATCTGCTCATTCATGGCCGTCCGATGGCTGCTCATACTGTTCCTGTCCGCTAGTTCAGTTCGGCAAAGCGCTTCAGGTACGGCCACGCGATGTCAGGCGGAATCCCGCCGCACAGCGGGGAAAGGTTGAACATCTCGCCGTCGGCAATGCGTCTTCTGGCCTCCTCAACCGGCAGAATCACGTGGGACGACGACGTGCGGCGCAGTTCGTCGACGGTCGTGGCGGTGCTCATATTCGCCGACACCTGATTGTCGGGGTTCCACTCCGAGTACGCCATCGCATCATGCAGCAGGTACTTGCCTATCTCGGCCCATGCGGTGTCGACATCCTCGGCCACGAAGAGGTTCGTCACGACGTCCCGTTCGGGGATGAGTACAAAGCCCGGCTCGAAGCCGTTGTCGCGGCAGGCTTTCTCGTAGACCTCCTGCATGCCTGGGACTCCGCCGTTGGCGAGTAAGCCGAGACCGTTGCGCCCCGCGCGCCGCGCCGCCGCCAGGCTCGCACCACCCCAACTCAGCATGGGTCCCTCCGGCGTCCGTGGACGCGGAGTCACCTTCATCCGTCTGCCGGCGTATTCGACCTCTTCCCCGGCCAGTAAGCGGCGTAATAGGCCGAGCTTTTCGTCGGCGATTCTGCCCCGGTCGGACAACGACAGTCCGAAGTGATCGAATTCTTCAGCCCGGTAACCGATCCCGAAGACGTACGTGGCCCTCCCCGCGCTGATGTGGTCGAGCACGGCGATGTCCTCGGCAAGGCGAGCCACGTCGTAGAAGGGCAGCAAGATCGTCAGGTTCAGCATCAGCTGTCTGGTGCGTGCGGCGATCGCCGCGCCGAGCATCAGCGGTGATGGCAGATAACCGTCGTCGGCGCAGTGATGCTCGCACAGCACCACCGCAAGGCAGCCGTGATCCTCGGCCCACGCCGACATCTCGCCGGCCGCGGCGTACAACTCTGAGGTGGGGGTCCCCGGCGATTGCGATCGCATGTCGAAGCGAAGGGTGAACATCGCGGCGCTCAACTTCCCTGCCGCGCATCGGTACCCATGACGTCGACGCTCGCCTGCATGATCAGCCGAACAACCTCATTGCGCGGCATGGATTTGAAAAGTTCCAGCGCCATCCGGACGTCGTCGCCCGTGGCGATCGTCGGGCCGTTTTCCAGGTTGGCGAATGCCTCGTCCACCACACTCTGTGCCGTCACGGCGCCGGCAGGAGTCTCCTCCAGCGATGCCAGACGTCCACGCTCGAACTCCAAGCGTCGCAATGCGGGCGTGTCGGTCATCCCGAGGATCAATCCGAGAACATCGACGCCCGTACCGTGCAGCTCGGCCCACAGACCCTCGGTGAAGACCATGTCAAAGGCTTTGGTTCCCCCATAGGCGACCATATTGCGTCCTCCTGCCAGCGCCGCTCCCGAGCTGAAGACGACGATGCCGCCCCTGCCCCGCGTGACCATGGGGGCTGCGTAGTGGTGACACAGTCGCATCAGCGCCAGACAGTTGCGCCGCAGCAGGAACTCCGCAGCAGTGATCGGACTGCTGAGGAACGGCTGGTAATTCGGATCACCGCCCGCGCAATACACCAACATGCCGATAGAAAGGTCGGCCGTCGCATCAATAATGGCCTGCGCGGCATCGTCGGTGGCCAGGTCGACGGCGAGGGTCCGCGTTTCGACGCCGGTGCTCTCGCCGATGTCGACGGCCACCTCGTCGAGCACTTCTTGCCGTCGGGCCACCAAGACGACATTGACCCCATTGCGCGCGATCCGGGCGGCGAACTGTGCACCCACCCCGTCGGAGGCGCCGACGACCAGTGCCCAGGGCCCGTATTGGGAGGAGAACTCGGTCACGTCAGGGACCCACCGCGGCAAGGCGAATCGAGGTGTACGTACGGTGGCTGATCCGCCAGCCTGCCTCGGTTCGGATCGCGACGTCGTCGTAGTAGCCGACCGGATTCGCCCCGCTACCGTCTTCGAGCAGGATCAAGGCATCGACATAGGTGCGGACCGTGGCCTTGTCGCCGTCGAACGTCACGGCCTGATTGGTCATCCGGTGCATGGTGTGGGCAGCGAACTCGTGTGCCCGTTCCATGAACTGCGCGACCTCCGCGCCGCCACGCCATTGCCCGACCACGCCGTAGTCGACAACGGCATCATCGGTGAAAACGTCTGTCAGAGCGCCGTACTGTTCGCCGTCGATCGCCGAGGCGTACCGGACGGTGAGATCCATGATTTCGTCGCGGTCCGTCATGCCACCGCTCCATTCGGATGGACGACGACGCGGGGCGGCCCCTGAGAGTTGCGTACCTCCCCGATCGCGTCCGGCACCTCGTCGAGGCCGACGATCCTGCCGATGCTCGGCAACGGGTCGAGCCTGCCCTCGACGACCGCGTCGAGGACGCCGTACCAGTCCTGCGGCATCGGGCCGCCGCCGAACTGCAGGGTGAGACCCTGCTGGGTGGCCTGGGTGATGTTGAGCGTGTCACCCGTGTACCAACCGCCGGCGCAATAGATCCGCGTGTAGAACTCCGCTTCCGCGACGATGCGGTCGATCAGGCCCGGTGCGCCGACGCACTCGAAAACTACTGCGCTACCGCTGAGATGGCGTTCGGACCGTTCCCGCCGGAACACGTCGAACACCGATTCCGCTGCCGGATCGACGAGCACATGCGCCCCGAACGCGGATTTCGCGAGCGCGCGGCGCTCGGCGTTGAGATCCGAGACCACGATGGGCTCGATCCCGCGGGCGGACAACGCGGCGACCGCGGACAGTCCGATGGCACCGGCACCGACGACTATCGGGATCTCCCCTGGTTTGACACCCGCAGAGCGGACATAGAACTCGCCGACCGCGAAGGCGTCGACCACCGCGATCGCATCGCTGGACACCGAGCCCGCCACGGCCCTCGCGGTGGCCTCCGGCACCACGAGCAGTTCCCCGAAGCTGCCCTGCGCTTCGGGGTGCTGACCGATGATTCGCAGGCCGCCGGCGCCACCGTCCACGAGCCGGATCGGCATCGAGGTGACTCTGGTACCGATCGGGAAAGCGTCGGAGCAACCGGGGCCATGTCCGATGACTTCACCGACGAACTCGTGACCCATCACGATGTCGCGGTCGGCGTCGTACAGCGATCGCCCAGTCGGGTCGTCCATGCCGAGCTCGGGGTGGTCCATGAAGTGAATGTCCGAGGCGCAGATCGCCGTGCTCAACGTCTTGAGCAGCAGGTCGCCCTGGCCTGGAACGGGGTCCGCCGTTTGTCGCACTTCGAGCTGCCCGCTCCTGAGCACCACTGCTCGCATCGGCGCCTCCCAAATATCTTGCAGTTCTCGAATATTCGAGTTATTCTCTCGAACTACTCTTTGGAACCTACCGTCTTTGACAGAGGAGTCAAGGCGTTAGCTGTTACCCGGGCTCCCAAACCTGCTCCGCAGCTCGGCCTTGAGCACTTTGCCCGTCAGATTGCGCGGCAACGCATCGACGAGTTCGAGTCGTTCCGGTGCCTTGTGGTGGCTCAGTCCGCTGTCTCGGCAATGCTCGAAAAGTGCAGCCAGAGTGAGGCTTGCGTCATCCACGGGGACCACCACCGCGCAGACCCGTTCTCCCGTACGTTCGTCGGGCACTCCGATCACCGCCACGTCCGCCACCGATGGATGCCTAGCCAGCACCTCCTCGACTTCCAATGCCGAGATGTTCTCCGCGTTGCGGATGATCGCATCCTTGATGCGACCGGTGACGGTGATATGCCCGTCGGCGTCTATGCAGCCCAAATCGCCAGTGCGGAACCAGCCGTCCGAATCGAATGCATCAGCATTCAACGACTGATCGACGTATCCGAGGAAACACTGCGGTCCTTTGAGTCGCAGCTCCCCCTGCTCACCGACCGCGGCCTCGTGTCCCATCTCATCGACCACTCGCACCGAAACCCCCGACACAACCTGTCCCACAGTCCGATCGAGAAGTTCAGGCTCCGCGTTGGGCTTCTGTGATGCTGCCACCGGAAACTCGGTCAGACCCCACGCATTGGCGATACCCGGTACCTTGAGGGTTTGCCGCACCTGTCGGCCGAGCTCCGCGGTGATCGGCGCCCCACCGCCGACACATCCCCGCAGATCTGAAAACAGGGGTAGCTCGCCATGCTCCCGTTGTGCCGCCATGAAGGCGACGAAGAACGGCGTCGCACTGCCGAGCAGCGTGGGGCGGTGCGCGGCAATCGCTTTGGGTGTCGTCACGGGATCGAAGCTGTCGAACAGTACCAACCGCATGCCGGTGATCAGAGCGGCTGCGAGCATGGCCGCGCCGCCGATATGCGATACCGGGAATGCGACGGGGTTGACGTCCTCGGTGGAGGCGCCGACCATCTCGATCACGCCGGTGCTGCCGGCGATCACCGACCGGTCGCAGTGGATCACTCCCTTGGGTGCCGCGGTCGTTCCGGATGAATAGTAGATCCACCGAGGGAGCTCGCCGGACCGCGGAGGATCGGCCAGCGCAGCGGTATCACCGTCGGGAAGTCGTAGTGTGTCGAAGACCGGCTTGTCATGATCAACGACGACGACCTTCATGTCTCGCTCGCCGGCAAGGCTTCGAGCAAGCCGCGTATGATCGAAGCCGCGCCAAACACCGGGAACGATGAAGGCCTCTGTCGCAAGTTGCGTTGTGACGAAACGAACTTCACTCTCGCGCCAGATTGGCAGGAGCGGGTTTTGCACCGCTCCCAGTCGGGACAGCGCGACCATGACGACCATCGTCTCGAGTGTGGTCGGAAGCTGCCACGACACCACTGTTCCTTCGGCGACGCCCCGCTCGGCCAGCCCTGCGGCGGCGGTGAGCGCAGCCTCCCGTAACTGTGCAGAGGTCAAAGACCGGCCGTAGTCGTCGGCGAGGACGACCCGATCCGGATGTTCACTCGCGGCGGCGTCGACGAGATCCCAGTAGGTGCGACTCATGGGCTGGGCAGCAGCAGCCGGCGCTTGGCGAGAATATTGCGCATCATCTCCGAACTGCCGCCGGACACCGTGTAGGCGCGCGACCAGAGCCAGCACTCCCGAAGTCGCTGTTTCGCTTGTGCCACAGTGTCATCTGAGCCCACGGTACATACCATCGCACCCAGCTCCGTGCCGTATGCCGAAATACGGTGATAGGTCTCGGCGAAGCTGAGTTTCGCGATCGACCCGTCACCGACGTCATCGGCACCGGCAATCATCCGCTCGACGTGGTCGTCGATGAACGCCTTGGCCACCTCGACCTCGACAGCCAGCGCAGCGATCGTTTGCCGGACATCCTCGTGCTCGAATACCGGCTTGCCGCCGAGGGTGGCGTGGCGCGCCACCGCGACGAGATCCTCGATTAGCAGCTCGAGCAGGATGACATTGCCGCCGATGCCAAATCGTTCGAAGTCCAGGCCCGCCATGATGATTGCCCATCCTTGGCCAGGCTCGCCGATCAGGTTATCGGCTGGGATGACGACGTCGTCGAGGAAGACTTCATTGACCTCGATCGCTTCGTTGATGGTCCGGATCGGTCGCACCTCTACCCCGGGTGCCGACAACGGCACGACGAATGCAGATAGACCGTGGTGGCGGGTCGACGAGGGATCGGTGCGGATGAGGGCGAGACCCATGTCCGCCCAGTGCCCGTCAGTGATCCACGTCTTCTGACCCGCGAGCACCCAGCTGCCATCTTCGCTGCGGCTGCCGCGGCAGCGCACTGCGGCGATGTCACTGCCGGCATTGGGCTCGCTGAGTAACTGGCACCACACGTGCTCACTGCGTCTGATCGGCGGCAACAAGACGGCCTTCTGTTCGTCCGAGCCAAAGTGCAGGAGCACGTGCGCTGCCAGGTTGACTTGGTCTACCGGACGGGGCGCCCTGGCACGCAGGATTTCCTCGCTGACGATGCGGTCGTGGAGCGGATGATGGTCGGCCCGACCGCCGTACTCGACGGGCCAGTCTCCCCCGACGAATCCCGCCTCGAAGAGGGTGGCGAACCAGTGGCGCAGCTCTGCTTCCTGCTCGGCATCCTCGGGAGCTCGATGTCCTTCTCGGGCGGCGAAACGTGGTGCGTGAGTGTGTATATGGTCTCGAACGCGCTCCCTGAACTCGGCCAGCGCCGTCTCGTCGGGCCGGTCCACTCCTGTGTTCACCAGCCGGCCCTTGCGGCGAAGGCCGTGCGGGTCGACCGGGCCGTCCCGAGCAGGTAGCCGTTGGTGAAGACTCGTCGCAGCTCGTGGTGTAATGGGTACTCCCACGTGAAGCCGATGCCGCCGGACAGTTGCATACACTCGTCGACGGCCGCCGCAGCCGTTGAGGTCACGAAGGTGTGTGCGGCCATGGACAACGACATCGAATCGCCGTCCATCGATTCTGACGCCAGTGCACGGGCGGCCTTCATGACGATCGCCCGCGACTTCGCTTCGAGGACAAGCAATTCGACAAGCCGATGTTGGATCGCCTGGAAACTGGCGATCGGCGCACCGAAGGCGATGCGATCCTTGAGGTACGCGACAAGCCGCGCGAAGCTGGCCGACAGGGCCCCCAAGGAGTCGGCACTCAGCAGGACCCTGGCCATCGCTAACAGCTGACCCGCTTCCTCGGGGTTGCCGATCGCAACCCCGTCCGACCCGCCGAGCTCGACGCGCCACCCAACGCGGCTGACGTCCAGCAGTTCGTCGTCGCGACTGCGCGGGGTGGTCTCACTCAGGTGGAACAGATGGATCCCGTTGTCGCCCAACGTGACGATGAGGTCAATCGCATCTGCGCCGGCAACCCGAACCGTGTCGGCGGCCAGGGCGACTCCCGCGGTGGTGGTCCCGTCGATCAACGGCACCAGCCATCGGCCGCGGATCTCCGGCGGCGCCGAGGAGAGTGCGGCAGCGGCGATCGTGGTACCCAACCAGGCCGACCGATCTCCTGCTCGTCCGAGTTCCTCCGCGACCACCGCTGCTTCGACCGGCAACCAGCCTGCACCGCCGCACTCCTCGGTGACGAGTAGACCCGTCCAGTCCATCGCCGCCAAATCTTCAAGGGAGTCCTTCTCTCCGCGGCCGGCGAGGAACTCGCGCGCCGACTGGCGCAGAAAACCGAGATCAACCTGCGCGTCGCTCGCCACCACGCCGACTAACCCCTGGCGAGCAGTGCGTCGGCGTTGTCGCGCATGATGCGCTTCTTGGCCGCGTCATCCAGCGGGTCCAGGAGCTTCACGAAATCGGCAGGCTCTGCGAGTCCCTCCGCGTGGGGGTAATCCGACCCCATCAACAGGCACTCGTCGTAGCCGAGCCGATCGACGATCGTCGGGATGTCATCCTCCGGGTACGGGACGACGCCCACGTGGCGACGGAAGATCTCCGAGGGCCGCTGCGTCAGCTTGCCGCCGATCCACGGGCCGTTGCGGCCCATCCCCCGGCTCTTGTCCATGTGGATGACGAACTGCGGCACCCATTCGGCGCCATGCTCGGCCACCAGAACATTGAGACCGGGGAACCTGCCGAACAGGTTGTCGAAGACCAGTGCCGACAGCGTGTCTTCGATCGGACGCTGACCGTAGATGTTCATCCACTGCCATGCCGACATATGCCACGCCGCGGGATCGGGATTGTGCCCCCACGCCGGGGAGATCGCGTCGAAGTACCAGAACGGCTGGATGTGGAAGACCAGAGTGCAACCGGCTTCTTGCAGCCGCGCGTAGATCGGGTCGAAGTAGGGGTCGCCCGGCGAGCGACCATGGGCCGGGCCGGTCGGCAGCAGCACCATCTTCGCCCCCTGGGCAATGATGGCCTCGGTCTCGGCGATGGACGACTCCAGATCGCGCAAGGAGAGCAGCGCCGTCGCATAGATCGTGTCCTGGTAGTTGAAGCCCCAGGTCTCGTCGAACCACCGGTTGAATGATCGCAGGTTCGCATAGAGCGCTTCGGTGTCGTCCACGTAATGCTCGGCGGCCAGTGCCATCCCCGCGGGGAAGATGACGGCCCGCTCGACGTTTTGCTCCGCCATCACCGCCAGACGGGCATCGCGCTCGAGCCACTCCGGTTGCATCGGCTGCGGCTCGTAGGTCTCGTCGGGGTTGCCCGAGCCCATCTGCTTGAGCATCTCCTTGAGCGAGCCCGGGCGGTAGGCGAGATCGAACCCGAGGCCGGCCTCACTGTTGAACGTCGCGATTCGGTGCCCGGCGAGGATGACTTCCTTACCGTCTGCGGCACGGACCGGAGCGATAGCCCGATCGTGAAACTTCTGCGGGATATAGCGGGTGAACGCGTCTCGCGTTTCATAGCAGTGGGTATCGCAGTCGAAGATTCCGTAGTCGAGTTTCGCCGTCACCACATGGCTCCTTCCGGCGAGAATGAATATTCTCTGTTTTCAGAAAAGATACTATCCTGAACCGACGATGCCTATCCCCGGTCGACGCTAGGAGCACATGAGCGAGTTGGAAGAGCTCCGCGATGCCGTCCGAGACTTCTTGGAATCCAAGTCGCCGAGCGATGCCGTCCGCCGCGTCATGGCTACCGAAGCCGGCTTCGACGGCGCGGTGTGGACGCAGATGGCCGAACAACTCGGACTCCACGGAATTGCGGTCCCGGACATCTGGGGCGGCGCGGGCGCAAGCACAGTCGAACTGGCGGTGGTGTTCGAGGAGATGGGTCGCGCCTTGTTGTGTGCGCCGTTCTTCTCGAGCATCGCGCTGGCGGCGACAGCGCTGCTCAGCAGCGGCGACTTCGCGGCAGCGGCCCAGTTCCTGCCGGGACTCGCCGCGGGGACCACACGCGCGACCGTTGTCCTGAACGGCAGCCTCGGCCCTTGGGACACAACAGATGTGACGCTGCGGGCCGATCGTGTATCCGACGGTGGGTACCGGATTTTCGGTGAGGCGCCACGAGTGCTCGATGGCCATACCGCGGACGTAATTCTGGTCGCCGCCCGAACCGAGGCCGGCGTGTCGCTGTTGGCCGTGTCGCGGGAGGCCCCCGGCCTGACTATGGAACCGCTGACGGCCCTGGATCAGACGCGCAAGACGGCACGGCTGACCTTCGATGCCGTCGACGCCAGGCTCATCGGCGAAGACGGTGGAGCCGAGAGCGGCTTGGCCCGCACGTCGGACATCGCGACCGTCCTACTGGCGGCCGAGCAGGTCGGCGCGGCTGCGCGCTGCCTCGACATGGCGGTCGGCTATGCCAAGGGCCGCATCCAATTCGGCCGACCGATCGGCAGCTTTCAAGCCATCAAGCACCGTTGCGCGGACATGCTGGTGATGGTGGAAGGGGCTCGCTCGGCGGTGGTCCACGCTGCGGCGGCCGACGTCGACGAACTGCCGGTGGCCGCGTCGGTCGCCAAGCTGGCCGCGTCCGAGACGCTGCTGCACGCCGCTGTGGACAATATGCGGATACACGGCGGAATCGGATTCACCTGGGAACACGACGCTCACCTCTATGTACGGCGCGCCAAGTCCACCGAACTCGTCTTCGGCACACCCGACTACCACGCCGAGCGTCTTGCCACGCTTGTCTCGTCGTCTCGCTAGCGAAAGGAACCTTGTGCCCATCTCTTTCTCGCTCGAACTACCCACCCAGCGGGTGGACCGTCAGGCCGAATTCGTGACTGCGCAGGCCATCGCTGACATCTCGATGGCAGCCGAATCCAACGGCTTCGGCGCGGTCCACGTCACCGACCATCCCGCCCCGGACGCGAAGTGGCTGGACCACGGGGGCCATCATGCCCTGGATCCCTTCGTCGCGTTGTCGTTCGCGGCGGCGGCAACCCGAGACATCAAGTTGCTCACCAATGTCTACATCGCCGCGTACCGCAACCCGTTCCTGGGCGCGAAGTCCGTTCACAGCCTTCAACTGCTGTCAGGAGGTCGGGTGATCATCGGCACGGCCGCCGGTTACCTCAAGCCGGAATTCCGAGCCCTCGGAGTGGACTTCGACAACCGCGGCGTCCTTCTCGACGAGGCCCTCGACGTACTGACCAAAGTATTCAGCGGAGACGACGTCGCCTACGAGGGCTCCTCGTTCGCGGCACGCGGTGTGCGGCTGCGTCCCGTCACCGACGCGCCACCGGTGTGGGTCGGCGGCAATAGCAAACCCGCAGTCCGACGGGCGGTCTCCCGCGGCCAGGGGTGGGCACCGTTCAATACATTCGGTTATGCCACTGCGTCGAGAACTGCCGAGATCTCGACGCTGGACGAACTTGAAGCGGCCATCGGTTGGGCCAAGGGCTATGCCGAGGAAATTGGGCGGACCGCGCCACTCGACATCTGCTTTTCCGCGGGCAACCTCTTGGATGAGCACATTTCGGTTGATGAACGCCAGGCCACGATCGATCATTTGGCGGCCATGGGCGTGACGTGGTTGCCGATCGCTCCCTCCGGGACGGACCGGACGGAGTACATCCAACGGGCACAGGACTTCGCCAAGGAGTTCATCAAGCCGCTCACCGCCTGACGACCAAGCGCGCGCTTAGTCCGCCATCAGGCTCCCCGGCGAAAACCCGTCCACCGAGATCTTCCGGTGCGCGAACAGCCATCGCTGTCCCTGTGCGACCATCACGTCGCGATACCGGCCCCAATGGT
Source organism: Actinomycetes bacterium (assembly GCA_023416315.1). Classification (GTDB taxonomy): domain Bacteria; phylum Actinomycetota; class Actinomycetes; order Mycobacteriales; family Mycobacteriaceae; genus Mycobacterium. The sequence goes on from JAEZIA010000332.1 coordinate 11,886, forward strand.
CCAGGCCGATGTCGGTGTGCACGGCGAAGTAACTGCTCACCTCCACCCGCGCGGCGCCAACCACCGTGAACCGCACGCTGGAAACGTGATGTCGCACATGGGTAGGCATTCTGCGCCCGGGCTCGCGCGGGCCGCTCATCGCCGCTCTCAGTCCGCTCTCGATCTCTGCCGGCCCCACCAGCGGCCGGTCGGCCCCGGTGAATTCCAGAACACCGTCGGGCGCGAAGCACCCCGCCAAGGCGGATAGGTCGAATCGGTCGGTCGCCGCCGTGTAATCAGCGAGTGTCTGCCGCACCGACTCGCGGATCGAGAGCTCGGAATCCTGCATTCACCACTCCTTTGGGACATGCACTGGGACATACGATAACGTCTATTCTCGTGCCCGCACCGAGCCTCGTTGATCTCGTCGATCCCAGGACCACTGCGTTGGTCACCCAGGAGTGCCAGGGCGGAGTCATCGGCCCCCAGGCCGGACTGCCGATGCTGGCGGAGGAGGCCCAGCGCGAGGCCGTTCCCAATATCGCAAAGCTCCTGCAAGCCGCACGGGCAGCGGACGTCAACGTGGTGCACTGTCTGATGCAGCGTCGTCCAGACGGGCGCGGGTCAAACACCAACGCACGATTGTTCGCGGCGGGCAAGTCGTTCACTGCAGACCTCTCACCTGGCAGCCCCGGCGGGTCACTGCTTCCCGAACTCGGGCCAGACGATCGCGATATCGTCCTGACACGTACCCATGGGGTAGGGCCGATGACCGGTACGGATCTTGACTCGGTATTACGCAATCTCGGGGTGAAAACGGTTATCGGCGTGGGTGTTTCGGTGAACGTCGCGATCACCAACTTCGTCATGGACGCCGTCAACCGTGGCTACCAGTTCGTGTTGCCGCGGGATGCGGTGAGTGGCTATCCGCGCGAGTACGCGAACGCGATCATCGACAACACATTGGCGCTGCTGGCCACCGTGACGACGACCGAGTCGATCCTGAGGGCGTGGTCGGACGCTGCGCCACTCTAGCCCAATATGGATGTTGGATCGCGATGGTGATAACGTCGTTTCCACTGGGTGTAAATGCCTATATTCGCAGTTCCGAGGAGGAATTCGGCTCATGACCCGCCGCCTGCCGTACCCGATCTTCGACATCGACAACCATATGTACGAGACGAAGGAAGCACTTCTCAAGTACCTGCCGAGGGAGCACCAAGGCAAGGTGGGTTATGTCGACGTCAACGGTCGCCCGAAGCTCGTCGTCAAGGACCGCATCAGCCACATGATCCCGAATCCGACGTTCGAGCGCGTCGCCCGCCCGGGCAGCGCTGAGGACTACTTCCTCGGCAACAATCCCAAGGGCCTGAACTTTCGCGAGTTCATCGGCGAAGCGATGGACATCATCCCCGCTTATCAGTCCCCGGCTCCGCGACTGGAGCTGATGGACGAGCTCGGAATCGACCAGTGCGTGATGTACCCGACTCTGGCCAGCCTCATCGAGGAACGCACGACCGACGACGTTGTCCTCACCCACGCGATCATCCATGCGCTCAACGAGTGGATGCACGAGCACTGGACGTTCAACTACGAGAATCGCATCTTCGCCACGCCGGTGATCTGCTTGCCGCTGGTCGACGAAGCCATCAAGGAATTCCACTGGGCGCTCGAGCGCGGCATGAAGACATTCCTGGTCCGCCCCGCACCGGTACCCAGCCCGTACGGTGGGTCGCGCTCGATGGGACTCCCCGAATTCGATCCGTTCTGGGCCGAAGTGGTCAAGGCCGGCATCCCGGTCACCATGCACGCCTCTGATAGCGGGTACCAGAAGCACCTCATGGAGTGGGAGGGCGGCGGTGAGTACCTGTCCTTCAAGACCAGCACCTTACGCGAGGTCGTCATGGGTTTCCGTGCGATCGAGGACACCCTGGCGGCTCTGATCTGCCACGGTGCATTGACGCGCTTCCCCGATCTCAAGGTCCTCGTTGTCGAGAACGGCAGCGGCTGGGTGCCCAACCTCCTCCGGTTGCTGGAGAAGGCCTACAAGACCATGCCCAAGGAATTCGAGGAGCATCCGGTCGAGGTGTTCAAGCGCAACATCTACATTCATCCGTTCCTCGAGGACGATGTCGCAAAGATCGTCGACATCATGGGCGAGGATCACGTGATGTTCGGCTCTGACTTTCCCCATCCCGAGGGCATCGGGGATCCGCTGAGCTTCGTCGACCGGCTGGACGGACTGTCGGAGACGGCGAAGGCGAAGATCATGGGCGGCAACGCGATCAAACAACTGGGGCTCGCCAAGGTCTCCGCATGACCCAGGCTCCTCCCGCCCCGACGGTGTACGAGGGCATCGCCGAGTTCGAGGCGCACGTGGGCGAACATCTCGGCTACAGCGACTGGCGCACGGTCACCCAGAAGGAAATCGATCTCTTCGCCGAGGCGACGGGCGATCACCAATGGATCCATGTGGACGCGGAGAAGGCGGCCGCGGGTCCGTATGGCAAGACGATCGCCCACGGCTATCTGACGTTGTCACTGGTACCGATCCTCGTCAAGCAGATCTATCAGGTGACCGGGTTGTCGATGCAGGTGAACTATGGCTCGGACAAGCTTCGATTCCCCGCTCCGGTGCCGGTCGACTCCCGTATCCGCGCCGGCGCCGAGCTGATCCGGGTCGAGCGCAATGATCGGGGCGGTCGAGCGACCGTGCGCGTCACGGTCGAGGTCGAGGGATCGGATCGTCCGGCGTGTGTCGTCGACACCATCGCCGCGATGGTCGATGCCTGAGCACTCAAACATCCACCTCAGGAAATCGGGATCAGTTTGAAGGGCAGCTCGATATTGAGCACCTTGTTGATCCCACAGGCCCCACTCGGCCCGAGCGTGTTGTCCCAACCCCGCAAGTTCGGCTTGTCGTAGTGATCGATGAAGAACTTGATGATCTGTTGCCCGGCGACGGTGGTCCCATCGGGACAGGTCATCCAGTCGTCCAATGTCCGGGTGACGTACCACAGCGGTTCGTTGTACGTGACGTCCGCTGTCCAACCCTGATCGCTGGACACCTGACCCGAGCAGTCGATGGCTGTCGTACACGATGTACGGATGGTCCAGGTACTGATGACGGTGGCCTCGTCGTGAAACCGTTCGTTGGTCTTCGCCCATTGGCCGTCGGATATCGCGGTGAACCTCCCGTTGAGCGCGTAGTCGTTGGGGTCGGCCGCAGCGTGGGGGGTAACGATCGATGCCGAGGCACCCAACAGCGTCACCGCGGCGAACAGTCGGGCTGGCACTGACACGTCTGACTCCTTCGATGTCACTGGCCGGTTGGTAGCACGAGGTGCTGCCAACCCCGCGGTTCCGTTGTGGGGAGAAGGTCGCTCTGGGTGCGGGTCAGTCCGTCTGTTCCGAGGTACCGTCCCGTGCGGGGGTCATAGCCCGTCACCACGACCGACGGGCCGCCGGGGGCGTTCGCGTCGTATGGGCTTGGCGCCACCGCAGGAGCGCCCCCATTCGGTGGCGGTGGCCCCGGCGGCAGTGGAGTGCCGTCCAGCGGACCGTACAGCCCTGCACTGGGATCGACTCGGGTATCCGGCGGGATTCCCTGCGAAATCAGATTGGGATCCAACGGTGCCGGGCCAAGGGCGTGCTGGCGAAGCGCGAGCGGTTCGTAGGACTGGTCGCTGTCACACATCTGCACGGTGGGGGCACGCTTTCCGGGGTGGGCCATGCAGGGCAGGTTCCGCAACCCCCGCACCATGATTGGGGAATCTTGAGGAAGCTTGCAATACAGCCCATCCGGAGTGTCGATGGTCGTCGTGTCGGCAGGCGACCGCCATTGCGACGGGGGCAGGAATCCGACCGTGCAGGCCGGTGGATCGCCGAGTCCGACCCGGAAATCCCCCAGCGGCAATCCGGTGGCGTTGGCGACGTGTGACAACGCCCCCAGCCCGGCGAAGAACGGCGGCACCAGCACCAGAAGCTGTTCCAATGAGGCGTTGTAGGTGACGGCGACCTTGCCCAGACTCGTCAAGTTTGCCAGCAGCACGGGCAAGGTGGGCTTCAGTTGTTCGAGCAGCGCGGTGGCCTCGTCGAGTGCGGCCGGGCCATTCTGCAACAGCGTTCGGATCTGTGGATCGTTGGTCACCAGTTGGTCAGTCACGCCGGCCAAGCTGTGGATCCATGTCCGGATCGCGTCGTCGGAGCTGGCCGCCCCCTCCAACAGCGGTGCGCTGTCATCGATCAGCGCCTTGAGGCGGTCGGACACGTGCCGGGTGCTGCTGGTGACTGTCGAGCCCGAGTCGAGCAGCGAGCCGATATCGTAACCGGCGTCGTCGAAACCTTTGGATGTCTCGTCGAGCAGGGCGCTGAGTTTGTTCTTGGGAATGCTGCCGAGCAGTGCGCTCGTCTTGTCCAAAATGGGCCCGACCGGAGCGGGGATCGTACTGTCGCGAAGCACGATCACCGAGCCGTCCCGTAGATAGGGTGGCGAGTCAGTTCGCGGCAGTAGGTCGACGTACTGCTCACCAACGGCTGATACGCTGTGTACCTCGGCGACCAAGTCAGCCGGAATACGCGGTGAACTATCCAGCGACAGTTCCGCTTTCGCCCCCACCGGGGTCACCAGCACCTCGGTCACCTTGCCGATCTGAACGCCGCGATACGTGACGTTCGCGAAGCGATAGAGCCCGCCCCCGGCAGGCAACTCCAGCGTGACGTTGATTCGACCGACGCCGAGCAGCAGTGGCACCTGCAGATAGGTGAACGCCATCACTGCGGCGCCCACGACCGAGGCGATCGTGAAGATCACCAACTGAATGCGAATGAGCCGGCTGAACATCAGCCACCGCCCTGGGTCGGTGGTTCTGGAGGTGGCGGCGGCGCGGTCTTGAGTGAGTCCCGGTATGTCGGGGGCGGTGGCGAGATCGGAGCACCGAGTGGGTTTCTGGTGTAATAGGATTCGTATCCCAGGTCCCCGGGAGCAGGAACAAGTTGGGCGTCCTGGTCCTCCCAATGGGTGCCCGCCAACAACGTTCGCTTCAGTCGCGCCGTGGTCAAGTCGATGATGATGAACAGATTCATATAGTCGCCGCGGATCCCGCGATCGATGATGCTCTGGTTGAACGGAGCGGTCGGCAAGTACGCAAGCACCCGTGCCAGGTCCGGCCCGACGTCAGCCAATGCCTTGATCGTCGGTTCGAGGCTCGTGAGATTGGTGGTGAGATCGGCACCCGCGTCGTTGACAAGGCGGGTAGCCAGATCACCGAACGCGCCCAGCTTTTCCAAGGCATCGGTCAAGCGCGGGCGCTCTTGCACCAGGACCTCAAGCGCCGGAGGGATGTCACGAAGTGCGGCCGCCACGGTATCGCGTTGCCTGGTAAGCGTTTCTGCCAGCTTGTTCAGAGACTGTAGTGAGTCGATGATCTCGTCGCGCTGGCTGTCGAACACCCCGATGAACCGCCCCAGGCGCTCAATGAGTTCTCGTACCTGTGGTTCTCGGCCCGATAGCGCGGTGTTCAAGCTCCGGATGATGTCGCCGATCTGGCCGAGTCCGCCACCATTGACCAGCGCGGACAGCGAGGCCAGCGTCTGCTCGGTCGACGGGTAGGAAGCCGTGCGCGACAACGGGATCGTGGCACCCGACTGCAGCCGGCCCTGCGGCTCCTGGCCCAGCGGTGGATCGAGCGCCACATGCATCGAACCCAGCAGGCTCGTTTGCCCGACCGTTGCGACGGCGTTCGCGGGTATGGCGACGTCCGGTCGAACCGATACCGCGACGTCGATATGCCAGTTATCGAATCGCATCTGGCCCACGCTGCCGACGACCACGTTATCGACCATGACCGGCGAATTCGATTCCAATGTACCAATATTGGCTAATTCGACATGGTAGATGGCTGCGCCCGGTCCTCGACCGACGGCACCGGGCAGGGCGACGGAGTTCAGCCCGTCGAAGCCGCAACCGACACTGAGCAGCGCACAGCAACCAGCCGCTACCGACCGCTTCACGTTCGAGGTGATCGTCATGGCTGCGGTGGCCCTTCCGGCTGGGGGGACTCAGCAGGCAGCGGCGGCGAGTCCGGGGGCAGCATCAGCCCCGGCAGGTCTCGGGGATGAGCGGCCTCCGGCGGCGGTCCGTAACCCGGTGGTGGCGGCTGATCGTTGTGCAGACCGGTGTATGCCGACACTATCGGTGGTGTCTCCGGCGGCCCGGGCGCCGGGCCAGGCCCGCCAGGAGCCAACCGCGGTTCGGAATAGATGAAGTCTTGGGGCGGCGGTTTCGCTGCCAGGAAGGGGTTGATCGGGAACGGCAGATAGTTGAGATTGAGCAATCGCAGTGCGGGACCCAAATAATCGGCACACAGCTTGCTCGACTCCGCGGCGCTGACGTTTTCGACTGCACCGATCGAACTGCAGATCAGCTGCACGGGATTGGCCATGTTCGCGAAGGCGAATGTGCCCACGATCGCCCGGTCGCGGGGATCGAAGAAGTTGAGCGTATTCGCGATACCGGTCGGCCCCACGTGCAGTAACTGCTCGAGGTCCCGCTGGTGGTCAACGAGTACCTGGGTGACGTTCGCCAGTCGCTGCACCTGCTCGGAGGTCTGGTTGCGGCTGTTCGCGATGAAGCGTTGCACCCCGCCGACGACCTCCGAGACGTTGGTCAGGGCGGCATCGAGGTCGGCCTTACTTCCGTCGAGCACGCTGGTGAGGGTGGCGAGGCGGTCTTGAAATTGGACTATCTGAGTATTGCTGTCGCGGAGCGCACTGATGAAGGTCGAAAGATTTTTGATGATGTCGACGATATTTCCGCTGCCATCGGCGAGTATCCGCCCCACCCCGGATAACTGGGACAACGCCTGCCTCAGCCGGTCTCCGTTTCCTCCCATCGCGTTCGCGGCGCTATCGATGAACCGCGAGAGCGAAGTTCCCGAGGGGTCGGTGCCGGGCCCGAGAGCGGTGGTCAATCGGTTCAACTGGTCTTTGAGTTCGTCCCATTCGACGGGGATGGCAGTCCGGTCGACTGGAATCACCGCGCCGTCAGCCAGCACCGGACCGGCCGACAGATAGGCTGGCGCGAGTTGGACGTACCGCGCGGAGATCAGATTCTGAGCGACCACGACCGCGGTGGCGTTCGCCGGAATGGGGACCTCCCGGCTCACTGACAACGTCATCTTCGCTTGGGTGCCCACCGGCTCGATGGCGGTGATGGTCCCAACCTGAACTCCCGCGACCCGTACCTCGTCGCCGGGATAGATCGCGGTCGCCTTGGTGAAGTATGCCGTGATCGTCTTGGGCGCGTAATACGAATGGTGGACGAGGACCCCCATGCCACCGACCAACAACACGCTCAGTACAGCGAGCAACGGATAGAAGAGTTTTGATCGCGTCATCAGTGCGGCCCCTGAGGAATCCCGTTGTACGGGAACGGAAGCTCGGCGCGGGGACCGGCGTTGTCTGCCGGTCGGCCGGCATCGGTTCCGCGGCGGAAGCCGAAGGCGTAATCGAGGAACGGCTGAGTGAACTGGCCGGGGATCAGGTTGGGCACGAACGCCGTATAGAACGGTCCGTTGGCGACTATTTCACTTAGTGTCGTCAGATACTTGGTGAGGCCGGGCAGGCCAGCAGCGAGATTGTCCCGATTCTTTTCCAGGACCGCCGTCACCGTGTTGAGCTTTTCCAACATCGGTGCCAGCTCCTTTTCGTTGTCCTGGATGACTCCTGAGAGCTGTTGTGCCAGTGCTGAAGTCGACTGCAACAATGCGACGATGGCTTGGCGGCGTTCGACCAACACCGACAACAGGTCGTTGGAGTTCAGCAGCATCTCATTGACCTGCTGGCTGCGTTCGGAGAGGAGGCCCGTCACCGACGCGGTGTTGTGAAGAAGCTGCGCCACCGAATCGTTTCGGCTGTTGATGGACTGCGAGAGCCGACTGAGCCCGTCGAAGGTGGGTGCCAACTGCGGGGCGATCTGGTTGATGGTGGCTGACAGCGTGTCCAAGGACTGGTTGAGGGCGCCGAGATCGGTGCCCGCCGTATTGGTCGTCAGATCGCCGACAGCTTCAGTCAGTGAGTACGGCGATGCGGTCCTGGTCGTCGGGATGGTCGACAAAGGCCTCATGATCGAGTCGCCCGCCGAATCCAGCGTCATGATGCGCTCACCCAGCAGAGTGCCGGTCCGAATGTGAGCGGTGGTCTCCGAACCAAGCTGCACTCCGCTGTCGACGGTGAAATCGACCAACGCCCTGCCACCACGTAGTGAGATGGCGCTCACTGAACCGACTTTCACGCCCGACACCCGGACCGCATCGCCGGCGCGCAGGCCGCCGGCCTCAACGAATTCTGCTTGGTATCGGACCGTGGTCGCCCAGCTGACGATCCGCTCCGGCTGCAGTCCTACGGCGATGATCAAGATGATCAAGACCGCGCCGAACAAGCCGACTCGGACCAGGCGGGGCTGCCGATACTTGATCATGGTTTCTCGGCGCACCTTCCCGTTTCTTGCTTGACCCACGGAAATACCGCAGTGCGGCCTTGCAGGTCACTGACCCGAACCTGGATACCGCACAGGTAATAGTTGAGGAAGCTGCCGTAGGCCCCGATCCGGGCGAGCTTGCGATAGTTATCCGGGGCCTTGACGAGCGCCGCATCGAGCTTGTCATTGCCTGCCTGCAGGTTCGGCGCAAGTCGGCTGAGCTGATCGATGGTGCCCGCCAACGGGGACCGCGCTTGCTTCAACAGGTCGGCGAGTGAGGCGGTTCCATTGCTCAGCCCGTCGATCGCGGTGCCGATCGGTTCCCGCTCCCGTGACAGCTCTCCGACGAGTTGGTGGAGACGATCGATCGCTTCAGTGAATTTGTCACCGTCGTCGGCGACCGTCGCCATCGCCTGGTTCAGTTTGTCGATCAGGTGCTGGATGAGTTCTTGGTTGTCGGCCAACGCATTCGTGAACGACGATGTCTTGGCGAAAAGCGATTCCAGGTTGTCTCCCTGTCCCTGCATGATCCTGATCAGTGAACCGGTCAACGCGTTGACGTCCTGAGGATTCAGGCCCTGGATTACGGGCTTGAGCCCACCGACAAGGACATCCAGATCCAGTGCCGGTGCTGTGCGATCCAGCGGTATTCTGCTGCCGGGTGGCAGGATTCGGGCCGACCCGGGCTGGTCGGCCAGGTCGAGATAGCGGTCGCCCACGAGGTTCAGGTAGCGAACAGACGCGCGGCTACCTCCGGTGAGGACGACCGCGCGGTCGGCATCGAATTCGACAATCACGCTTTTATTACGTTGTAAGGCAACCTTGCTTACGGTGCCGACGCGCAACCCTGAGGCGCGCACCGAATCTCCTGCCTTCAAACCGGAGGCATCACCGAAGACGGCCGAGTAGGAGTTGGCCGAACCGCCACGATAACCACCGAACACCATGAACAGCAGCCCGGTCAGAACGGACATGACGACCACAAACGTTGCGAACTTGACGAACACGGACCTGGTGGATCTCATCCCGGCTGTCCGATCTGCATGGAATTGCGGGGAGGGCCATCGAAGTCGCCGAACAATAGCCGCTTGATTCCGTCTGCGTTGAGGATGATGCCGGGATTGTCGTACCGGTAGGGGTTGGTACCGGTATCGGCCACCACATACGGCACACGCCCTTCGAATTGCACTGGGAACCCGGTACATTGAGGACCGCCTTTGGCGGCAACCTTCGGCAGGTCCTGTGGGTAGCGGTAGCGCTCGACACCCCAGGTGAATCCCGTGCTCACCTCGGCACCCGGCAGCCGAAGCGGAGGGGCGTCGACCAGCGGCGCCAGGCCTGACAACAAGCAGTACAGAGCCGGGGAATATCGCTCGAGCAGACTGGTGGTCGGAACGAGCAATCCGAGGGTGTCGGTCAGCGCTTGGCGGCTTCCGCCGACGACGTCGTTGCCGGCATCCGCGATTCCGATCGAGCTGAGCAAGAACCGGTCGAGGTTGGCTTGTTGGTCCACCACCATATTGCTCAGTCGGCTGGAATTGGTCAGGATCCGAGTCACATCGGGCGCTGAGTCTCCCAAGGTGCGCAGGACGACTGACGAATTCGAGATGTCTTGACTCATCGCCGGCAGTGACGGGTCGAGATCACCGAGTACCGCATCGAGGTCGGCGATGGTGCGACCGAGCTTCTCGCCGCGGCCGTTCAGTCCCGAGGCCAGCGCACCGAGGGTCGTGTTGAGTTTGGTCGGCTCGAGGCTGGCGATGACCTCGGTCAGTTGCTGAAAGAGGGTGTTCACCTCGACGGTGACATGCTCGGCAGTGACGATCTGGCCGGCCTGAACGGGTCTGGGAGAGGAGACGTCCGGGGGTATGAGGTCGACGTACTTAGCTCCGAACACTGTCGATGCGGCGATGTCGACACCGACGTTCGCCGGAATGGCGCGGGCCTGCTTCCTATCGAGCGCGAGATGGATCGCAGCGGTCCCGTCAGCACGTTCTTCGATCGAGGCGACGCGGCCGACTTCGACGTCGCGCATCTTGACCTTGGCGTCCGGATTCATCACGAGGCCGGCACGCTCGGCCACCACGGTGATCGGCACGGTGTCGGCAAATACCTCGCCGCGGAATGCCAGAATCGCGAACCCGGCGATCACTCCGAGCGCGACGACTGTCACAAGCCCGACCAGGGGCCGGATGGAGCTCGCAAGAATCGAGGGTTGTTTCGCTTTCGGTGGTACCGGTCCCGGCCCACCCGAACTCTCCCATTGATGCAAGTCCCGGCCGGTCAACTTGCGAGCCACTACCGAAACCTCGTTACCGCGACTCTGTCGAGAAGCACTCCCCGCTGCGATCGTTTCGTCCGCATCACTGGAATCCTTCGCATCGCCGTCGAGAGGTGTTGCTCTCCCCTAGCGTAAACAGTCATTTCCAAAACGGTAAGGGGATTGGACGATTGGTTGTAAGTTTGCTCGACCCGGCCGCTAACCTTCGACGAGCCGTTCGCCGATCACGCCCTCCGTGCGGAGCTCGATCAGCCGGCTGTCAGAGATGCCGAGCGCACCGAGCACCTCGTCGTTGTGTTGTCCGAGAGTCGGTGACGGCGACCGGTGGTGCCGGGTCGGGCCGGGAGTGATCCGAAAAGGCCAGCCGGGGAAGCGCATCCGACCGGTCAGCCGGTGCTCGAGGTCGGTGTAGAACCCACGTGCGGCGAGCTGGTCGACGTCGTACATCCGGTCGGCAGTCATCAGACGTTCCGCGGGAACGCCGCGACGCCGGAGCATGTCCGAAACGTCATCGGCGGGAAGCCCTGCCGTCCAGGCGGACAACGCCTCGTCGAGGGCGTCGTGATTTTTCAGGCGCGCTTCCGGTGATGCGAACCGTAGGTCGTGGCCGAGTTCGGGCCTCCCGAGCACGTCGACGAGAGTGGCCCAATCGGCATCGTCGCGGACCGAAATCGCCACCCACTCGTCCTCGCCTCCGGCAGGATAGACACCTTGTGCGAACACGCGATGACGATTGCCCTCACGCTCGCGCACCTGTCCCGTCAGGCTGTACTCGATGACGGGTTCGGCGGTCACGGCGGCGCCAACCTCGATCTGAGCGACTTCGATCAGCTGTCCCTCCCCCGTGCGCCGCTTGTGCTCCAGCGCGGCGAGCAACGCCACCGTGGCATGCACACCGGCTATCGGGTCGGCGGGACCTTGCAGATTGCACGGCGGCCCATCCGGATATCCGGTGACCGCCGACATGCCGGCCAGTTGTTCGATATTCAGGGCCCAGCCGACGAAGTCGCGCCAGGGTCCCTGCAGTCCGAATCCGGGCATCCGGACCATGATCACATCGGGATTGATCGTGACGAGCGAGTCGTAGTCCAATCCGAACTGCTCCACGACACGCGGCGAGAAGTTTTCGACGACCACGTCGGCCTCCGCGGCAAGACGCAGTGCCAGCTCGCGACCTGCTTGCGACGCCAGGTCAAGGGTGATGTCGCGCTTGTTCAGGTTGGTCCCTTGCCACAGCGGGCCGCGTTCGTACCAATCGTCGCTGTTGCGGAGCAGGGAACCCGAGTAGCGATGCCCATCCGGACGTTGAATGGACTCGACTTTGATGACGTCGGCCCCGAAGGCGCCCAGGTAGCAGGTGAGATAGGCGCCCGCCCAGAAGGTGCTGAGGTCGAATACCTTCAGGCCCGCGAACGGGCTGGCGGCGTCGTCTGTAGCGGGTCCATCGGGTGCTGCCGTGAGCTCATCCCAGCCGTCAGCAGCGCCATCTCCCAGGTGAGGCGCCGGCGTTGGAGTGGTCGGGGGGGTCTTCGACAGCCGAAACGGTGCTCCTGGGCGGCGAAAGGACTTTCCTCGGATCTCCGTTTCGAGGAAGAACCCGCGCTCGCTGTACTGTGGCGACGCCAGGATCGAGGCTCCGTCGTTGATCGGGGCCGCGGGGATGCGCATCGCCTGGCTGAGCTCCACCAGGTCGGCAACATCCATCGAGTCGAGCCATGGCTGCGCCTTGGCGAAGAACTCGTCGCGCTCGGGCCCGCCGAGCATGATCGCGAGTTGGTGCTCGCCGTATTCGGGTAGGCCCACCATCGCGCAGACATCCAGCCAGTGCTGTCCCGTCAGACAGTTGATCCCGATCCAGCCATCGCGGGCGCGCACGATACCCAGCATTGGCGCCGCGCGCGAGTTCGTCGGTAATCCAAGGCTTTTGAGTCGCTCGGCCAACAGCATCGGATAGGGCAATGTTGCCAGCAGAGACTCAAAGGCCGAGACATCGACCTCTATCGGTCCATCAGAGGCGCCGATTCGCAGCGCGGTGAGTGCACCGAGCGCGGCGTAGCCGCCGGCGATGTACTCCGGAATCCGGCCGCCTGCCTGCACCGGCGGGCGGTCTGGCTCACGGGAGTTCACCCAGCCGGAGGCCGCTTGCAACGTCAGCGGCGTCGACGGTCGCGAGCATCGCGGCCCGTCCTGCCCGTAGTCGGAGACCCGAACCGCGACCAGATGGGGATTGAGCTTCCTGAGGCTAGCCCGGTCGAGACCCCACTCCCAGCGCTCGGCGCAACCCGGGGCAAGATCCTCGACCACCATGTCGGCGCCGGCGAGCAACCGGCGCAGAACCTTAGCGTCGGTGGCGAGATCGACCGTCAACCCTCGCTTGCCGGCGTTCAAGTACTCGAACAGTCCTTCGTGCGGTCCCCACTGCCGCAACGGATCACCGGTAGGTGGTTCGATCTTGACGACGTCTGCCCCGAGGTCCACGAGCAACTTCGTGCAGTACGGCGCCGCGATGTCGCTGCCCACCTCGACGACGCGCAGGCCCTTCAGCGGTGCGGTCACGCCGGCACGCCGATCGCCTTTGGTTCCATGTACTCACGCAGCCCCATCACACCGCCCTCCCGGCCGATGCCGCTCTGTCCGAAACCGCCGAACGGTGCGTCACCGGGAATGGTTCCGTTGATCGACACCTGTCCGGTACGCATCCCACGTGCAATGGCAACCGCGCGGTCGACGTCGGTTCCCCAGACCGCTCCGCCGAGTCCGTACGGCGAATTATTAGCCACCGCAATGGCTTCGTCGTCGCCTTCGTAGCGCAGGACAGTGAGGACTGGCCCGAAGATCTCCTCCTGCGCGATGAAGGCGTCCGGTGACACGTCGGTCAGAATCGTCGGCTCGAAGAAGAACCCGGATTTATCCCTGACGCGCCCACCGCCGGTGACAACCCGCGCCCCGTCGGCTACCGCGCGGTCGACGAAGCCCTCGACGCGATCGAGGTGCTCACGGCTGATCAGCGGACCCATTGTCACGCCCGGTTCGCGCGGATCACCCACCACAACCTTGCCTGCGAGGTCGGCCAGTCTGTCGACCACCTCGTCATGCAGCATGTCCGGTACCACCAGCCGGCTGTTCAAGATGCAGGCCTGGCCCGCGTGCAGTGTGCAGCCCTCGAAGAGCACCCGGTCGAGGAGCTCGTCGGTCACCTCGAGGTCATCGACGAAGACGCTGGCGGACTTACCGCCGCACTCGAGCAGGATGCGCTTCATCGTGGTCGCCGCACCGGCCATGACATCCCGACCGACAGCGGAGCTGCCGGTGAAACTCACCATGTTCACTCGTGGATCGAGCGTCAGGACACGGCTGGCCTCCACGCTGGTCGGCGTCACGATATTGACCACGCCGGCGGGGATGTCGGTCTCCTCATCGATGATTCTGGCCAGGGCCAGACCCGCGAGCGGTGTCAACGGCGACGGCTTGAGCACCATGGTGTTTCCTGCCGCAAGACAGGCGCCCATCTTCATCACGTTGAGTGTGTGCGGGAAATTCCACGGCGTCATCGCTGCGACAACGCCGAGCGGCTCGTAGCGCAACAGCGTGGTACCCGCGGCTCCCCATGCGTCCATCGGGGCCTCGGCGGGCTCCACCGCCAATTCGGCCGCATGGCCCATCATGAACGCCGGGCCTTCGACATGGATCAGCCGTTCGTTCTCGGTGCAGCCCCATTCCGCCTGCGCAAGTGAGTAGATCTCGTCACCGCGGGCCAGGAGTGCGTCACTGAGCTGCTGGAGACACCGCGACCGCTCGGCGGGATCGGCCTGCGACCACACCCCGGAATCGAATGCCGTGCGCGCCGCCGCGATCGCCTGCCCAACCTGTGCCACGCTCGCATCCGGGGCTGTGCCCAGCGTATCCGCGGTGGCCGGATTCACGACGTCATAGCGTCCTGCGTCCGGCTCCACCCACCGCCCGCCGATGTAGTGCCCGTACGTGTCGATCAGTGGACGCGAGCCGGTCATCAACTCACCCTCTTTTCGAAGAGTCCTACACATTGACCATTTGTGTACACCGGTCCCGCCAAGCGCGTCAACGAAACGGCCGATTAGCAGGGGATTCTCAACGTTGACACGCTCGACATGCTTACGGTAGACACATCGTGGCAACAGACATTTACGCCCTGAGTGTACGATCAGCTTTTCTCGAGGAAGGCCTTTCAGTGCCCACCACAGCGTTTCCTCTGCACTCGCCGGACTTCTATGCCGGTGACCCCTACCCCGCCTATCGCGAACTCCGCCGGAGCAGCCCGGTGGTCTGGAATGACGTCACCAACTTCTGGGCGTTGACCAAGTACGAGGATGTGCGCTACGTATCGGGACACCCGCACTTGTTCTCGTCGACCGGCGGCATCACGATCCCGGATCCCTCGCAACCGGAGCCCGTACAAGAGGGCAACCTCATCTTCACCGACCCGCCCCGGCATCGTCAGCTGCGCAAGCTGATCAACTCAGGCTTCACCCGCCGGCAGGTGGCGCTGCTCGAACCCAAGGTGCGCGAGATCGTCAAGGGCATTGTGGATGACGTCGACACATCCCGCGACTACGAATTCGCCGAAGAGATCGCCGCGCCGCTACCGACTCGGCTGATCGCCGAGATGTTGGGTGCGCCGCCCGAAGATTGGGAGCGTTTCCGGACATGGTCGGACGCCGCTGTCGGTGCCGCCGATCCCGAGATCGAGATGGATCACCTGGTTGCCCTCGGGGAGCTCTACGAGTACTTCCTCAAACTCATCTCGGTCCGGCGCTCGGGCGAGGTGGCCGGTCAGGATGACCTGCTGAGCATCCTCGCCGCGGCTGAGGTTGACGGGGAGCGCCTCTCCGACGAAGACTTGCTCAACTTCTCGTTCCTGCTGCTGGTCGCGGGAAACGAGACCACTCGCAACCTGATAGCGCTGGGCACCCTCGCGCTCATCGAGCACCCCGACCAGTTCGCCCTGCTGCGGGCGAATCCGGAACTCCTGCCCATCGCAGTCGAAGAAATGCTGCGCTTCACCAGCCCGGTGACCCACATGGCTCGCCAGGCCACCCAGGACATCGAGATTCGCGGCCAGCAGATCAAGGCCGGGGACACCGTCGTCATGCTGTATGGTTCGGCCAACCGCGACGAAGAGATCTTTGGGCCTACCAGCGAGACCTTCGATATCACCCGAAATCCTAACCCGCACATTGCATTCGGTGCTGGTGAGCACGCCTGCCTGGGTGCTCAGCTCGCGCGACTGGAAGCCAGAGTCATGTTCGAGGTGCTCCTGGGCACGTATCCGACGATCGAACTGACCGGCGACGTCACCCGGTTGCGCGCCACCATGGTGCCGGGCGTGAAACGCATGCCGGTGCGACTGGGAACGAACCGCTGATGGACTTCGACTTCACCCCGGAACAGGATCAGCTGCGCAGGGACTACCGCGAACGTCTCGAAGCCGTCATGACACCGGAGCGGCGTGCGGCAGTCGCAGGGTTGATGGAGGGCGGCGCGGCAATGACGGAATGCCGCCGCGCGCTCGGTGCGGCCGGTCTTCTCGGTGTCGCATGGCCCGTCGAATACGGCGGACACGGCCTCACCGCGCTCGAGCAGTACATCTTCGGCGAAGAGGCCCGACGGGTCAATGCACCGCTGCCGATGATCACGCTGAATACGGTGGGGCCGACACTGATCCAGTACGGTACCGAGGAGCAAAAGAACACGTTCCTGCCGGCCATCCTCAAAGGCGAAGTCGATTTTGCGATCGGGTACTCCGAGCCCGGCGCCGGCAGTGATCTCGCATCGCTGCGCACCACCGCCGTCCGCGACGGCGACGAATTCGTGATCAACGGTTCCAAGATGTTCACCAGCGGTGCTGAGTTCGCTGATTACATCTGGCTGGCTGCCCGCACTGATCCGAACGTCAAGAAGCACAAGGGCATAACCGTCTTCATGGTGCCGACGAGCGCGCCAGGTTTCTCCTGGAAACCGTTGCACACCATGCCTGGGGTGTCCACCTACTACACGTTCTATGACGACGTGCGTGTTCCGGTGAGCTCGATCGTGCTCGGCGAGAACGAAGGCTGGAAACTGGTTACCAACCAGCTCAACCTCGAACGCGCGGCGCTCGGAAACCTCGGAGCGCTCGAACCGCTGTTCACCAAGACACTTCAGTGGGCCAGAAATACCCCGGTCGACGGCGGAATGGTCATTGACCAACCTTGGGTGCAACAGGCACTCGCCCGGGTGGAGGCCCAGGTTGCGGCCTACCGGCTAATGAACCTGCGAGTGAATACCACGATGAGCGCAGGCGGGCTGGGGATGGGCGAAGCCTCAGCTGCAAAGGTTTTCGGTACGGAATTGACCCAGCTGGTGGCGCGCGAACTACTCGACATCGTCGGTCAAGCGGGAGTGCGAAAGGGTGCCGCGGCTCCGTTGAAAGGCGAATTGGAAACCGCTTACCGCCTGGCCGTTATCAACACATTCGGCGGAGGTGCCAACGAGCTCCAACGCGACATCATCGCCATGGCAGGCCTCGGGATGCCGCGGGCACCCCGTGACATGCGCGCTTCGTAGGTCCGACAGGAAAGGCTCACCTAGTGACAAACACCACCGACGCGAGTCTGCGCGCGAAACTGGACGCACTCATCGGTCAACCGATTTCTTCGGGACAGCCCGTGCATTCCCCAGATCCGGTCAATGCGGCGATGATCCGCCACTGGGCGTACGCGCTGAGTGACTTCAACCCCGCCTACTTGGACGAAGACTTCGCCAAGAGTTCGCGTCACGGGTCTCTGGTGTCTCCGCCTGTCATGCTGCAGACGTGGACGATGGCCCCACCCAAGATCGAGGGAATCCTCGAACGCGACGGCGTTCCTGTCGAGCTCGGCGAAAACCCGCTGCAGTTCCTCAGCGACGCCGGATACACCGGTATCGTCGCGACGAACTCCGAGTTCGAGATCGAGCGCTACCCACGAGTGGGTGACGACCTCACGGCCGAAACAGTGTTCGAGACCATCTCCGACGAAAAGAAGACGGCGATGGGTACCGGGTTCTTCGTCACCTGGATCACGACCTATCGCAATCAGGACGGTGAAGTAATCGGACGACAGCGCTTCCGAACGCTGCGGTTCAAGAAGGACAGCTGACTCATGCCCAATCGACTCGCACCCTCGATCAGCCCCGACACCGAGTTCTTCTGGTCGGGACTCAAAGAGCACGAGCTCAGAATCCAGCGGTGCACCGACTGTCAAACACTGCGAGTGCCTCCGCGCCCGATGTGCGGCAACTGCCAGTCACTGAACTGGGATTACGTGGTATCTACCGGCCGCGGAACGGTTTACAGCTTTGTGATGCCGCAGTATCCACCGTTGCCGTTTCTGCAGTATCCGTACGTCGTCGCGCTCATCGAACTCGACGAGGGAGTCCGCATCGTCTCGAACCTGTGCGACATCGACCCGGCCGATATCAAGACAGATATGTCGGTCGAAGTCTTCTACGACACCTTCGAAGCCCTACCCAGCGGAGACGAATTGGTCCTGCACCAATTCCGACCCGCATCCTGACCGGAAGCTGAACACCCCATGGATTTCTCTTTCACCGAGGACCAGGAAACGGTCGGCAAGGTCGCGCGCCAGCTCTTCGAGCATCGCGCGACGCCTGAGCACCTAGCCGAACTGGAGTCGGGTGAGGTGCGCCACGACGCCGCGTTGTGGAGTGAACTCGCCTCGGCCGATTTACTCGGTATCTCATTGCCCGAATCCGTCGGCGGCAGTGGTGGCGGCTTCCTCGAGCTCGGCGTACTGCTTGCTGAGGTCGGCTGGAGCGTCGCACCGGTGCCGGTGTACTCCACGCTCGTACTCGGCGCCGACACCATTGCCCGCCACGGAAATTCGGCGATGAAGGACAAATATCTGCCCGGTGTGGCCGACGGCAGCACCATCCTCACCGCCGCGCTCGCGGAGCCGGGCAATTCGGACCCGGCCACACCGCGCGTCACCACCGCACAGCGTGACGGCGACACGTGGCGAATCGACGGCATCAAAGAGTTGGTGCCGTCTGCGCAGCTTGCCGACGCCGTAGTGGTCTCTGCGCTTGCCGACGACGAGCCCGGCCTGTTTGTCATCGACTCCGATGCCACGGGTCTCGACGTGTCTCCGGTCGACACCACCAACGGTGAACCGTACGCCGACGTCACGCTCACCGGGGTGACCGGTCGCCGCCTCGATGGTGACCAGAGCGCCGATGCCGTGCGCGAGCTGTACACCCGGGCTCTGGTCGGTCTGTGCGCCATGCAGGTGGGAATCACCGTACGCGCGTTGAAGCTCGCCGCGTCGTACACCACCGAACGCGAGCAGTTCGGCCGTCCGATCGGCTCTTTCCAGGCGGTGCAGCAGCGGATGGCCGATGCCTTCATCGACACCGAGGCGATTCGCTGGACCACCTGGCATGCGGCCTGGCTGATCGACGAAGGCCGGCCGGCCGAACGCGAGGCGGCGATCGCGAAGTTCTGGGCGGCCGAAGCCGGCGCGCGCGTCGTTGCCACCGCCCAGCAGGTGCACGGCGGCATGGGCATCGACATCACCTACCCGCTATCTCGTTACTTCCTGTGGGGCAAGCAGATCGAGCTCGCGCTCGGTTCCGCATCCCAACAGCTGGCCCGCCTCGGCAACACGTACTCGGAAGGAACCCGATGACCTCCACCGCAACTCGACGGAGCACCTTGGCCTGGAACGACATCAATGTCGGCGACGAGATAACACCGCTGGACGTTCCGGTCACGACGACCCTGATCGTCGCGGGCGCGATTGCCTCGCGTGACTACATGCCCGTCCATCACGACCGGGACTTCGCCACGCGGCAGGGCTCCCCCGACATCTTTCTCAACATCTTGACCACCAACGGACTGTGCGTGAAGTTCCTCCACGACTGGGCCGGCCCCGAAGCATTGGTCAAGAAGCTGTCGATCCGCCTTGGTGTGCCCGCATTCCCGAATGATCCGCTGCGTTTCACCGGAAGCGTCACCGGGAAGTCGGTGTCCGGTGACGAGGGCTTGATCGAGGTGGAGCTGAAGGGAACCAACCGGCTCGGTGATCACGTCAGTGGTACCGCCGTGCTCAGCTTGCTCGACGGTGTCACCGCATGAGCAGGCCAGTGGACGGTATCGGCGGCAAGGCCGCGATCGTCGGCATCGGACAGACCGAGTTCTCCAAGGAGTCCGGCCGCACCGAGATGCAGCTCGCCTGTGAGGCGGTGAAGGCCGCCATCGCGGACGCCGGTCTGCGGCCGTCCGATATCGACGGCATGGTGACCTTCACCGTCGACGAGAACGAAGAGATCGAGGTCGCCCGAAACGTCGGCATCGGCAACCTGTCGTTCTTCACCCGGGTGCCCCATGGCGGCGGGGCCGCGGCAGGCACCGTCATGCAGGCCGCGATGGCGGTCGCGACCGGAGCGGCGGAGGCCGTCGTCTGCTATCGCGCCTTCAACGAGCGCTCGGGCTTTCGATTCGGTGGCGCCGGCCGCCAGCCCGGTGTCACTCCCCTGTGGATGGCACCGTATGCCCCGTTCGGCTTCATGACCCCGGCCGCGTGGGTCTCACTTCATGCCCAGCGCTACATGTCGACCTACGGTGTCACCAACGCCGACTACGGCAAGATCTCGGTGATCGACCGCAAGCACGCAGCAACGAATCCCGACGCGTGGTTCTATGGTAAGCCGATCACCATCGAAGACCATCAGGCGTCGCGCTGGATCATCGAACCTGTTGTGCGGCTGTTGGATTGCTGTCAGGAAAGTGATGGCGGTGTGGCGATGGTGGTCACCAGTGTCGAGCGCGCGCGGGACTTGCCCAACTCCCCCGCCGTGATCACCGCGGCCGCCCAGGGTGCGGCCTTCGACGGCGAGGTGATGACAAGCTACTACCGTGACGACATCACCGGGCTGCCCGAAATGGCGGTCGTCGGCAACAAACTCTGGCGTGATTCCGGACTCAAGCCCGAGGACATCTCCACGGCTTTCCTCTACGACCACTTCACGCCCTTTGTGTTCACCCAGCTGGAGGAGCTCGGGTTCTGCGGCCGCGGCGAAGCCAAGGACTACGTATCGGTCGAGGATCTGTCGCTGGGCGGCCGGATGCCGATCAACACCAACGGTGGCTTGCTCGGCGAGGCATACATCCACGGGATGAACGGGATCACCGAAGGCGTCCGTCAGGTCCGCGGCACGTCCTACAACCAGGTCGACAACGTCGAGCACGTACTGGTCACCTCGGGTACCGGGGTTCCGACCAGCGGTCTGATCCTGGCTCCGGCCGGCTGACCGGCTAATGTCGTGCGGTGGACTCCGACGTGACTCAGGCGACAGCGGCCGATACCAGGCAGGTGATCATCTCGGCCGCATTCGCCTGCTTCCGCACGACCGGTCTGCGTAAGACCACGATCGTCGACATCGCGCGCGCCGCTGACGTCTCCCGCAGCACCATCTACGAGTACTTCCGGGACAAGGAGACGATCGTCGAGGCGTGCGCCGAAGCTGCCTCGCACCGCTTCTACCGCAACATGGTCACCGCCATCGACCGGCACGGCGGAACCACACTGGAGGGCAGGCTGGTACGCGCGGCGGTGTTCATCGCGCAAGCACGCCGGTCCGTCGAACCCGAGGCGTATTTCGACTCCGAGGAAGTCAACCTCATGTTGACCAAGAACGCGGCGACGCTGCTACAGGAGTGTGCCGAATTCCTCGCCCCGTATGTCTCGGCGGCTCGAGTGACCGGTGAAGTTCGTGCCGATCTGGACGTCCAACTGGCTACGGAGTGGTTCGCGCGAATGCTGTTCTCGCTCTTCACCACACCGTCGCCCTACTTCGATGTCCGCGACGACGAGGCCGTTGCCGAATTCGTCCGCGCTCATGTCGTTCGCGGCTTCATCGACGACCGAACACGGCGGCGTTAGTCGCCCGTCGTACCGGCACATTCGACCATCCGGCCACGTTTGACATGGCTACCCGTTTCAACCCGCCGCGGTCCACCTCATACTCCGGGATCGCGTCCAGCAGGGCATCCAATGCAATGCGGCTCTCCATTCGTGCCAGGGCCGCACCGAGGCAGCTGTGCACGCCGTACCCGAACGCGAGGTTGAAGCCCATCTTGCGTTCCCGGTCGATGTCGACGCGGTCGGGATCGGGGAACATCCGCTCGTCCCGCGTCGCCGCGGCAGTCAACAGCAGCACGGCGCTCCCCGCGGGAATCGTCGTGCCGTGGAGGGTCACGTCACGAGTCGCCGTACGGACCTGATACTGCGACGGCGCTTCGTACCGCAACAGCTCCTCGACCGCAGCCGGAATCTTGCTTCGGTCCTCCCGCAACCTGCGCCACTGGTCGGGGAAGTCGGCGAACGCCACGATTGCATTGCCGACGAGTTTGGTCACCGTTTCGGCCCCCGCTCCACCGAGCAACGTGGCGAAGCCTGCGATGTCGACGTCGGTCAGCTTCTCGACGACTCCATCGCGCTCGATCTCGGTTTCGATGAGCCGGCTGATCATGTCGTCCTGTGGATGCGCACGCCGCTGCTGGATCAGGTTGTAGTAGTAGATTCCGGTGTTCATCGAAGCCTCGAAACCCTCAGGCGGAACTGCGATCTCACCGGGAAGTCGCTTCAGAAGCAGATCCAGCCACAGCCGGATCTGATTGCGGTCCTCTTCGGGAACACCGAGCATCGTAGTGATCACGTCATTCGGGAAGAGCGCCGAGAAGTCCGCCACCACATCGAACGACGACGGATCCACCGCGTTGAGGCGCTCATGGACCTTCTCGTGCACCATGTCCTCGAGCGACGCGATGGCGCGTGGAGTGAAGACATTGCTCACCAGCTTGCGCATCTTCTGATGCTCGGGCGGATCCATCGAGATGATGACCTTGGGTGGCGGGATCGCGTCATCATGGCCCTTGACCGCATCCAGCGTGGCGCCCTTGGCTGAGGAATACGTCTGGTGATCCCTGGTGGCAGGTGCGACATCGTCGTAGCGGGACAGCGCCCAGAAGTCCCACTTGGCGTTGTAGTAGACCGGTTGCTCGTCGCGCAGCCTGCGGTAGGTGTCGTAGGCGCCGTTGAAGAACTCCTCTGAGAAGGGATCAAACTCCAACGGCGCACGGGCAACCGCGGACTGCTCGAGCGTCACAGGATCGCCCCGGATTCCTTGTACTTCTCGATCGCGTCCCAACTCAGGCCCGCATCCATCAGGACCTCCTCGGTGTGCTGACCGTGTTCGGGCGCTCCTGGAGGCACCACCGCCTGCTCATCGAACTGAACGGGATTGGTGGGCAAGGCATACGGCGTGCCACCCATCGTCGTCGTCCGCGCGATATACCCGTTGGCGGTCACGGCGGGGTCGAGGCAGAGCTCTCCGGGAGTTTGGACCACTGACCACGCCCCGGACAAACGGGCCAGCGCCTCGCGCCACTGGGCCAACGTCCGCTTCGCGAACACCTCGTCCAAGATCTCGATCAGCGCGACCCGGTTCTCGTATCGCGATGCCGCGTCGGCGAAGCGCGGATCGGTGATCAACTCCGGCACACCGAACGTCTGCATGGCCTCCGGATAAAACCGGTCGAGCTGCAACATCATGAGTTGGATATAGCGACCATCCTTGGTGAGGTAGGTTCCCACCAGCGGATTGGGCGCGTCGGCGTGCCCGTACTTGGGAATCGCACTGCCACCGTGGATCTGGCTCACGGCGACGTCGGGGCTGAGGTTCCAGGCCGCCAAGCCGAGCAACGAGACATCGACGACCGAACCCTGGCCGGTGGTGGCTTTCTTGTACAACGCTGCCGCGATACCGCCCGCTATCGTCATGCCGCCGAGCAGGTCTCCAAACGCGGGTCGGGACCGCACCAGCTCATCGTGCTCTTCGGTCAGGACCGTGGCGATACCGCCTCGCGCCCAGTAGGACACGCCGTCATAGCCGGCCTTGTCGGCGTCGGGCCCATTGGGGCCGTGCCCGGACCCGCGGACGTACACGATGCTGGGATTGACCGCTCGGATGTCGTCGACGTCGATGCCCATCTTCTTCCGGCGGTGGGGCAGGTAGCTGGTCAGGAACACGTCGCACGTCTTGGCGAGCTCCCGTACCACCTCCTGGCCACCCGGCGTGCTCAGGTCGACGCCGACCGACTTCTTACCCCGATTGGGGATCTCGATCATGTAGTTGACCGCATTGCTGCCTGCGTCGACGATGCCCATCGTGACGAGGCCTCGTTGCGGATCTCCGCCGTCCCGGGGCTCGATCTTGATGACCTCTGCCCCCCATTCTGCGAGTACGGCGCCTGCCGATGGCACGAACGTCCAAGCGGCGACTTCGAGTACGCGCACGCCGTTGAGCACTTTGTCGGTGGAAATGACGTCCTCCAGTTATTCGATGGGTAACTCGGCAGCTCAGGGTTGAGCGGACAAACGTGCGGGCAGAGTGGGATCGCCAGCACTCCAGAACCGTTGCCACGATGCCATTCGCTGCGGCATGCTGCTCCGCAGCTCGACATCGGAAGGCCACCGGATGAAGTCCGGGCCGGGGCGTTCGGTGATGTCGACTGAATACCACGGGTGTTCGCGCCGCTTGACGAAAAACCAGCGCCCGTCCCTGCGTTCGTAGACGTCGTCGTACTGCATGGTGATGATGTACCAGCCGTCCCCGTCTTCGTGTTCGGCCCGGCAATAGACCGAACCAGTGGCATGGTCGCTGTCGAGGAAGGTGAACTGATGTCCACAGATCAGATGAATACTGCGATAAAACCGTCGGAGCACGCGGTCATACCAGCGCTGCAGTGCGGCTCTGCCCTGGCCCTCGGCGCCGGCTTTGACGTCGTCGACGAACAGTTCGACCAGCGCGCCGACGTCACGGGAGTCAAGTGCCATCGCGTATCGGCTGGGTAGCTGGGCCAGGGCGAGACTCGACTCGATTCGATCGAGACGCGCCGCAACAGCGTCGCCTTCCGCACCGTCCACCGGCTCAGTGTAAGGGCCCTTGGCGGCTTCCGAGAACAAGTATTCTCACGTTCGGTAGAGTTTTCACTCATGCCCTTTCCCGCCATCACCCCGACCGTCCCGGCGTTGGTGCGATCGAGTGCGACACGCTACGGCGGCAAAACCTTCCTCATCGCTGCAGATAAGCGGCTGACATACGCCGAACTCGATCTGCAGTCGGCGCAGTTGGCTGCCAAGCTGCTGGCCCTCGGCATCGGGAAGGGTGACCACGTCGGCATCCTGATGCCCAACAGCGTCCAGTGGGTCCTCGCGTGGTTTGCCGCCACCCGCATCGGTGCGGTCGCGGTTCCACTCAATACCTTCTACAAGGCATCCGAGTTGGCGTGGACCGCACGGCATGCCGATCTGCGGGCGATACTGGCGTGGAGTTCGTTTCGCAATCAAGACTTCGTCAGCCTCCTCGAACAGGCGCTGCCCGGCTTGGCCGAACAGGCGACACCCGGACGTATCACCGTGGCGGGCGCACCGTATCTGCGCCTCATCGCGGTGTGGGGCGACAGCGACCGGCCGTGGGTCACTCGAATTTCCGAGGTGCCGAGCACCGGCAGCGACGCGAATTTTCTTGTGGACGTGGAATCCTGCGTGACACCGGCCGACGACGCCATGATCATTTACACCTCGGGCAGCACCGGCGACCCAAAGGCGCCTGTGCACAGCCATGGCACCCTGGTCCGGCACACGTACAACCTCACGTTCGATTACGGCGTCGGACCCGACACGGTGTTGTTCACTGCCATGCCGTTCTTCTGGGTCGGCGGGCTGATCACCGGAGTGCATGCCGTGATCCACCATGGCGCAATGCTGGTCACGCAGCCCGCGTTCGATGCGGCAGAGGCGCTCGAACTCATTGAAAAGCACCGGGCCACGATCACCCTCGGGTGGCCTCAGCAGGGTAAGACGCTGGCTGAACATCCGGACTTCCTGAAGAGGGACATCAGCTCGGTACAACGAACCAGCATGCCGGCCATGGTCCCCTCAGATCGGCGACCGCAAGGCCCGAACGCTTTGGGAATGACCGAACTGTGCGGAAACCACATCGGGGTCGATCCATACCCCGCTCAACCGCAAGATCGAACCGAAACCGGCGGCCGCTCCGTGGAAGGACTGACCCACCTGCTGGTGGATCCCGAATCCGGTGAACCGGTTCCCACCGGCACCCCAGGCGAAATCTGGGTGCGCGGGTATTCGCTGATGCAGCGCCTCTACAAGCGCGAGCGCGAGGACGTGTTCACACCGGACGGCTACTACCGCACCGGCGATTGCGGTGTGCAATACGACGACGGGTGGATCACCTACACCGGCCGCCTCGGCGACCTGATCAAAACGGGTGGTGGCACGAACGTCACGCCGAGTGAGGTCGAACTCGCCCTGTCGGGTTGCGATGGAGTTCTCGAGGCCTACGTCGTGGGAGCCGACGATGGCGAGAATGGGACCGTTGTCGCCGCCGCAGTTGTGCCGCGCGGATCGGCGGTCCTGGACGGTGAAGACCTGCGCACCCAGGTTCGCGCCGTGCTGTCGGCCTACAAAGTCCCCAAGTTTATTTGGATCACGACCAAGGCCGAACTGCCGTTCACTGCGACCGGAAAAGTCAAGAAGTCCGATCTTGCCGGCCAGTTGAGCCGGCTACTCGCCGCCCGCTGACGGGGCTTCGCTCGCTCGTGGCAGATTCGTCTCAAGGAATGTCAGCGGAATCCCCAGGAACGGGACCGCTTTCACCTCGGTGACTTCGAAGCCATCGCCCTCGACCTTTTGACGAAAATCGGACGTGGCGCCGTGTCGCGCCGCGATGTGCTCAGCGGCATCGCAATCCGCTACCCGTACGACGACGGAGAACAACCCGTTTCCGTGCCGCGCCAGGAAATCAGCGGCGGTCCCAGGTCCGGTCGGGGCTGCCGCCGTCGGGGAGATCAACTCGAATCCACGATCCCAGTCGAGCCGGACGTGCAAACCCAACTCGGCGTGCTCGAAAGCCTGGAACTGGAAGCCAAGTTCGCTGAGGTAGGCCGCCGCATCGTCGAGACACTCCGGTGCCAGCGCGAACACGACATGGTGCAACAGGGGCAGCGACGGGGTCATGCAGCGACTCTATTTGGCTGCGAAATCAAAGTTCTCGTTTCGCGGCAATAAGTATTCTCGGGCCGGTAGATTCCACGCGTGGCTCTCGAACAGTTTCAACTCGACGGACAGGTGGCCATCGTGACAGGCGCCGGGCGCGGCGTCGGAGAGGGAATAGCCAAGGTCCTGGCCGAGGCCGGCGCCACAGTCGTCGGCACCGCCCGCACGTCAACGGAAGTCGAGGAGACCGTCGAGGCGATCCGGTCTGCGGGCGGCAAGGGACTGGCCATCACCGCCGACGCCCTCAAGCGCGAAGACAGCGAACGCGTGGTCCAGAGCGCAATCGACGAGTTCGGCCGTATCGACATCCTGATCAACAACGTGGGCTTCGCGACGTACGGTCCGTTTCTCAGTCTGACCGACGACAATCTGCGCCGCACGTTCGACTACTGCGTCACGTCCGCGTTCATCATGAGTCAACTCGTAGTGCCGCACATGCTGACGGTCGGACGCGGTTCGATCGTCAACATCTCCTCCGGCGCAGGCCGATTCGGTATCCGGGGGCTGCTGCCCTACTCCGTCGCCAAGGGCGGCCTCGAGGCTCTCACCCGGGCTATGGCGCAAGAGCTCGCGCCGAAGATCCGGGTGAACGCCATCGCGCTTGGCGCATTCATGACGACTGGCCTGCAGTCGAGCTTTGACCTCATGCCCGGGTCCGAGGAGAAGCTCAAGGAGCTGACCCCGTTGCACCGCGTCGGTGATGTCGCCGATCTCGGACGCCTCGCCGTATATCTGTCCACTCGCGATTGCTACGCGACGAGTTCCGTTTTCGTCGTCGACGGCGGCCTTCAGGGACCGAATTCGTCGCTTCCGATCCCCGACCTGTGATATCCCGAGGAGTAGAACACCGTGATTGACACACCCTTGCGGGTTGCCGTGATCTCCACCGGCTGGATCAGCAGCGTGGCGATACGCTCGATCGTCCGCCGACCGCACCTCGACTTGGTCGGAGTGTGGGTGCACAGCCCGGACAAGGTCGGGCGTGACGCCGGCGAGATCGTGGGGCTCGGGCCGATCGGCGTGACGACCACCGGCGACCTCGACGACATCATCGCGCTCAAGCCCGACTGTGTCCTCTACGGTGCCGCGAGCGCGGAAATGGACGCCGCGGCAGTGCGCGACTACCTGCGACTGTTGAACGGCGGGCTCAACGTCGTCACGACCAACACACCCGGAATGATGTTCCCCGACAGATGGATTCCCGATCTTGCCAGCCAAGTCCGTGCCGCGGCACTGGCCAATGGCGTCACCATCTACACGTCCGGCATCGAACCCGGATTCGCCGGCGACCAATTCGCCATCTTGCTCACGACGTTGTCGAACACCATCCGGTCCATCCGGGCCCAGGAGATCTTCGACTATTCGGCATACCCCAACCGAGACCTCATGGTCACCGCCATGGGATTCGGTCAGCCGCTGGACTTCACGCCGCTACTCGAGCTCGAGGGCGCGCAGCAATTCGCGTGGGGCCCACCGATTGGTCTGGTCGCCAAGGCGCTCGGCGTCGAGATCGAGCGCGTCGAAGAGAAGTACGAGCGAGTGCTGACACCTCGGGATCTGCATGTGGCCTGTGGAACCATCCCGGCCGGGACGGTGGGCGCCGTGCGGGCCGAGACCACGGCCATCGTCGACGGGCATCCCGTGATCACGATCGAGCACATCAACCGGATGGCTCCCGACCTCGGACCGGAATGGGCAACGGCACCCAACGGCACATACCGCCTCATCATCGAGGGCAGTCCCCACATGCAATGCGACTTGCGACTGGGCACGGAGGACACCGCGGAGTCGGCCAACGCGAACGCGATGGAGGCGACGGCCATGCGGGTCGTGAACGCGATCCCCTATGTCGTCGCGGCGGCTCCTGGCATCGCGACCTCGCTGGACCTGCCGATCACGGCGCCGCGCGGTGCGCTCGACTTTTAGTCACACGGTGAACATCGGGCCGCGGGGGGCGCCCCTGACTTCATTGCCACCGTCGATCGCAAAGCTCTGGCCGGTCACCCAGCTTGATTCCGGGCCGGCCAGGTAACGGATCGCCGGGGCGATATCGTCCGATACGCCAAGCCGACCCAGGGGAACTCGCTCGAGGAAGCTGGTCGTCAGTTCCGGCAGGTGGATATAGCCCGCAGTGGTAGCGGCCTCGGTGAGCCCCGGGCGTACCGCATTGACGCGAATTCCCTTCGGGCCGAGCTCCGATGCCGCCACCCGAATGAGCATCTCCAGCGCCGCCTTGCCTGCCGAATAGTGGCCAAGCCCGTCCATCGGGATGTGCGACGACGTCGACGACACGAACACGATCGATCCACCGTCGGCCATCAGTGGCGCCGAATAACGCAGTGCCAGGAAGTTCGACCGCAGGTTGCCCATGACGAAGTTGGTGAAGGTGGTCAGGTCCTGTTCCACCAGGGGGCCCGTACCGCCAGATGCGACGGTGCCCACGACGATGTCGAGACGTCCCGCAACTGCATATGCGGCCTCCGCGGCGGCCTTCACCGTCTCCTCGTCCTCCGGGTCGCCCTTCTGGATCACCACGTCGGCGTCGGGCGCCCGCTCGACGATCTCGGCGCGAGTCGCCTCGAGCCGCGTTGACGACCGGCCCAGCAGATAGAGTGTCGCGCCATCGGCGGCAAGCAGTTTCGCGCTTGCCTTCGCGATGCCTGCCGACGCGCCGAGGATGAAAGCAGTACGACCGTCGAGAATTCCCATGGTTGGCACGGTACCGATGGCGAGAGTGATAGCTCGCGGATTTCGAGAAGATTCATTATCGGACTGCGGTAGGTTAACGCCATGCCGGACATGACGGGTCGAGTCGCGTTGATCACGGGAGCCGCTCGCGGGCAGGGTCGCGCGCACGCGGTGCGGCTCAGTGCCGATGGCGCCGACGTCATCCTGATCGACGTCGCAGGTCTGCTCCCGCCGTCTGTCCCGTACGACTCGGCGACGCCCGCCGACTTGGCCGAGACCGCGAAACTGGTCTCCGCCAATGGTCGGCGAGCTGTCACCGCGGCGGTCGACACCCGCGATCACGACGCCCTGTGTGCCGCTGTGGACGATGCGGTGGCCGAACTGGGCCGCCTCGACGTGATCGTCGCCAACGCAGGTATCTGCGTACCCGCTCCGTGGGATCAGGTGTCACCGGATGACTTCCGTGATGTCATCGACGTCAACCTGATCGGGACATGGAATACCGTGATGGCGGGCGCCAAACACGTGATCGCCGGTGGCCGCGGCGGGTCCATCATTCTCGTAGGGTCGGCGGCCGGAATCACCTACGAGCCGTTCATGATTGCCTATACCGCGAGCAAGCACGCCGTTGTCGGGTTGGCACGTGCGTTCGCCGCCGAACTCGGCAAGCACGACATCCGGGTGAACAGCCTCAATCCGGGGTCAGTGGCGACCCCGATGGGCACCGGCCGGATGCTCGATGCCATGGCCGAGGCGGCGAGTTCGAATCCGGCCCTTCACAACGGGTTCGGAAAGCAGTTGATTCCCAACGCGGTCACGATGCCCGAAGACGTCGCGAATGCCGTGGCCTGGTTGGCCTCGGATGAATCGCGCTACGTCACTGCCTCCGCCATGTGCATCGACGTGGGAGCCACTCAAGGCTGAGCCGTCAGTCGCCTGCCAGTGACGCCAGCATCCGAGCCAACTCGACCGGCCGGGCGAAGAACGGTGAATGTCCGCTGTCGAACTCGATCAGGTCGGCGTTGATTCGGTCCGCGTTGCGCCGTGCCCAGGAATTCCCGACCGCCCGGTCGTCGGTCAACAGCACGTACGTCGACGGCGTATCCGGCCAGACTCCCACGGGACACGGCTCGACGAACACCGTGAACGACTGGTGTCGCATCTCGTGAAAGGCACGCTGCGCGACGTCGATCGGACAGTCGTGGTAGAACCCGGCGCACACGGTCTCCCAGCTCAGTCCGAAGGGTCCGGTGCCTCCGGGCTGCGGGTCGGGAAAGGTGATGGCGTCCGGATTGCCGGCCAGGTGATCGGCGAAAGGTGTAGCGGGAACTGGCAGTAGACCTCCGACGAATACCATTCTGCGTACGGAGCGCGTGCTGGCGACGACCGGCAGGATCAGACCGCTGATCGAGTGGCCCACCACGATGACGTCGGTTGATGCACCGACCGCGGCATCCACCGCACCGATGGCCACTCCTGCCCATTCGCGGGCGCCGGCGGCATCGTCGTCCACGGGCAGATCGGGCGCCACCGTGAGGTGGCCGTGTCGATGAAGCTCCGTGCGAACTCCGTCCCAGCACGAGCCACGGTGCATCCCGCCGTGCATGAGTGCGAACAGTGTCATGGCTTCGGCCGTAGCGCGCCGAATCGGGGCTGGCCCAATCCGATTCGGACCAGGTGGTGCATGACGATCGACGGGGTTACTCGGCCCATGATGCGGAACACCTTCGCATCGAGTGCGGAACCGCGGTGCGAAATGGGTTGCCTATCCCGCTCGAGCGCGCGTGCCAGCGTCCGCGCGAACTGCTCAGGAGAGTTGGCGACACTCACCGCGGCACGTCCACGCCGCTCCATCCTGGGATGCTGCCGACCGTAGGGCCCGGAGTCGTTCCGGTACACCGGGGACCCGTCAGCCGTGATGTCGGTGCGATACGTACCGGCGAGCAAGATCGTCACGCCGAGCCCGTAGGGCGCGATCTCCGATGCCAACGACTCGGCCCAGCGTTCGACGGCTGCCTTGCTCGCCGAGTAGACCGACGCCAACGGCATACCCCGAACAGCACCGGTGCTCGACACCACGACGATCCGTCCGCGCCCTGCCTCGCGCATCACCGGCAGTAGCGCGTTGGTCAACGCGACGGGTGCGAAGACGTTGGTGGTGAACACCCTGTTCCACTCCTCGGCGGGAGTCTCCTCGACAAACCCGGCGACGGCGACCCCGGCGTTGTGCACCAGAGCATCCGGCACGCCGACGCGGCTGAGGATCGTGGCCGCCGCCGAAGAGACCGAGTCCGCGTCGAGGAGGTCGAGGTCCAACCCGATGAGGCGGTCGTCGGACGGATCGGCGCCCGTCGCCTGCCTGAGGGTCTTCAGGCCAACCTCCGCCGAACGCATCCCGGCTACCACTTGCCAACCCCGTCGATACAGTTCGACAGCGGAGGCCAGGCCCAGCCCGCGACTGGCCCCGGTGATCACCACCACCCGGGGTTCGGTCATCGGCCCCGGTTGCCCGCAGACTGCCGAGTGACGACCAACGGCCCCGACAACGGCACTGAGAGCAATCCTGGTTGAGCGCCAACGACTTCCGGTATTGCGTTCACGGCGGCCATCGCAGTGGCCGTGATTCCGGGATTGACCGCGCCGGGTGCCGACTCGAAGTTCAACGCGAGGCTCATATTGGGTGAGCCCTTGACGCGGAACACCATTCCTCCCCCGCCGTCCCCGACCGGCCGTGGCCAGCGATCTGGCCAGGGTGTGGACGAGACAGTCGCGAAGTATTGCACCGACACCACCGGACGTCCCGCGATGACACCCGCCAGTTGCCAGCGGTGTGCGCACACCGTGCCCTTACCGATGACACCGACCGCCGTCGTCAGATCAGTCGGCGCGAGCAACGTCTCCCAATCCAATTCGACCGCGTCGAGGGTGAACCCGAGAATGTCGGCGATGTACCGCACGACCGCCTCCCAATCGGCGTTGACCTTGCCGGACGCAATGCGCGCAGGGACGTGGCCGTCGGGCTTACCGAAACCCATCGACTCGTGCAGCACGTCCCAGATCGGATAGGACACGTCGAGATCCACCGCGTACTCATCCATGCGGTACGACTCGACGCTGCCTGCGCCCGCCAGCAGAGCGGTCGGAATATTGAGGCTGATGAAGCCGGGTTCACTGCCCGTCGCATAGAAGGTCGAGCCACCGCTTGCCGCGGCATTTGCCAGGGATTGGCGCCAATCGTGCGGGGCGGCAGGCGGATACACCATGGGTATGGTCGAGATGGTGACGACGTTGATTCCCGCCTGCAGGTACATCGCCATGTCGGCGACCGCCTCGGTCTCCCGGCGGACCGCGGTGGCGCAGTAGCACACGCAATCGGGTGCGAGCGCGATGACCGAGGCGGTGTCTGCGGTGGCGAGGACGCCGACGTCCGCCACACCGCACAGCCGGCCGGCATCCACGCCAACCTTGTCCTGCGACGATACCTTCACCGCGACGAGTTCGAGAGCTGGGTCTTTGATGATGGCACGAAGCGCTTCTCGACCGGTCAAGCCCGTTCCCACATGGACTACCCGGAACTTACGATCGTCGGTACTCATCGGAAGAATGGCCCCGGCTTCCCAGCCTCTTCGAGATGGCCGTAGGGGTCGTACACCTTCACGTTCGGGTACGGATTCTGGTCGTAGGCCGGCCTGGACAGACCGGCCGTCCGCAACCCCGCCAGAACAGCGAGCGGAATGCCGAAGGACAGCAGGCCGACGGTGACCGACACCAGCAGCTGCCGAGTCACGGTCACCTTCGGCCGTCCGGCCCTCGCCGGCAGCCACCGCGCGATACGCGTGACGAGGATCAGCTCGCCGTCATCGTCACGCACGCACATGACGGCGACCATGGCGAAGATGAAGGAGTCGTAGATCGCCATAATCAGCGGGAAGTGAACATGGCCGAGTTGCACAACCGGCCCAACGGCTTCGGTGTAGAAGAAAATGCCCGCCCGCATCCAGGTGGTCTGGATGAGGAAGTTGATCGGGATGGCGATCAGGAAGGCCCCGATGAACACCCGCACAAGACGATGCCGGGCCAGCGGGCCGACGTGCTGCAGAACCGGATCCAGCAGGCGGTTGTGCAGTTGCAGGAAACCGAGTCCGTTGAGGAGGTAATAAGCCGCATACCCGCCGAGGAACGACAGGGCCGGCTCGAGGTTCGGTGAGATGTTGACATACGGCCACGTCAACGGAAAGTGCAACATTCGCGGGTCAAAGATCGCGAACGTGGCCCAGTTGGCAAGGGGGTCAAGCGCGCCGGTGATCAGACCCGCGAAGGCGATGACCACCGCCCAGTGCACCCCACGTTGACGCACAGACAGCCACACCAACACGCCGATCAGGCCGATAGCCATAGGAATCGAGCTGAGCCCGACCGCCAGCGGCCAATTGTCGAAGCCGAGGAACGGCGGATAGGGCTTCGGTCCCGGATTGGGATTGGTCCGCACCGGGTCACCGTGTAGTCCGGTCTGCAGGGTCGCGATCGTCACCACCGCGAAGATCAGATACGCGATGGCGAACAGGCCCCACCCGATCCGCGTCGGCCAGGGCGAGCGCGCTGTATCTTCGCGGGATTGCGAATCCGGCGGTGATTCAGCGATATCGGTCACTGCACCCTCACCGGGAGGCTCGCCCAGCCCCGGACGCTTGTTGTGTGCGCGCGGGTGGCCCGGTCGTAGTCGACCTCCCAGTCCGGCCAGCGGGAAAGGACCTCCTCGAGCGCAACGCGGGCTTGCACCCGCGCCAACGCTGCGCCGAGGCAGAAGTGGATGCCGTGGCCGAAACTCAAATGTGCGGCGCGTCGACGGATGTCGAAGCGATCGGCATCCGGGAACTGGCGTTCGTCACGATTCGCCGAGCCGTTGATCAGCAGCATCACCGATCCCTCGGGCACAGTACGGCCGTACAGTTCGACGTCACGTGCTACGTACCGGGCCTGCACCGGGGACGGCGCCTCGTAGCGAAGCACCTCCTCGACGGCGTTCGGAATCAAACTGAAATCGGCCGCGAGCTCGCGGCGCTGGTCCGGATGATCGGACAGCAGCTGTCCTGCGAAGCCCAGGAGGCGGGTGGTGGTCTCGTTACCCGCCCCCACGATCGTCCCCGCGTAGGTCAGCGCCTCGCCCCGGGTCAGCCGACGCCGAGTACCGTCGGCCTCCTCCACCTCAGCGTTGACGAGCTCGGTCATGAGGTCGTCGGACGGGTGGTCGTAGCGCCAGTCGATGAACTCCTGGAGCACCGAAGTGGCCTGCGACAACATGTCCGCGGCGACGTCAGTGGGTGCGCCGGCGTCGAGGTTCAACATCTTGTCGGTGTTCCTGCGGATGGCCACCTGCCGGTCCTCAGGGATGCCGAGCAGATACCCGATCGTGCGCATCGGCATCCACGCACCCAGATCGGCGATGAAGTCGAAGGTGTCGGCATCGGCCAACGGCTCCAGCGCCCGGCGGCAGAACTCCCGCGCCAGAGGTTCTATCGCCGCCATCCGGCGCGGGGTGAACACCCCGGAGAGCAGCCTGCGGTGGAGGTCGTGAATCGGCGGGTCCTCAAACAGGATGATGCCGGGCGGAACCTCGACGCCGTTGAGGAGGACCTCGATGATCGTGCCACGGCCCGACCGGTAGTCCTGCCAGTTCACCAGTTCGCGAGCGACATCAGAGTGCCGGCTCAGCGCGAAGAAGCCGTACTTTTCGTTGTGATAGAGCGGTGCAGAGTCGCGCAGCTGCTTCCAGACCGGATACGGGTTGTCGTCGATCTCGAAGTCGAACGGGTCGTAGTACGGTTCAACATTCACCGTGTAGGTCACCTGACGAGGATAGGCGCTCTTTCGCACCAGAGATCCGTTTTTGACTGAACTTCACACCGTTGAGAACGGTAATTCTCGCGTGTAAGAATGGCTCACGACAGTCGTCACCGCAAACCCCACTATCGAGCGTGAAGACGGAGGACGCACGATGGCTCGCGTCACCCTCCGCACACGCGTCTTCGCCGCGGGCCGTCACTGATGTATGTGTGTCTCTGTGTCGGGATGACCAGCGACGTTGGTTTCGCGGGCCGTGACGACGGGAGCCAGGACGTGCAACGAGGTGGCTGACGCCTGTGGCGCGGGTTCGGAATGCGGGCGGTGTCGGCGCACCATCCGATCCATCATCGAGTCGTCGAGTACGGCGGCGGGCAAGAGGAGAAGGCAGTGACCGA
Source organism: Actinomycetes bacterium (assembly GCA_023416315.1). GTDB lineage: Bacteria > Actinomycetota > Actinomycetes > Mycobacteriales > Mycobacteriaceae > Mycobacterium. The sequence continues at coordinate 47,709 of JAEZIA010000332.1, forward strand.
TCGACATTCGAACATCTCCGGAATGCGGATGCTGGTCATCGGCTCCTCATCGGGGATCGGCCGCGCGTTAGCGCGCGCCGCCAGTGCGCGCAGAGCACGGGTAGCGCTTGCTGCGCGGCGAGTGGACGTGCTCCAGAAGCTCGCCGCCGAAATCGACGGTGCTGCCTACGAACTCGACGTATCCGACCCGCGTGCCATCGAATCGGTAATGGCCGAGGTTGCAGCAGCGTTCGGTGAGATCGACGCCGTCGTCTTCACCAGTGCCGCGGTACCCTTCGCACTGATCGAGGACACCGACGTCAGCACGTGGCTGCACACTTACGCCGTCAATGCCGTCGGCGCCTCGCACGTCCTACGCTCGGCATTGCCTCATCTCGCCGACGACGCGGTGGTTCTCGTCGCCTCGAGCCATGATGTGGGAAGACCGCGCGCGGGAGTCGCGGCCTATCACGCCAGCAAGGCGGCACTGGACGAGATCCTCCATTCGTGGCGCGCCGAGCATCCTGAGCTGCCTGTTATTCGAGTGAGCGTGGGGCCGACTGACGGTACCGAGATCCTGCGCGGCGCCGATCGAGACCTCCTCGCTGATCTCTACCGAGCATGGGCTCGGGAGGCTCAGATCCCGGCGACGATGTCGGCGGTGGACGACGTCGCGAACGCCATGTTGTCCTTTATCGCCGTGGCGCGGGCCAACCCATCGGTGGTCAGCGACGTCATACACCTGACGCCACGAATACCCCGCAATAGCCACACATCGAGCGGAGCCCAACAGTAATGGATCTCGGACTGAGCGCAGCGACCGCGGTCGTAACCGGGGGCAGTAAAGGAATGGGTCTCGCCATCGCCGAATGTCTCGGCTCGGAGGGCGCATCGGTCGCGATCATGGCGCGCGGCCGAGAAGCGCTCGAGGACGCAGCGCAGCGCGTGCGCGCCGCGGGCGCACCCGAGGTGTTGGCAATCAGCGTCGACATGGCGGACGCCGATTCGATTGCCGGAGGGTTCGCGGCGGTGCGCGCATCGTGGGACCGGTTGAATGTCCTGATCCACACCGTCGGCCCCGATGCGGGGTCGTTCGAGGAACTCGACGACGACGCCTGGCATGCGGCCTTCGATATGGGAACCATGTCGGCGGTCCGATCGGTTCGCGCCGCGCTGCCCATGCTGCGCGCGGCCGAGTGGGCGCGGATCGTGACGTTGTCGGCGCACTCCATTCAACGGCAGAGTCCGCGTCTTGTCGCGTATACGGCCACCAAGGCGGCGCTCTCGAGCTTCACCAAGAACCTGTCGAAGAGCCTTGGTCCCGAAGGCATCCTGGTCAACAGCGTCTGTCCCGGCACCATCGTGACTGCAAGCTTCACCGAGATCTTGCGTGACACATTGGCCGCGGAAGGGTTCGACTCCTCCGATGAGCATGACGTGATGCGCTGGGTGGAGAAGACCTACGGACACCCGTGCGATGTGGGTCGGGCAGGTCGGCCCGAGGAGATCGCTTCGGCCACCGTCTACCTCGCGTCCCGCCGCAACGGCTATGTGACGGGTGCGACAGTGAACGTCGACGGCGGTTCGGACTTCATCTGACGTCGATTCAGCTTTTCTTGGCCATCTGATCGGCCGCGGTGTCGGCCCACTGCGCGTTGTGGCGCCCCATCGTCATCGCGCCGTTCCAGCCGCCGTCGGTCCACAGCACCGTCCCGCCGACGTAGCTCAGCCGCGGGCTGCCCAGACATACCAGCGGCCACGCCTGCTCTTCAGCAGTTGCGTACCGGCCCACCGGTCCGATCGCATCGTCGACCGTCTCCTTACCCATCAGGTCCTGGAACGCGGGCATCATCGCTGTCTCGGTGGGTCCAGGATTGATGGCGTTGATGCGAATTCCTTTGCGGCCCAATTCGGGATACCACCAGCCCACCCAGGCGTCGATGACGTACTTGGAATAGGCGTAGCCGCTCCACGACCACTTCTTCTCGTTCTCCCGCAGCCACTCGACGGCCGCGTCGAAGCCGTCGGTCTCCAGCAGAGTTGTGATGACCTTGATGTGGTCCTGCCAGCCGAGTGCCGCCGATGAGGAGATCACGCTGATCGCCGAGCCCCGGGACATCTTGGGGACCAGCTGTTCGGCGAGATGACGAGCTCCGACGAAGTTGACCAGGATGGTGTCCCATTCGCTGAACGGTGGGCCAGGCAGGCCCGCACAGCTGAACAATCCGTCGATCGGCCCATCGATGGAGGCGGCCACCTTTTCGATATCCGCGCGGTCTCGTAGGTCGATCTGCAACGAACGGGCTCCCGACACGCTGGCGGGCTTGATGTCCAGCGCAGTGACGTTAGCCCCGAGGTCGACGAGGATCTGCGCGGTCGCTTGCCCCATCCCGGATGCGGCGCCGGTGACGATCACCGATTTGCCTTCGTATCCCAAGACATCCTGCATGACGGTCAACCCTCCACAGCCATCGCGAATTTGATATTTCCCTTATTGAGAACAGACGTTATCACCCAGTTACAGTGGGCTCGTGGACAAGCGGCGACTACGCGTGATCCAGTGGGCCACCGGTGCGGTGGGTAGCGAGTTGGTCACCACCATCCTCGACCACCGGCCTGACCTCGAGATCATCGGCGCTCGTGTCTACTCGGACAAGAAGGATGGGGTCGACGTCGGGACTCTGGTCGGACGTGATCCCATCGGCGTCACCGCCACCACCGACGTCGAGAAGATTCTGGCCCTGGACGCCGACTGCGTCCTGTACGCGCCGTCGTTCACCAATTTCGACGATGTCTGCGCCCTGCTGGAGAGCGGGAAAAACGTGGCTACCGTCTCGTTTCTGTTCCATCCGCGGCGCATTCCCGAGGCGGACCGCGCCCGCTTGGCCGAAGCCTGCCGCGCGGGGAACAGCACGATTCACGGCAGCGGCCTGAACCCGGGCAACCTCTCCGGTGTCTTGCCGCTGGCGCTGTCGGGCATGAGCCGGACCATCAATAAATTCACCCTCCAGGAGCGGGCCGACTGGTCTCTGTGGGAATCCACCGACATCACCTTCGACGGCATGTGGTTCGGGCGGCCACCCGAGGACGTCACGCCGACGGCCAACGACTTCCTGTCCTTCAATACCCGGCTGTTCACCGAGCAGACCTGGTTCATCGCCGATACCCTGCACGCCGCGATCGACGATGTCCGCGTGTCTGTCGAAGCGGTCCCCGCGACGAAGGACTTCCAGATCTTCGACCACCCCGTCGCCAAGGGCACGACCGCGGGCCAGCGCTGGCGGTTCGTCGGCAGTCGCCGTGGCGAGGACCTGATCGAGTTCGAGACCTTATGGACCGTCGGGGGTGAGTACCCCGAGCACTGGCCGGCGCCTGATGACGGCTGGACACTGACGCTCGAGGGCGATCCGTCGATGCGAACGCATTTCTTCTGTTTGGCCAGCTTCACCCGCCCTGCGTCGATCGAAGAGCACGTCCGCGCCGGTTTGATCGCGGTCGCAATGCAGGTACTGAACGCGGTGCCCGCGGTGTGTGCGGCACCCCGCGGCTTCGCCACAATGGCAGACCTGCCGCTGATCCGTAGCTACACCGGATTCGGTGATGCGATCACGCCGTGACCTCGCGGCGTTCGACCGCATCGGTGAGCACCGACCGCTCGAGAATCGACCACTTCCCGGACGCACCGCGGATGTACTCGTCTACATACCGCAGATACATCACGTAGTCGTCGCCGCTACCCGGCTCCGCTGCACTGAAATGGTGTGCGGTGCAGTAAATCTCGCCAGTAGCCCGATTCTCTTCCCTGTGATGCAGACCCTGCCCCACCAGGTGGTGGGTCCG
>JAEZIA010000337.1 GCA_023416315.1 Actinomycetes bacterium
CGGGGGAGTCGGCCTGCAGTTCCGAGAAGAAGGCGTCGACCGCCACGGCGTACTTGTTCGGCCACCACTTGTAGATCGTCGCCTTGCTGGACCCGCTGCGGGCGGCGATCTGCTCGGTGGTCATCGCCCGTAACCCGATCTCGTGCAACAACTCCGAGGTCGCACGCACCACTGCCGAGCGGGACTGCTCGCTGCGCGGGCGGCCGGGCTTGGCTCGCCCGGCGATGTCCTCGACGCTCACAACGGGTACAGCCGATCAAGATTGACCACGATCGCCTCCTGCGTGCTGCGCGCGATCACCACGACGGCCGGCTCACCGGGGTCGGGGTTCTCCTCCCGGTGCGGCAAGTGCGGCGGAACGAAGATGTAGTCACCCGGCTCGGTGCTGATCCGGACCTCGCCGGTGCCGTCGTGGAACACGAATTCCGGGTGGCCGCTGCGGACGAAGATCGCGGTTTCCGATTCGCCGTGGTGATGGTTCGCCGACGCCACGCCCGGCCCGACGTGGGTCTCGCCCATCCAGAGTTTCTCCGACCCGACGGAGCCGCCGCTGATCGCGGCGAACCGCTGCATACCGTCGGTCTGCGACGTGCTGCCGTCGAGGTCGGCGGCCTTGACGTGATGCACCCGGTGGCGCACCGGCCGGCCGCCGGACAGGTCGGGATGGAATGCGTCGGGGCCGGACATCTCCTGACGATAACCACGCCCGCCGGACCGCGTGTCCTGACCGATCGTGTCCGCCCGGGCCGCTAGGGTGATCGAACAGCTGTTCGTAGTCGGAAGGCGATCCGTGCGGGTGATGGGAGTCGACCCTGGGTTGACGCGCTGCGGCCTCTCGGTGATCGAGAGCGGCCGCGGCCGTCACGTCATCGCGCTGGACGTCGATGTGGTGCGTACGCCGTCCGACGAGCCGCTGCAGCGCCGACTGCTGACGATCAGCGACACCGTCGATCACTGGATGGACACCCACCTGCCGGACGTCGTCGCGATCGAGCGGGTGTTCGCCAACCAGAACGCCAACACCGCGATGGGGACCGCGCAGGCCGGCGGGGTGATCGCACTGGCCGCCGCCCGCCGCGGCATAGACGTGCATTTCCACACGCCCAGTGAGGTCAAGGCCGCCGTCACCGGCAACGGCCGGGCCGATAAGGCACAGGTGACCGCGATGGTCACCCGGATCCTGCAGTTGCAGCAGAAGCCGACGCCCGCCGACGCCGCCGACGCGCTGGCGTTGGCGATCTGCCACTGCTGGCGCGCACCGATGATCGCCCGGATGGCACAGGCCGAAGCGCTGGCCGCCGAACAGAAGCGGGCCTACCAAGCCCGGCTGAAGGCGGCCCGCACGCCGGTCTCGCGGAGCGCGACGTGATCGCCTCGGTGCGCGGTGAGGTCATCGACATCGCGCTCGACCACGTCGTGATCGAGGCCGCCGGCGTCGGCTACAAGGTGATGGCGACCCCGTCCACACTGGCGACGCTGCGCCGCGGCACCGAGGCACGGCTGATCACCGCGATGATCGTGCGCGAGGACTCCCAGACGCTGTACGGCTTCGCCGACGCCGACGCCCGCGACCTGTTCTCGACCCTGCTCGGGGTGTCTGGAGTGGGCCCGAAGATCGCTCTGGCGACGCTGGCCGTCTACGACGCCACCGCGCTGCGCCAGGCGCTGGCCGACGGTGACGTGACGGCATTGACGCGGGTGCCCGGTATCGGCAAACGTGGTGCCGAACGCATGGTGCTCGAATTGCGGGACAAGATCGGTGCGGTCGCCGGCGGCGCCGGGGTGGCCGCGGCCACCGGTCACGCGGTGCGCGGGCCGGTGGTGGAAGCCCTTGTCGGACTTGGCTTTGCGGCCAAGCAGGCCGAAGAAGCCACCGACAAGGTACTGGCCGCCGACGCTGAGGCCAACACGTCCACCGCACTGCGGGCGGCGCTGTCACTACTAGGAAAGACCAAGTGAGCAGGTTCGACGAGGACGACGACGAGGCGCTCGAACGTGATGTCTCGCCGGCGTTGACCGTCGGTGAAGGCGATATCGACGCCAGCCTGCGGCCGCGGTCACTGCGCGAGTTCATCGGCCAGCCGCGGGTGCGCGAGCAGCTGCAGTTGGTCCTCGAGGGCGCCAAGAACCGTGGCGGCACACCGGATCACATCCTGCTGTCCGGTCCGCCGGGGCTGGGTAAGACGTCGCTGGCGATGATCATCGCCGCCGAACTGGGCTCGTCGCTGCGGGTCACCTCCGGGCCTGCGCTGGAGCGCGCCGGTGATCTGGCCGCGATGCTGTCCAACCTCGTCGAGCACGACGTGCTGTTCATCGACGAGATCCACCGCATCGCCCGCCCGGCCGAGGAGATGCTCTACCTGGCCATGGAGGACTTCCGGGTCGACGTCGTCGTCGGCAAAGGCCCTGGGGCGACGTCGATTCCATTGGAAGTCGCCCCGTTCACGTTGGTCGGGGCCACCACCCGGTCCGGTGCGCTCACCGGCCCGCTGCGCGACCGGTTCGGCTTCACCGCCCATATGGACTTCTACGAGCCACCCGAGCTGGAGCGGGTGCTGGCCCGCTCGGCGGGCATCCTCGGCATCGAGCTGGGGGTCGAGGCCGGCTCCGAGATCGCCCGGCGGTCCCGGGGCACACCGCGGATCGCCAACCGGCTGCTGCGCCGGGTGCGCGACTACGCCGAGGTGCGCGCCGACGGCGTGATCACCCGCGACATCGCCAAGGCCGCGCTGGCCGTCTACGACGTCGACGAACTGGGGCTGGACCGGCTGGATCGGGCGGTGCTGACCGCGCTGACCAAGAGTTTCGGCGGCGGCCCGGTCGGAGTCTCCACGCTGGCCGTCGCGGTGGGCGAGGAAGCCACCACGGTCGAGGAGGTCTGCGAGCCGTTCCTGGTGCGCGCCGGCATGATCGCCCGGACTCCCCGCGGCCGGGTCGCGACGCCGCTAGCCTGGACCCACCTCGGCATGGTGGCACCGCCGCGGGCCAGCGGGCTCGGCCAGCCCGGTCTTTTCGAGTGATGGGAGCGCCGATGCTCGTCGCCGCGTTGATCTTCGCCGGCCTTGCCGCGCTGCTGCACGTGTACATCTTCACGATGGAGTCGCTGACCTGGACGACGCCGCGCACCCGCAAGGTGTTCGGTACCACCGCCGAGGAAGCCGAGACCACCAAACTACTGGCGCTCAATCAGGGGTTCTACAACCTGTTCCTGGCGATCGTCACCGCCGTCGGGATCATCGCGGTCGCGTTGGGGCACACCGGAATCGGTGCGGCACTGGTATTCGCCGGCGTCGGATCCATGCTGGCGGCGGCGGCCGTGCTGCTGGCGTCTTCTCCGGATAAGGCCCGCGCGGCGGTGACTCAGGGCCTGTTCCCGTTGGTGGCCGTCGCGCTGTTGGCCATCGCGGTCGTCTGACTCCAGCGAATCTGGTTGCCGCCGGCACGTTTTGCTTCATACATCGCCGCGTCGGCGATATCCACCAGGCGGGTGAGCATCGCGTCCGCGTCGTCGACGTCGGTCAGTGCGGTTGACGCGACGCCGACGCTGGCGGTCACCTCACCCGGAATGGTGGCGACGGCATCGCGGAGTCGCTCGGCGGTGCGCGCGGCGGCATCCGGGGCGATCAATTCGGCGATCAGGAACTCCTCGCCGCCGAGACGGGCCACCACCGAGTTCATGGCGCTCGCGCGGCGCAGGTTGTCGGCGACGGCGACCAGGACCGCGTCGCCGTAACCGTGGCCGTGGGTGTCGTTGATCTGCTTAAAGCCGTCCAGGTCGAGCAGAATCACAGCCAGGCACTCTGACGGTGAGTTGTCCGCGCTGGCGATCAGTTGGGGCACCGATTGGTAGAACCCGCGTCGGTTGCGCAGCCCGGTCAGCGGATCGGTATTGGACATCCGTGCGTCGAGTCGCAGCAGATGCAGGAAGAACTGACTTCCGACCGGGACCGCGAGCACCGCGATCACCAGGGCCACCGTGTGTCCGACCGCCATCGCGGGGTCGCCGGTCTCAGCGATGCGCGCGCCGGCGAAAACGCTGGTGGCAGTGGCATTGACGAGTGTCACCGCCAAGAGTCGGCTGGAGTGATACAGGCCGACATACCCGGCGATGGGGGCAAAGGTCGCGCAGGCCAACAAGCCCGTTGCCGGGCTTCCCGCGATTATGCAGGCGACCGTCACCCCCACGTTGCCGCCGATGACGAACAGGGTGGACAGCAGTCGGCTCGGCCAGCCGGCGAGCCACATGCCCGCGCCAGCCGCAGACAGGATCGAGACGATCGTCGCGGTAGTCCGATGGAGCTCACCTTGCGGACCGGAGGGGCTCCACAGCATCACCAGCGGGACTGTCCCGAGGATGATGACGACTGCCGCGATCAGAAATCGACTGGAGCGTTGCAACCCCCGCGATACCAGGTATTCCGACATCCAGTCGTATTGGTCGGGCTGGCGCCACCACTGCCGAATCACCGCCCCCGCACCCACGCGTGCCGATGTTACTGCACCGTCAATTCATGATGCGGCGCCAGGGCCGTGATCTTGATGACCCGCGACCCTGGTGCCGATATCGATATGTTTAGAGCAGGCCCAGCAGCTGAAGGTCGGTGACGTACTTCACGATCACGGCCGCTGAAACATGCGGAATGTCTTTGTCCGGACCGATCTTCGCGTCCTGAACCGCCGCGCGGAACCGATCGGTCGGGGCGATCGACCCACGGATCGGCGGCTCCGGCTTCTGATAGTTGTGCAGCAGTGGCAGCAGCGAATACTGGCGCTGCCGGTCGGGCAGAGCACGCATCGCCGTCTCGAAGCGCTGCAGCCAAGTGCCGTAATCCGCGATCCGCTTAATCGGATAGCCGGCCTCGATCAACCAGTCGACGTATTCGTCGAGTCCAATGCCGTCGTCGTAGGGATTCATCACATGGTAGGTCTCGAATCTCGTGCCCTGGTCCTGCGCGACGCGCGTCCCGAGGGTGGATATCGCTTCGGCGATGAACTCCACCGGCAGTCCGTCGTAGTGCGCACGCTGACGCTTTCCGTCCTCATCGAGTTCGTAGAACGACGCCGGGGCGATTCCGGTTGCCACCAGGCTGAGCATCATCCGGGTGAACATGTCGGGCAGGTTGAGCTGCCCACCGTAGGTGGTGTCGGCCAGGATCATGTCGCAGCGGAACACCGAGACAGGCAGACCGCACAGGTCGTTGGCCTCGCGCAGCAGCACCTCGCCGGCCCACTTGCTGTTGCCGTACCCGTTAGCGTAGGAGTCGTCGACCACCCGGGTCGGGCTGATCTCGCGAATGTCGCCATCCTCGACGAACCGTCCCGGTGCGATCCCCGCGCCGACGCCGATCGTCGAGACGTACACGAACGGCTTCTGCTTGGTGGTCAACGCGATCCGGATGAGTTCGGCGGTGCCGACGGCATTGGGCCCGAACAACTCTCGATATGGCAACACATGGTTGACCAGGGCCGCCGGGTCGACGATCAGGTCGACGGTGTCGGCCAGCCGCTGCCAGGTTTCGGCATCCAGGCCAAGATTCGCCTCGCCCTTATCTCCGGCGATGACCTCGAGATGGTCGGCGGCCAGCTGGCGGTAGTGTGCCAACAGCTGCGGATCCCCGCTGTCGAAGGTGGCATCCAGGCGCGCCCGTGCCTCCTCGTCATTGCGGGCCCGCACCAGGCAGATCACTGTGCCGTCGACCAGGTTCATCCGCTCCAGCCATTCCAGGGCCAGGTAACGGCCCAGGAATCCGGTTGCCCCGGTGAGCAAT
>JAEZIA010000361.1 GCA_023416315.1 Actinomycetes bacterium
CTGCCGGCACGCCCACGACGGTAGTGCCTGTCGGTGCTCCGACTAATCTGGGAACGTGCCAGATCCGTCGACGTACCGCCCGGCGCCCGGCTCGATTCCGGTCGAACCGGGGGTCTACCGATTCCGCGATCAGCACGGACGAGTCATCTATGTCGGCAAGGCCAAAAGCCTGCGCCCCCGCCTGACGTCCTATTTTCAGGACATCTCGGCCCTGCATCCGCGGACCCGGCAGATGGTGACCACCGCGGCCAAGGTCGAGTGGACGGTGGTCAACACCGAGGTCGAGGCGCTACAGCTGGAATACAACTGGATCAAGGAGTTCGACCCGCGGTTCAACGTCCGCTATCGCGACGACAAGTCCTACCCGGTGCTGGCGGTCACCCTGGGCGAGGAGTACCCGCGGCTGTCCGTCTACCGCGGGCCGCGCCGCAAGGGAGTCCGGTATTTCGGCCCGTACTCGCACGCCTGGGCCATCCGCGAGACCCTTGACCTGCTCACCCGAGTGTTCCCCGCCCGAACCTGCTCGGCCGGAGTGTTCAAGCGGCACAGCCAGATCGAGCGGCCATGCCTGCTGGGCTACATCGACAAATGTTCGGCGCCCTGCGTGGGCCGGGTCAGCGCCGAGGAACACCGCAAGATCGTGCTGGACTTCTGTGACTTCCTGTCCGGCAAGACCGACCGATTCGCCCGCGAGCTCGAACTCGAGATGAACGCGGCGTCGGCCGAACTGAACTTCGAACGGGCGGCGCGACTGCGTGACGACATCGGCGCGCTCAAGCGGGCACTGGAGAAGCAGGCTGTGGTGCTCGGTGACGGCACCGATGCCGACGTCGTCGCGTTCGCCGACGACGACCTCGAGGCCGCCGTGCAGGTCTTCCACGTCCGCGGTGGCCGGGTGCGCGGTCAGCGCGGCTGGGTCGTCGAAAAGCCCGGTGACCCAGGCGAATCCGGCGAGGCGCAGCTGGTCGAGCAATTCCTCACCCAGTTCTACGGCGAGCAGGCCGAATTGGGTGGCGCCGCAGACGAAGCCACCAATCCCGTGCCCCGCGAAGTGCTGGTGCCGTGCCTGCCGCCCAATGCCGACGAGCTGGCCGACTGGCTGTCGGGGCTGCGCGGTTCGCGGGTGGTGCTTCGGGTGCCGCGCCGCGGCGACAAGAAGGCACTGGCCGAGACCGTGCACCGCAACGCCAAGGAGGCGTTGCAGCAGCACAAGCTCAAACGTGCCGGTGACTTCACCGCCAGATCGGCTGCGCTGCAGAACATTCAGGAGTCACTCGGCTTGGCCGACGCACCGCTGCGCATCGAATGCGTCGACATCAGCCATGTCCAGGGCACCGATGTGGTGGCCTCTCTGGTGGTGTTCGAGGACGGTCTGCCGCGCAAATCCGACTACCGGCACTTCGCGATCCGGGAGGCGGCGGGGGAGGGCCGCTCTGACGACGTCGCCTCGATCGCCGAGGTGACCCGCAGGCGCTTCGCCCGCCACGTCCACTCCCAGCAGCAGCCCCTCGACGAACTGGCTCCAGAAGGCAAGTCGCGCAAGTTCGCCTACCCGCCCAACCTCTACGTCGTCGACGGCGGCGCCCCTCAGGTCAACGCCGCCCAGGCGGTGCTCGACGATCTCGGGGTCACCGACGTCGCGGTGATCGGGCTGGCCAAGCGGCTCGAGGAGGTGTGGGTGCCCGCCGAGCCCGACCCGCTGATCCTGCCCCGCAACAGCGAGGGGCTCTATCTGCTTCAGCGGGTCCGCGACGAAGCGCACCGCTTCGCGATCACCTACCACCGCAGCAAGCGCTCCAAGCGGATGACGGCCTCGGCGCTGGATTCCGTGCCGGGCCTCGGCGAGATCCGGCGCAAGGCGCTGGTGACCCACTTCGGCTCGCTGGCCCGGCTGCGGCAGGCCAGTGTCGCCGAGATCACCTCGGTGCCCGGGATCGGGACCGCGACGGCCACCGCGGTGCTGGAAGCGCTGGGCGGGGCGGTCGATTCGCCGGGATCGGCTGCGCAGGACGAGTCCGTCGGCAAAGATCAGTCTGCTGAACAGGCGACGCGATGACAGATCACAGCACAGGCGAGGACATGCGCACCGGCCAGAGTGGCGAAGATTCGGGCATCGACGTGGTGTTGGTGACGGGCCTGTCCGGGGCCGGTCGGGGCACCGCGGCCAAGGTGCTCGAAGACCTCGGCTGGTATGTGGCCGACAACCTGCCGCCCGAGCTGATCGCGCGGATGGTCGACTTCGGTCTGGCCGCGGGATCCCGGATCACCCAACTGGCCGTGGTGATGGACGTGCGCTCGCGCGGGTTCACCGGCGACCTTGACTGGGTACGCAACGAGCTGGCCACCCGCAACATCCACCCGCGGGTGCTGTTCATGGAGGCTTCCGACGACATCCTGGTCCGCCGCTACGAGAACAATCGGCGCAGCCACCCGTTGCAGGGCAACCAGACCCTGGCGGAGGGCATCGCCGCCGAGCGCTCCATGCTGGCACCGGTGCGGGCGTCGGCGGATCTGATCATCGATACCTCGACGCTGGCAGTGCGCGAACTGCGGGAGAGCATCGAACGCGCCTTCGGCGGCGAGACCGTCGCCCAGACGTCCGTGACGGTCGAATCGTTCGGGTTCAAATACGGCCTGCCGATGGACGCCGACATGGTGATGGACGTCCGCTTCCTGCCCAACCCGCACTGGGTCGACGAGCTCCGCCCACACACCGGTCAGAACGCGGCGGTCCGCGACTACGTCCTGGGCCAACCCGGCGCCTCGGAGTTCCTGCAGACCTACCATCAGCTGCTGAGGTTGGTCGTCGACGGGTACACCCGGGAGGGGAAGCGCTACATGACCGTGGCCATCGGCTGCACCGGCGGCAAGCACCGCAGTGTCGCAATGGCCGAAGCGCTCGCCGGGCTGCTCGACCACCACGAACATCTGACGGTCCGCGTCCTGCACCGCGATCTGGGTCGCGAATGACGCGCATCGTCGCCCTCGGCGGTGGCCACGGGCTGTACGCGACGCTGTCCGCCGCCCGCCGGATCACCCACGACGTCACCGCGATCGTCACCGTGGCCGACGACGGCGGATCGTCCGGTCGGCTGCGCAGCGAACTCGACATCATTCCGCCGGGCGATCTGCGAATGGCGTTGGCGGCCTTGGCATCCGACAGTCCGCACGGCCGACTGTGGGCCACCATCATCCAGCACCGGTTCGGCGGCAGCGGCGCGCTGGCGGGTCATCCGATCGGCAACCTGATGCTGGCCGGCCTCAACGAACTGCTGGCCGATCCGGTCGCCGCGCTCGACGAGCTGGGCCGGATCCTGGGCGTCAAGGGCCGAGTGCTGCCGATGTGCCCGATCGCATTGCAGATCGAAGCCGACGTCGCCGGACTGGAAGGCGACCCCCGGATGAGCCGGGTGATCCGCGGCCAGGTGGCGGTGGCCACCACGCCGGGCAAGGTCCGCCGGGTGCGGCTGCTCCCGGGTGATCCGCCGGCCACCCGCCAGGCGGTCGATGCCATCATGACCGCCGACCTGGTGGTGCTGGGGCCGGGCTCGTGGTTCACCAGTGTGATCCCGCACGTCCTGGTGCCGGATCTGGCGGTGGCGCTCAAGGAGACCACCGCGCGCCGCGCGCTGGTGCTCAACCTGGCCGCCGAGCCGGGGGAGACCGCAGGCTTCTCCGCCGAGCGGCATCTGCACGTTCTGGCTCAGCACGCGCCGGGCTTCTCGATCCACGAGATTGTGGTCGACGCCACCAGCGTCCCGTCTGACCGGGAGCGTGACCAACTTCGGCGTACCGCAAGCCTGCTGGATGCGTCAGTTCAGTTTGCCGACGTGTCCAGACCTGGTACACCTTTACATGACCCGGCGAGGCTGGCTGCAGCGCTTGACGGTGTGCGCACCCGGAACACGGTTCCGGCGCCGCCTTCCCCTCCATCGGCTGCGTCTGTGCAGGCTGGCGGAAGGCGACAGGGGGACGGGGTGCAGGGACCAACAGGCAACGGACCGAGAGGTGACGACCCGTGGCGATGACTGCCGAGGTGAAGGACGAACTCAGCAGGCTGGTCGTCAACTCCGTGAGTGCCCGCCGTGCCGAGGTGGCCTCCCTGCTGCGCTTCGCGGGCGGACTGCACATCGTGTCCGGCCGGGTGGTCGTCGAGGCCGAGGTGGATCTCGGCATCATCGCCCGCAGGCTGCGCAAGGATATCTACGACCTGTACGGCTACAACGCCGTGGTGCATGTGCTCTCGGCCAGTGGCATCCGCAAGAGCACCCGGTATCTGGTGCGGGTCGCCAAGGACGGTGAGGCGCTGGCCCGCCAGACCGGGCTGCTCGACATGCGCGGCAGGCCGGTGCGCGGGCTGCCCGCCCAGGTGGTCGGCGGCAGCGTTGGCGACGCGGAGGCGGCGTGGCGTGGTGCCTTCCTCGCGCACGGCTCGCTGACCGAGCCGGGACGTTCGTCGGCACTCGAAGTCAGTTGTCCCGGACCGGAAGCCGCGCTGGCACTGGTCGGCGCCGCCCGGCGGCTCGGGGTCAGCGCAAAGGCGCGGGAGGTGCGGGGCACAGACCGGGTCGTCGTGCGCGACGGCGAGGCCATCGGTGCGCTGCTGACCCGGATGGGCGCCCAGGACACCAGGCTCACCTGGGAGGAGCGGCGGATGCGCCGCGAGGTGCGTGCCACCGCCAATCGGCTGGCCAACTTCGACGACGCGAACCTGCGTCGCTCGGCCCGCGCCGCGGTGGCGGCCGCCGCCCGCGTCGAGCGGGCCCTGGAGATCTTGGCCGACACCGTGCCCGACCATCTGGCCGCCGCGGGCCGGCTTCGGGTCGAGCACCGTCAGGCGTCGCTGGAGGAGCTGGGCCGGCTTGCCGACCCGCCGATGACCAAAGATGCTGTGGCGGGCCGTATTCGGCGGTTGCTTTCGATGGCCGACCGCAAGGCCAAGCAGGACGGCATCCCCGACACCGAGTCGGCCGTCACGCCGGATCTGCTGGAAGACGCCTAATCCCGAGCTTTCTTCTCCACGTAGGCCTTGAGCTCGGCGGACAGCGCATCGGCTGCCCGCAGCCGGGGGAGCAGGGTGGGGTCCGACATCCGGGCGCGGAAGACCAGACCGATCGTCACGTCGTGGTCGGGCCGGTCCTCGATCACGATCGCGTCACCGGCGCGGACCGTGCCTGGGGTGATAACCCGCAGGTACGCACCGGGTTTGCCGGCGTCGGTGAAGGTTTTGATCCAGCCGGGGATGTCGAGGAACGCCGAGAAGGTGCGGCACGGCGTGCGCGGCGCGGTGACTTCCAGCAGCAGTCCGTCGGTGCCGACCCGCCAGCGTTCGCCGATCAGCGCAGTGGTGACGTCGACGCCGGAGGTGGTGAGGTTCTCGCCGAACATGCCGTCGGCGAGCGGGCGTTCCAGCCGCGCCGCCCACTCGTCGAGGTCCTCGCGGGCATAGGTGTAGACGGCCTGGTCGTCGCCGCCATGCAACTTCTGGTTCCCGATCGTGTCGCCGCCCAGGCCGCTGCCCAGCCCGCCGCGCATCGGCCCCGGTGCGCGCACCTCGACAGGATCGGCGGTGGCCGCCTTGTCGATACCCGTCCGCCGGGACGGCTTGTCGGGGTTAGCACGGACCCTGGCCAGATTGACCGACAGCACACTTGCCACCAGCACAGCGTAATGGGAGCGCGGCCGTCGAACCGAGGCGCTGCTCGCTCAAAGTGTCCGGCCCGACGAAATCCTGATCGCCGACGGCGGACCCACCGACGTGACAGCGGAAAAGCTTTGTGCCGCCTACGGTTTCGCTCCGCCACCGGTCGTGGTCCCGGTGTTGGTGGTGATCGCAGGCAAGCTCGTGATCGACATGGTGTCGGTGCGCACCGGTGGGGCCGCCACAGCAGGGGCTAGCGTTTGTGGCATGCCAGAAGTCCTGCGCGTCGGGGCGGCGCTGCCCGACCCACCGTTCAATTCGGTCGACGACTCCGGCCTGGATGTCGAACTCATGACCGCCGTCGCCGAGCAGCTCGGCGCCTCGGTGGAATTCGTCCGCTTCGAGGGTCGCGACTTCAACGGCATCTTCGACGCGCTGGACTCCGGCGAATTCGACTGCGTGGCCTCCGGCACCACCGTCACCGGATCGCGGGCGATGAAGGCCGCGTTCTGTGACCCGTACCTGATCTCGGGTCAGGCGCTGGCGGTGGACACCACCCGGCTGCCCGACGTCACCTCGGTCGACGACCTCGAGGGGCTGACGATCGGGGTGCAGCAGGGCAACACCAGCCAGCCGATCGCCAACCGGCTGCTGGCCGACGGCAAGGTCGCGCGGGTCCGGGTGTACGACTACGGCAGTATCCGCAGCGCGCTGCGGGATCTGGTCGGCGGCCGCTGCGACGCGTTCATGAAGCTCGACCCGGTGTTGACCCGGCTGACCGAGTCGACGCCGGACGTGGCGGTGGTGCAGCGCGGGATCACCACCGAGAAGATCGCGATCGCGGTGCCCACGAGCGACACCGCGCTGCTGGGCCGGATCAACGTCGCGCAGGCCACTCTGGAGGACAACGGGACGTTGCCGTCGATTCGGCAGCGCTGGACCGGCTCGCCCCGCGTGGACCAGAGCGGGCCCAGATCGGGTGACCTCTAGGTGGTCGCACACGCCGGTGAGCAGGCCACTAGGCTGGGAGCGGGTACTGGTGAAGCAACTATGAGGAGAGAACGTGACCATCCGGGTTGGCGTTAACGGCTTCGGTCGAATCGGGCGCAACTTCTTCCGGGCTCTTGACGCGCAGAAGGCGCAGGGCAAGAACACCGATGTCGAGATCATCGCGGTCAACGACCTGA
>JAEZIA010000381.1 GCA_023416315.1 Actinomycetes bacterium
CACGTCGGCGCGCAGCGTGCCGTTGACGGCGTCGGTCACAAACCTGCGCAGCTTGCTGTTGGGGTCGCCGAGCTCGTCCTCGAGCTGGGATGCGCTGTCGCGCAACCGAGTCAAGCCTTCGTCAGTGGTGGGGTCGATGCCTTGGGCGGCCAGCAGCCGCTTGGCGCCGGCCAGGACGCGGCCGACGTCGCGGATTGCGGGGTCGGGGCTGGCCGACAGCAACGCGATGGCCTGGTCGACAATCGCTGCCGCCTGCGCCTGGTCGATGTTCAGCGCGGCGATCCGGTCGGTGGTCGAGCGCACCGCTGCACTGAGATGCTGGGCGGCGTCGCCGACCACGGTCGGGTCGATGCCCAGGCCGTCGACGCGGGCCAGCACCTGCACCAACGGTTCGGTGGCTGTGTCGACGGCAGTGCTGAGCTGCCGGGTGCCTGCGGCCAGCTGTGCGGCACCGTCGCGGGCGGTGGCCATGCTGGTAGCCAGGGTGTGTGAACCGGTGGCCAGCTGGTGTGCCCCGTCGTCGGCGGTGACCAGACCCGACGCCAGCCGGTCGGCGCCGTCGGCGGCCTCGGTCAGTCCCGCGCCGGCATCGGTCAATCCGGTCAGCACCGTGCCGACCGTCTGTTCCCCGACCTTGGAGTTGACCTGGTTGATCACCTCGTGTGCCGCGTTCTGCCCGATGATCGAACCGAGATAGTTGTTGGCGTCGTTGAACGTAAAGCGCAGCTTGGCCGCAGCGGGCGTGCTGCCGGACGGTGACGCGACGTCGGCGCTGAAATCGGGCGGAATGGTGATGGTGAAGTAGTACTTCCCGTCGGTCAGACCGGCGGCGGCGTCGTCCGCCGACACCTCGTGCAGCAAGAGCTGACCGGAATCCTTCAGTGCCTGGGCCACCTCGTCGCCGGCGCGGATCGGCTTGCCCTGCGCCTGCGCGCCGACATCCTCGTTGACCAGGGCGGCGGGCACCTTGTTGATGGCGGCGAACGGATTCCAGAACGCCCACAGATACATCGCGCCGTACAGCAGCGGCAGGAGCACGATCGTAACCAGTGCGATTCGCGGGAGCACACCGCGCGAGTAGCGCTTGATATCGGTACCCAGTGACATTCCGGCGAGCATGATCAACCCGTCCCTTTCTGCGCGTCCGACAGTTCGGCGCGGTCGGTGTTGATCACCGCAATCTGCGAGCGCACGGCATTGCCGGCGACGCCGTTGACGGTCGCGGTGACGACTGTCTGGGTGCGGCCCAGATCGATCAGCCGCTCGATGAGCAGCTGCCGGTTGTGGTCGCTGGTCACGAAGTCGAGATTTCCGACGACCAGCAGCGGCGGCCGTCGGGTGTTGGCCAGCGCCACCCGCAGCAGCAGCCGGTCCAACTCGGAGAGTTCTTCGAAGTACTCGTCAAGCGGCGGTAGCCGCAGCGGTCCGAACACCTCTTGGCACACCGCGGCCAGGGCGGCCTCGTCCGCGCGCGGCACCAGCCGGTACCACGCTGCGTCCCAGCGCAATTGCTCGGTGATCAAGTCGGCCACCGTGACCGATTCGGGGACGGTGTCGAGCTCGTCGATACCGGCGAGCGCGGCCACCGGGAAGATGTCGCGAGCCCTGCTGAGGCCGAGCACCGTCAGCTCGCCGGACTGGGGGGCCATCCGCCCGGCGAGCGTCATCAGCAGTGCGGTGCGACCCGAACCGGCCGGACAGATCAACACGTTGAGCCCGCCGTGCGGGATCTCCAGATCGACCGGCCCGTACACCGGACCCCACGGGCCTCGCATCCGGATACCTCGCGCGACAACGGCGGGTGGGCTCTCGGCGTCGCTCTGGTGAGGCAGATCCGGTACCACCACGCGCCCCTCTCGCCGGTCTGTGCCCACCCATCACAACACGTCGCGATGGTGGTGTGCGTGGGAAATTGCTGGGCCAGGATCGCGTGCCCAAATGTCGTTAAGCTCGCGACGTGATGTCGACCGACCATGTGGGCAGGCCAAGCCGCGCGCAGATCTCCGACGCGGTCACCGGCTTCGGCTGGCGCCTGGTGCTCGGTGCCCTCTACACCGAGGTGTCGGTGTCGTCGCTCGCCCGGGCAGGCGAGGTGGCCGCGCTGACGATCGGCGTCGACGGCGCCGACGGTCACCTGGGCGTCGACATCCGGGCCGATCGTGTCGTCCTGCGCGTGCAATCGGTCGGTGGGTACGTGGCGGAGGCGGATATCGCTCTGGCGCAAGCGATTTCGACGACGCTCCGCGAGCATGGGTCGCCACCGGGGTCCGGGTCGGTGCAAGCACTCGAGATCGCGATCGACGCGCTGGACATCGCAGCGGTCCGGCCGTTCTGGAAGGCGGTCACCGGTTACGTCGACGAGCCCGGGCCGTCGGATCTGACCGACGGGCTGATCGACCCTGCGGGTCGGGGTCCGGCGATCTGGTTTCAGCAGATGGACGCCCCGCGCCCGCAGCGCAACCGCATCCACCTCGACATCGACGTGCCACACGATCTGGCGGCCGGGCGCCTCGAGGCGGCGCTGGCCGCGGGCGGCACCCTGGTGTCCGATACGGCCGCCCCGGCGTTCTGGGTCGTGGCCGACCCGGAGGGCAACGAAGCCTGCATCTGCACCTGGCAGGGGCGCGACTGAGGCGATCGCTAGGCTTGCCCACTGTGATCACCCGCATGTCCGAGCTGTTCTTGCGCACGTTGCGTGACGACCCGGCCGACGCCGAAGTGCCCAGCCACAAACTCCTGATCCGCGCGGGCTACGTGCGGCCGGTGGCGCCGGGGCTTTACACCTGGCTGCCGCTGGGCCTTCGGGTGCTGCGCAAGATCGAGAAGATCGTGCGCGAGGAGATGGTTGCGATCGGCGGCCAGGAGATCCTGTTCCCGGCGCTGCTGCCCAAGGGGCCGTACGAGACCACCAACCGCTGGACCGAATACGGCGACGGTGTGTTCCGGCTCAAGGACCGCCGCGACAACGACTACATGCTCGGCCCCACCCACGAAGAGTTCTTCACCTTGACGGTGAAGGGGGAGTACAGCTCCTACAAGGACTTTCCGCTGCTGCTGTTCCAAATCCAGACCAAGTACCGCGACGAGGCCCGGCCGCGGGCGGGCATCCTGCGCG
>JAEZIA010000329.1 GCA_023416315.1 Actinomycetes bacterium
TTACGACTTGTTGACACCACAGTGGAACCCCGTTCAGTGACGCACGGAGGAATCCCTGGCGGGGCGCGGTGACGTCGACGAACCACCGCGCGAAAAAAGCTTGTGAAGGGTCAGGTGCGAATGCCCAGGAGTGTCGGGCTGTACAACCCCGCATATGAGCATGACTCATGTGGCGTCGCCATGGTGGTGGACATGCACGGCCGTCGCAGCCGCGACATCGTGGACAAGGCCATCACGGCCCTGCTGAACCTCGAGCACCGCGGTGCCGCCGGCGCGGAGCCGCACAGCGGCGACGGCGCGGGCATCCTGCTGCAGGTTCCCGATGCGTTCCTGCGCGCCGTCGTCGACTTCGACCTCCCCGCCGAGGGCTCCTACGCCACCGGCATCGCGTTTCTGCCGCAGTCCTCCCGCGACGCGGCCACCGCCTGCGAGGGCGTCGAGAAGATCGTCGAGGCCGAGGGGCTCGACGTCCTCGGCTGGCGCGATGTCCCCACCGACGATTCCTCGCTGGGCGCGCTGTCCCGCGACGCGATGCCGACCTTCCGCCAGGTGTTCATCGGCGGCGCATCCGGCATCGAGCTGGAGCGCAAGGCCTACGTGATCCGCAAGCGGGCCGAGCATGAGCTCGGCTCCAAGGGCCCCGGTCAGGACGGCCCCGGCCGCGAAACCGTGTACTTCCCAAGCCTTTCCGGGCAGACCTTTGTCTACAAGGGCATGCTGACCACCCCGCAGCTCAAGGCGTTCTACCTCGACCTGCAGGACGAGCGGATGGAAAGCGCGCTGGGCATCGTGCACTCGCGGTTCTCCACCAACACGTTCCCGTCGTGGCCGCTGGCCCACCCGTTCCGCCGGGTCGCCCACAACGGCGAGATCAACACCGTCACCGGCAACGAGAACTGGATGCGCGCCCGCGAAGCGCTCATCAAGACCGACATCTTCGGCACCGACGTCGAGAAGATCTTCCCGGTCTGCACCCCGGGCGCCTCGGACACCGCCCGCTTCGACGAGGTGCTCGAGCTGCTGCACCTCGGTGGGCGCAGCCTGGCGCACGCGGTGCTGATGATGATCCCGGAAGCCTGGGAGCGCAACGAGTCGATGGACCCCGCCCGGCGGGCGTTCTACCAGTACCACGGCTCGCTGATGGAGCCGTGGGACGGACCGGCGTCGGTGTGCTTCTCCGACGGCACCGTCGTCGGTGCGGTGCTCGACCGCAACGGCCTGCGGCCGTCACGCATCTGGGTCACCGAGGACGGCCTGGTCGTGATGGCCTCGGAGGCCGGTGTGCTCGACCTGGATCCGGCCAAGGTCGTCAAGCGCATGCGCCTGCAGCCCGGCCGGATGTTCCTGGTCGACACCGCTCAGGGCCGCATCGTCTCCGACGAGGAGATCAAGGCCGAACTGGCTACCGGGCAGCCCTACCAGGAGTGGCTGGACGAGCAGCTGTTCCACCTCGACGACCTGCCGCAGGGCCCGTACGTGCGGATGCCGCACCACCGCGTGGTGCTGCGTCAGCAGGCCTTCGGTTACACCTACGAGGAGCTCAACCTGCTGGTCGCCCCGATGGCGCGGTCCGGCGCCGAGCCGCTGGGCTCGATGGGCACCGACACCCCGATCGCGGTGCTCTCGTCGCGACCGCGAATGCTGTTCGACTACTTCCAGCAGCTGTTCGCCCAGGTGACCAACCCGCCGCTGGACGCCATCCGCGAAGAGGTGGTGACCAGCCTGCAGGGCACCGTCGGGCCGGAGGGCGACCTGCTCAACCCGACCCCGGAGTCCTGCCACCAGATCGCACTGCGCCAGCCGATCCTGCGCAACCATGAGCTGGCCAAGCTGATCAACCTCAACCCCGAAGACACCGTGCGCGGCCGCAAGCACGGCATGCGCTCGGCCGTCATCCGATGTCTGTACCCGGTCGCCAAGGGTGGCGAGGGGTTGCGTCGCGCGCTCGACGACATCCGTGACGCGGCGTCGAAGGCGATCGCCGACGGTGCCCGGATCCTGATCATCTCCGACCGCGAGTCCAACGAGAACCTGGCGCCGATCCCGTCGCTGCTCTCGGTCGCGGCCATCCACCACCACCTCGTCCGCACCCGGGCCCGCACCCAGGTCGGTCTGGTCGTGGAGTCCGGTGACGCCCGCGAGGTGCACCACATGGCCGCGCTGGTCAGCTTCGGTGCCGCCGCGATCAACCCCTACATGGCGTTCGAGTCGATCAGCGACATGCTGGACCGCGGCGTGATCGAGGGCATCGACCGCGAGAAGGCGCTGCAGAACTACATCAAGGCCGCCGGCAAGGGCGTGCTGAAGGTGATGTCGAAGATGGGCATCTCCACGCTGGCGTCCTACACCGGCTCGCAGCTCTACCAGGCCATCGGCATCTCCCAGCAGGTGCTCGACGAGTACTTCACCGGGCTGAGCTGCCCGGTCGGCGGGATCGACCTCGACGACATCGCCGCCGATGTGGCCACCCGTCACCAGCTGGCCTACCTGGACCGCCCCGACGAGCGTGCGCACCGCGAGCTCGAGGTCGGCGGCGAGTACCAGTGGCGCCGCGAGGGCGAGTATCACCTGTTCAATCCGGACACGGTCTTCAAACTGCAGCACTCCACCCGCACCGGCCAGTACAAGGTGTTCAAGGAGTACACCCAGCTGGTCGACGACCAGAGCGAGCGGATGGCGTCGCTTCGCGGCCTGCTGAAGTTCAAAGATGGTGTGCGCCCGTCGATTCCGATCGAGGAAGTCGAGCCGGCCAGCGAGATCGTCAAGCGGTTCTCCACCGGCGCGATGAGCTACGGTTCGATCTCGGCCGAGGCCCACGAGACGCTGGCGATCGCGATGAACCGCCTTGGCGGACGGTCGAACTCCGGTGAGGGCGGCGAGGCCGTCAGCCGCTTCGAGCGCGATCCCAACGGCGACTGGCGCCGCAGTGCGATCAAGCAGGTGGCCTCCGGCCGCTTCGGTGTCACGAGCCACTACCTGACCAACTGCACCGACATCCAGATCAAGATGGCCCAGGGCGCCAAACCCGGTGAGGGCGGCCAACTTCCGGGTCACAAGGTCTACCCGTGGGTGGCCGAGGTGCGGCACTCCACCCCCGGCGTCGGCCTGATCTCGCCGCCGCCGCACCACGACATCTATTCGATCGAGGATCTGGCCCAGCTGATCCACGATCTGAAGAACGCCAACCCGTCGGCGCGCATCCACGTCAAACTGGTCAGCGAGAACGGTGTCGGCACCGTCGCTGCGGGTGTCTCGAAGGCGCACGCCGACGTGGTGTTGATCTCCGGGCACGACGGCGGTACCGGTGCCACCCCGCTGACCTCGCAAAAGCATGCCGGCGCCCCCTGGGAGCTCGGGCTTGCCGAGACCCAGCAGACCCTGCTGCTCAACGGTCTTCGCGATCGCATCGTGGTCCAGGTGGACGGTCAGCTCAAGACCGGTCGCGATGTGGTGATCGCCGCCCTGCTCGGTGGCGAGGAGTTCGGATTCGCCACCGCGCCGCTGGTGGTCTCGGGCTGCATCATGATGCGCGTCTGCCATCTGGACACCTGCCCGGTGGGTGTGGCCACTCAGAATCCGGTGCTGCGCGAGCGCTTCAACGGCAAGCCCGAGTTCGTTGAGAACTACTTCATGTTCATCGCCGAAGAGGTTCGGGAACTGATGGCGCAGTTGGGTTTCCGCACCG
>JAEZIA010000005.1 GCA_023416315.1 Actinomycetes bacterium
CGGAGACCGGGCCGATGGTCGACTCCGCCACCTCCAACGGGATCGGCGCCGGTGGGCTGTCGAACCCGAAGGCCTGCGCGGTGTTACGCAGGGCGTCAGCACCCACCCGGATACCCAATTCGACGAATGCGGTGTTGCAGGAGCGGGCGAACGCTTCCCGCAGCGATGCGGTGGGGGCGCTGCCGCACGGGGTCCCGCCGTAGTTCTCCAGCGTCGCCGTGCTGTTCGGCAGCTGGATCTGCGGGGCGCTGGTGAGCTGGTCGTTGTCGGTCACGCCGTTCTGCAGCGCCGCCGCGGTGGTGATCACCTTGAACGTCGAGCCGGGCGGGAACGTCTCGGCGATGGCCCGATTCGTCAGCGGCGAGGCCGGGTCGTCGCGCAGCTGCTGCCAGGCGTTGCCCTGTTCCTGGGCGTCATGGGTGGCCAGCAGGTTCGGGTCGTAGGACGGTGACGACACCATCGCCAGGATTTTCCCGGTGGACGGCTCCAGGGCCACCACCGAGCCGCGGCAGCCTCCGGTGCAGCCGCGCTGCATGGCCTCCCACGCGGCCTGCTGAACGCGCGGCACGAGCGTGGTGTCGACGTTGCCGCCCCGCGGGTCGCGGCCGGTGAAGAAGTCCGCCAACCGCCTGCCGAACAGCCGCTGATCGGATCCGTTGAGGATGCCGTCCTCGGCGCGCTCCAACCCGGTGCTGGAGTAGCGCAGCGAATAGAAGCCGGTCACCGGCGCGTACACAAAAGGATTCGGGTAGACCCGCAGGAACCGGTAGTGGCCGTTGGTGGAGACCGAATAGGCCAGCAGTTGTCCGCCCGCGGTGATCTGGCCGCGCTGTCGCGAATACTCATCGAGCAGCACCCGCTGGTTGCGCGGGTCGGCGCGCAGGCCGTCGGCGCGGAACACCTGGGTGATCGTGGAGTTGACCAGCAGCAGGACGATCAACGCCATGATCATCACCGAAACGCGGCGCAGGGAGGTGTTCATACTCGCTCGATCACCTCGGTGCTGGACGACGCGATCGAGGCGTGCGGATTGGTCAGGATCGGACGCCGGGCGGCGTGCGAGATCTTGACCAGGATCGCCAGTAGCAGATAGTTCGCCACCAGCGATGAGCCGCCGTAGGACATCCACGGGGTGGTCAGGCCGGTCAGTGGGATGAGTCCGGTGACACCGCCGACGACGATGAACAACTGGATCGCCAGAGTCGAGGCCAGCCCGGCGGCCAGCAGCTTGCCGAAGCTGTCGCGCACGGCGATCGCGGTGCGCAGACCGCGCACGACCACGATCGTGTAGAGCATCAACACCCCGGCCAGGCCGACCAGGCCCAGCTCCTCCCCGACCGCGGCGATGATGAAATCCGTTGAGGCAGCGGGCACGGTGCCGGGCTGTCCGTTGCCCAATCCGGTGCCGAAGATACCGCCGGTGGCGAAACTGAACTGGGACTGCACCATCTGGTAGCCGGCGCCCTCGGGGTCGCCGAACGGATCCAGCCAGGTCTGCACCCGGACGCGCACATGCCCGAACAGGTAATAGGCCACCACGCTGCCCGCGGCGAAGAGCGTCATGCCGATGACCACCCAGCTGAGCCGCTCGGTGGCGATGTACACCATCACCAAGAACGATGCGTACAGCAACAGCGAAGTGCCCAGGTCCTTTTCGAACACCATGACGCCGACCGAGACGATCCAGGCCACCAGCAGTGGCGCCAGGTCACGCGGTCGGGGCACGTCGGTGCCGAGAAAATGCTTGCCCGCACTGGTGAACAGGTCGCGTTTGGCTACCAGCACGGCGGCGAAGAAGATCAACAACAGGATCTTGGAGAACTCGGCGGGCTGAATGCTGAAGCCCGGGAACCGGATCCAGATCTTGGCGCCGTTGGTTTCGGAGAACGCCCGCGGCAGGAACGCCGGAATCGCCAGCAGCACAAGGCCGACCAGTCCGCACGTATAGCCGTAGCGGGCCAGGATGCGGTGGTCTTTGAGGAACACGACGACCAGCGAGAAGCCGAGCACACCGACCAGGGTCCACAGCATCTGCTGCTCTTCGCTGGGCCCGCGATGCGGGGAGATCACCCCGCCGATCAGATCGAGGCGGTGGATCATCACCAGGCCAAGACCGTTGAGCAGCGCGACAACTGGCAGCAGCACCGGATCGGCGTACGGCGCGAAACGGCGGATGGCCAGGTGTGCGCAGACGAACAGGGTGAGGAAGGCCAAGGTCGAGCTGAGCAGATCCCAGCTGATGCCCTGCTCCTGGTTGGCCTCCACGATCAGCAGCGCGACCACGGTGATGAACGTGGCGAAGCACAACAGCGCGAGCTCGGCATTGCGGCGGGTAGGTGTCGCCGGAGCCAGCATCACGGGCGCTTGGGGTTGGGTGCTCATGCCGCCGCCCGGCAGTCGGTGCCCGGCTTCTGCGGTGCCGCGGGCAGCTGGGTGACCGTCGGCGCGGGCGCCGGTGGTGGCGCGGGGCTCGCGGAACCGGTTGTGGCCGTGTCATTTTAGGGTGAAGTGGGGGCCGGGCCGGCACTCGGGCTCGGGGCGGCAGTCGTGCTCGGCGACGGCGCGGGAGCGGAGGTCGGCGCCGGCGCGGACGTGGGAGCCGGGGTGGAAGCGGGCACCGGCCCCGGCGCGGGTGATGCGCTCGGAGCCGGCGGCGGGGCAGTGGGTTTCGGTGTGGCGGTGGGCGGCGGCGCGCAGGGCGGCAGCACCGAACTGTGCGCCAACTCCCGCAGCTGGCCGATCGCGTCGTCGAGACTGCCTGCCGGCAGCCCGGCCGAAACCTGGGCGCGTTCGGAAGGCCGCAGGTCCTGCAACTGCATCAGCTGGCAGCCCAGCGATCCGGTGGGCTGGCCATAACTGATCTGGGACAGCTCATTCCGTTCGTTGAGGCAGCCCAGCAGGTAAGGCTCTTGCAGCCGATAGCCCAGGATCGAACCCTCGATACCGCGCATGATCGCCACCGTGCCGTTGTAGGCGGTGACGTAATAGTTGCTGCGGATGATCTGGTGGCCGACGGCGAGCCCAGCCAGCACCACCAGCAGGATCAGCGCGACGCCGATGACGAGCCGTCGGCGTGAGCGCGGTTTCGGCGGCGGCTCGGGTTCGGCCACCACCCGCTTGGCGGCCGCAGGGCGAGGGGCGATGATCGATGCCCGTCCGGCCGCGGTGTTGGGCGGGGCGACATGGTCGTCGTCCCCGGAGACCGCGCCGGCCAGGATCGGCTGGGTCTGTCCGCCGTAGTCGTGGTCGACGACGTCGGCAACCACCACCGTGACGTTGTCGGGGCCGCCGCCCCGCAGGGCCAACTCGATGAGCCGGTCGGCGCTTTCGGCGACGTCGGGAATCTGCAGGGCCTCCAGGATGGTCTCCTGGCTGACCGGATCGGACAGACCGTCGGAGCACAGCAGGTAGCGGTCGCCCTCTTTGGCTTCCCGCATGATCAGCGTCGGCTCCACCTCGTGGCCGGTCAGCGCCCGCATGATCAGCGAGCGCTGCGGGTGGCTGTGCGCCTCCTCGGCGGTGATCCGGCCCTCGTCGACGAGGGTCTGGACGAAGGTGTCGTCCTTGGTGATCTGGGTCAGCTCGCCGTCGCGCAGCAGGTAGCCGCGCGAGTCGCCGATATGGACCAGTCCAAGTCGATTGCCCGCGAACAGGATTGCGGTCAACGTGGTGCCCATGCCCTCGAGTTCGGGCTCCATCTCGACGTGGGCGGCGATCGCGGAGTTGCCGTCGCGGACCGCCGCGTCGAGCTTGCTCAGTAAGTCGCCGCCGGGCTCGTCGTCATCGAGGTGCGCGAGCGCGGCGATCACCAGCTGCGAGGCCACCTCGCCGGCGGCGTGCCCGCCCATTCCGTCGGCCAGGGCCAGCAGGCGTGCGCCGGCGTAGACCGAGTCTTCGTTGTTGGCGCGCACCAGGCCGCGGTCGCTGCGGGCGGCATAGCGAAGGACGAGGGTCACGGGCGCAACTCGATTACCGTCTTGCCGATGTGTACCGGCGTGCCGATCGGAACGCGTACTGCCGTTGTCACCTTCGCCCTGTCGAGGTATGTGCCGTTGGTCGATCCTAGGTCTTCCACGTACCAGTCGGAACCGCGCGGCGACAGCCGGGCGTGCCGAGTGGAGGCGTAATCATCGGTCAGCACCAGCGTCGAGTCGTCGGCGCGGCCGATCAGTACCGGCTGGCTGCCCAGCGTGATCCGGGTCCCGGCCAACGCACCGTCGGTGACGACCAGGTAGCGGGCCGCGTGCCGCTGCTGGCGCGACGGCAACAACGTCCCGCGCAGTGCCAGACCGCGGCGGACCATCACCGCGCCGGTGGGCGCGTAGATGTCGTTGCGCAGGATACGCAACACCGACCAGATGAACAGCCACAGCAGCAGCAGGAAGCCGGCACGCGTCAGCTGCAGTACTAACCCCTGCATCTGGCGTCCTCTCCGTCCTCGCGCCCTGCACGCCGGTCCCGCGATACCAGCAGGCACCGGGCCGACTTCGGCACCGTCACGATACTTGGACGCCGATGGGTGCGCGGGTGAAGCCACTCCGCGTCAACCAAGCTG
>JAEZIA010000017.1 GCA_023416315.1 Actinomycetes bacterium
GCCACCCGCGAGATCGCGGCCAGAACCTTCGAACCGGTCCCGATGCTGCTGGTGGCCGCGACCTGGTATCTGGTGATCACCAGCGTGCTGATGGTGGGGCAGTTCTATCTGGAGAGGTACTTCTCGCGTGGGATGTCCCGGAAGTTGACCACTAAGCAGCTCGAGGCGTTGGCCAAGGCGCAGACCACCACCGAGGCGGGGCACGTATGACGGGCGAACCCATGGTCCGCGCCGAGCGGGTGTGCAAGGACTTCGGCGCGCTGTCGGTGTTGAAGGGTGTCACGCTGTCGGTCGATCCCGGAAAGGTGCTGGTGCTGGTCGGCCCGTCGGGATCGGGTAAATCGACGTTCCTGCGGTGCATCAACCATCTGGAAAACATCAGTGCCGGAAGGCTTTACGTCGACGGCGAGCTGGTCGGCTATCGCGAGCGCGGTGGCAAACTACACGAGATGTCGCCGCGCGACGCCGCCAAGCAGCGCCGCGACATCGGGATGGTGTTCCAGCACTTCAACCTGTTCCCGCACCGCACGGCATTGGCCAACATCATCGAGTCGCCGGTGCACGTCAAGCGGACCAAGAAGGCCGCCGCCATCGAGCGGGCGCGCGAGCTGCTCGGCCAGGTCGGCTTGTCGGACAAGGCCGATGCCTATCCCGCGCAGCTCTCCGGTGGACAACAGCAGCGGGTGGCGATCGCCCGCGCGCTGGCCATGGATCCCAAGCTGATGCTGTTCGACGAGCCCACCTCGGCGCTGGACCCCGAGCTGGTCGGCGAGGTGCTGGGCGTGATGAAAAAGCTGGCCAGCCAAGGCATGACGATGATCGTGGTGACCCATGAGATGGGCTTCGCCCGCGAGGTCGCCGACGAGTTGGTGTTCATGGACGGCGGGGTGATCGTCGAGAGCGGACCGCCGCGGGAGGTCCTGAGCAATCCGCAGCACGACCGCACCAAGGCCTTCCTCTCGAAAGTCATGTAGCGGGTCACCGGCACTGCTTATCTCCGGTTGGAGTGTGCGGCTTTCTGTGCGTGACGCTGGGATGGGAGCCCCTTGGGGCGTCCGCTGTGGCCGGTCGCACTGCGGTGGGGTTTGTCGACGGTGGGGCCTTTGTGAGCAGCAGCCGGCTTCAGGGCTCGGCGCAGACTGTGGCCGGTGGCTTTCGTTGTCGGCGCCGGACGTGATGACGTGATCTCGTCGGTGCGGACGTTTGTGGCCTGCCGCGCGGCAAGCGGGAATGGGGGGAGCGGTGGGAGCGGTGGCAAGAAAAAGTTCCACTCGTCGATACCCAACTGCACCAGGGCATTCCAGCTGTCCCGAGCTACGTTGCCCAGGCCTTGGAGGAACGGCAGCGGACCGAACAGCCAGTCGGCGACGTTGAAGGTGATGCTTCGGGCGATGCGTTCACCGAAGTTGTAGAAGATCATGATCTGGCCCGAGAGCCAGCCCACGTACGGCACCCAGCCCACGGCGTAGGTGGCCAGCTCGAAGCCGTAGCGAACCCACGGTTCGACCGCGTTGTAGATGTTCTTGATGGCCGTGTTGGCGCTCGTCGTTCCCGGAATCGGGGTGACCGGTGGTGGCGTCGGCGGCGCCTGGCCAAGGCTGGGAATGACGATCCCATGCCCGATCAGGTCGAACAACGATGGGCCGTCGTATGGGTCGAACGGCGTGGTCGGCAGCGCCGCGGCGGTCAAAGTGACGGCGTGTGTTGTTACGGGCGGGGGAGGCGGTGGTGCCGACGATGGTGCCCAGGCAACGGCTGTTGCCGCGGTAATCGCGATTGCTCGGGTCGCGCACGTGGCCCATGAAATTGTCATCACGCCCACCCCTTGTCCTGCTAAAAGGCAACGTTACGCGGGAAGGGCCGTGGTGGAAAGAGTTTGCGGGCATGGCCCATGCACCGCCGGGTTTGCGCCGCCAGACGTGACGAAACCAACACCGAATTCCGGGCAGCAAATGCCGGTCACGCCGTGTTGAAAATGGCATGAGTACCGCGACAGGACAACGACGAAATGCCGCTGAAGTAACCGGATTCCACGCCTCGCCCGAGTTGGCCGCCAGCTTGCAGCGGGTGCTGGTCGATCTCATCGAACTGCACTTGCAGGGCAAGCAGGCGCACTGGAACGTGGTGGGAACCAACTTCCGCGACCTGCACCTCCAGCTCGACGAACTCGTCGACTTCGCCCGCGAATCCAGCGACACCATCGCCGAGCGGATGCGCGCGCTCGACGCCGTGCCCGACGGCCGCTCCGACACCGTCGCGGCAACCACGAGCGTCCCGCAGATCCCCGGCTATGAGGTCAGCACCACCGAGGTGGTCGAGCTGATCGTCACGGCGGCCTACGCCGTGGTTGGCACGCTGCGCGAGGTTCACGACGCCGTGGACGCCGAGGACCCGACCACAGCGGACCTGCTGCACCAAATGATCGACGGGCTGGAGAAGCTGGCCTGGCTGATCAAGGCCGAAAACGGCAAGGTCTAGCTCAACGGACTTTCGACCCGCCCAGACTCTTCCTGGGCGGGTCGATCGCTGTCTGGGGCGGATTCTGCCCGGCGCCCGACCAGGTACCAGGTGTGCATGACGCCTTTGCCCTTGACCTCGACGTCGCCCCGTTCTTCCAGCACGAAGCGGTCCCGCAGCCGCAGATAGACGTCGTGCGGGAGCTGGATGTGGCCTTCGAGGTCGGTGGTCTCCATCCGGGCGGCGACGTTGACCGCATCGCCCCAGACGTCATAGAAGAACCGGCGGGCCCCCACCACGCCGGCGACCACCGGGCCCGCGGCCATGCCCATTCGCAGTGGTACCGGCCGGCCGTTCGGGTCGCGCAGGTCGCGCACGGCCTTGGCCATGTCCAGAGCCAGGTTCGCCAGCGCCTCGACGTGATCGTCACGGGGCTCGGGCACGCCGCTGACGACCATGTACGAGTCGCCGGTGGTCTTGATCTTCTCCAGCCCGTGTTTATCGACCAGCCGGTCGAAGGTGGTGTAGAGCCGGTCGAGGAAGCGCACCAACTCGGCGGGCGGTATCTGGCTGGCCCGCTCGGTGAAGCCGGCGATATCGGCGAACAGGATCGAGGCGTCGTCGTAGCGGTCGGCGATGACTCCACGGGCCGGATCCTTGAGCCGGGTGGCGATCGGGCCGGGCAGGATGTTGGCCAGCAGCGCCTCGGAGCGCAGGTACTCGAACTCCATCGCCGATTCGGCACGGGAGATCTCGCGCATGGCGTACCAGACCGTCGCGAAGATCATCACGCAGGTGGTGACGGTGGTGATGACGAAGCCGGCATTGACCAACCAGCGGGGCTGGATGCCGGTGTCGCCGGGCACCAGGAACTGCGAGGCGATGGTCAGCGCCGCGCCGATCGCGGCGACGGTACTGGCCAGCACGACGTGCTCGACACCGAGGACCAGCACGGCCAGCGACGCCGATACGAGGTAGTAGAACTGGATGCCGGAGTCCGTGCCGACCTGCCAGCCGACGATCGTCACCGACAAGAACGCGAAGCTGACGAAGACGAGCGCGGCGATGATGTCGCCGAACCGGTGCAACAGCGGAATGGCGACGAAGATCGCGGCCGTGGCGAGGTTGATCAGGCCGATGGCGACCAGGTGCTCGCCGGTCAGGAACTGCAGCAGGCCGATTACGGCGGTGACGACGGCGGCGATCGCGGCGGCGATGTTGAGCACTCTCTGCCTGCGCGTGATCGACTCGGCCCAGTGCAGATTCCGCGCCGGGGTGCGGCGCTGCATGCGCTCACAGTCCGCGCGCTGGACCGGACCGTCCGACGGCACCGAACCAGCGCATTTCCGCAGGGTGCCCACCTAGGCAGCCTATCGGTTGGCCGCCTGCTCGGACGGAAATCTCGGCCGCGCGGCGCTAGCCTGCAGGAGTGACCCGTATTGCCTGCGCGCAGCTTGAGCCGACCTTCGGGGCGTTGGACGCCAACTTCGAGCTGTCGGCCGGGGCTGTCGCCGACGCCGTCGCCCAGGGCGCCGAGATCGTCGTGCTGCCCGAGCTGGCCACGTCCGGCTACATGTTCGCTGACGCCGACGAGGCCCGCTCGGTGGCGTTGCGCCCCACTGACCCGGCGTTCGAGGCGTGGCGGGCAGCCGCCGGCGACGCGATCGTGATCGGCGGTTTCTGCGAGCTCGGCGACGACGGACTGTTGTACAACAGCGCGCTGGCGGTGGACCGCGACGGGCCGATCGCCACCTATCGCAAGACCCATCTATGGGATCGGGAAAAGCTGATCTTCACGCGGGGCGCCGAGTTGCCGTCGATCCTGAAGACCCGCTACGGCGCGATCGCGGTGATGGTCTGCTATGACCTCGAGTTCGGCGAGGTGACCAGGAGGGTGGCCGTCGACGGTGTGGAATTGATTGTGGCACCGGTGAATTGGCCGCTCTTCCCACGTCCCGAGGGCGAGCGGCCCGGCGAGGTCATCACCGCGATGTCCACCGCACGGCTGAACCGAGTGGTGGTCGCGGTGTGCGACCGTGCCGGCGTCGAGCGCGGGCAGCCGTGGACCGAGGGCAGTGTGATCGTCGATCCGGACGGCTGGGTGGTCGCCGAGGCCGGCGCCGGGCCGGGACTGGCGATCGCCGACGTCGACCTGACCGCGACGCACGACAAGACGCTGACGGAATACGTCGACCTGCTCTCCGACCGGCGCCTCGACCTGTACTGAAGTGCGGCGCAAAAGTTTGCTTAGGCGCTATGCTTGCTCCGCTGGACCTCACAGCAGTCGTCCAGTAGCCTGGTCTTTCGCCACTTCGGCGCACACAGATAGGAAAAGCCATGAGTTCTGGTCGTCTGACTCGTCAGATTGCACTCTTTGCTGGCGGTGTCGCGATCGTCGGCATGGGCGCGTTGACCGCCTGCAGCTCGAACGAGAAGGAAGCTCCCTCGACCACCACGACGACGACGACCACCGTGGCGCCGTCGCCCACCGAGAAGGCGGTATCGCCCGGTGGCCCCAACTCGTTCACGCCGACGGTCAACCCGGCGCCGCCGGGACCGGTCTGCAAGCAGGTCATCGGCAACGAGTGCATTCGCTGATCGAACCCGGCCGTTAGGCCGGGTCTTTCAGAATTGTCGCTCTCAGCGAATTGAGTAGGGCCTGACCCTCTGCTGATTCGGCGATACCATCGCTCTCAGCAGGTGCCAGGGGGGCGCCTTCACTGGGGGAGCACAGCATGAAAATCGTCTATGCGCTGTCGGTCGGTGTATTGGTCGCCGCCGCACTGGGATCGGCCGGGGTCGCCTCGGCCGATCCGTTGACTGGGTCGTACACCGCGACCGTGACCGGAACCATCGGCGATTACCTCGGCGCCCCGGTAATTACGTGGGTGTTCACGCCCTGTGGTCCGGATTGCGTCGTCGTCGATGCGCAGAACGCTCGGTTGCACCCCACACCCGGCGGCGGCTGGGCCGGAACCTACAACGTGCACGCCGTGGACAACGGTGAGGTCGTGGTGTGCTCGCGGGCCATTCCGGCGGGCCTCGCCACTGCGTCGGATATCTGTCCGCAGCCGTTGGGGATGATCGTGAACTACCAACTCACCAAGAACGGCTGATCGGTCGCTGCGCTTTTCTGGTGCCCTCGGTGAGATTCGAACTCACACTGCACGGGTTTTGAATCCGTTTCCTCTGCCAGTTGGGATACGAGGGCGCGCCCTGCTGGGGCGGTGTTCCACCATAGTGGATCGCCTCGACAGCGGTGACGTGCGGTGGGTCACGGCGCCCCGCGGTCGCTGTTTGCCGCCGGTCACGACACAATGACTGCATGACCGGGCCCAGCAGCGACGCGCAAGACCGTACCTCCCGCCGGGTATTGATCGCCGAGGACGAGGCGTTGATCCGGCTCGATCTCGCCGAGATGCTGCGCGAGGAAGGCTATGAGGTGGTCGGCGAGGCCGGCGACGGTCAGGAGGCCGTCGAACTCGCCGAGCAGCTGCGCCCCGACCTGGTGATCATGGACGTCAAGATGCCTCGTCGCGACGGCATCGATGCGGCCGCCGAGATCGCCAGTAAGCGCATCGCCCCGATCGTGGTGCTGACCGCGTTCAGCCAGCGCGATCTGGTGGAGAAGGCGCGCGACGCCGGCGCGATGGCCTACTTGGTCAAGCCGTTCTCGATCACCGATCTGATCCCCGCCATCGAGGTCGCCGTCAGCCGCTTCGCCGAGATCGCCGAACTCGAGCGCGAGGTGGCGAACCTGTCGGATCGGCTGGAGACCCGCAAGCTGGTGGAACGAGCCAAAGGCTTGTTGCAGGCAAACCAGGGGATGACAGAACCCGAGGCGTTCAAGTGGATTCAGCGCGCGGCCATGGATCGGCGCACCACGATGAAGCGCGTCGCCGAGGTCGTGCTGGAGACCCTCGACACGCCGAAGGAAGATTCGCCGTCGAACTGACCGCGTTAACTTCGCGTTTCCTCTGACCGCGCCGTTTGAGGCGATCCGGAATATGCTCACGGCCAGGCGTTGGCCAACATGACGCGCTGCGGGCACCGGTTGGTTATGTTCTACCGCAGTGTCGAGAGTGGGCCGGATGGCCGGTCTGCGATGTCGGCGCCGTGAAACTACTGACTCGGAGGTGAAACGTGCGCGGACGCGCGACACGGAGTGCAATCGCCGCTAGTTCGGCGCTGCTGGCGGTCCTGGGTATCGCCGGCTGCAACCAGCAGTCCCCGTCGAGTGAGAACTCGGCCCAGGGCGACCTCAAAATCGTCGAGCAGGTGCAGATCGATCAGAACGGCGCTGAGGTCAAGGCCGCCGAGGGAGTCACCCCGGCGGATCCGACCGGCGACGGCAAGGCAAGCTGCCCGCCGGTGTCGATCGCGATGGCCGGTGCGCTCAATGGGCCCGACGCCGCGCTCGGCATCAACATCAAGAACGGTGTGCAGCTGGCCATCGACAAGCACAACGCGGCCAACCCCGGCTGCCAGATCCAGCTCAAGCCCTTCGACACCGAAGGCGATCCGCAGAAGGCGACCGCGATCGCCCCGCAGATCGTCGACGACGCGTTCACCATCGGTCTGGTCGGTCCCGCGTTCTCGGGTGAGACCAAGGCGACCGGCGGCGTCTTCGACCAGGCCGGCCTGGTCGCGGCGACCGCGTCGGCCACCAACGTCACGCTGTCGGAGAACGGCTGGAAGACCTTCTTCCGCGGCCTTGCCAATGACGGCGTGCAAGGTCCCTCGGTGGCCAACTACCTCAAGAACACCTTGGGGCAGAAGAAGGTCTGCGTCGTCGACGACAGCACCGACTACGGCACGGGCCTGGCGCAGGCGGTCCGAGAGACCCTCGGCCCGGTGGCCGTCTCGGAGTGCAACATCTCGGTCAAGAAGGGTGACAAGGACTTCTCGGCCGCGGTGACCCAGGTCAAGGGTCAGTCGCCGGATTCGGTGTTCTACAGCGGCTACTACGCCGAGGCCGCCCCGTTCGTGCAGCAGTTGCGCGACGGCGGCTTCACCGGCAAGTTCGTCAGCGCCGACGGCACCAAGGATCCGGAGTTCGTCAAGCAGGCGGGCGAATCCTCCAAGGACGCCATCCTGTCCTGCCCCTGCGGCCCGGCCACCGGCAGCTTCGCCGACGAGTACACCAAGAAGTTCGGCCAGGCGCCCGGCACCTACAGCACCGAGGGCTATGACCTCGGCACCATCCTGGTGAAGGGCATCGACGCCGGCAAGATCACCCGCCCCGACCTGCTCGACTGGGTCAGGAACTACGAGGGACAGGGTGTGGCCCGCAAGTACCAGTGGACCGACAAGGGTGAGCTCACCACCACCCTGATCTGGATCTACAAGGTTCAGTAGCTGATTCGCGAGACGCGTCCGGGACCGTAAGGCTCGGGCGCGTTCTCGTTTCAGACACTTAAGGAGGCTGCCCCGCAGATGGTCCAGGAGTGCTTAGGCCAGTTCGCCTGTCTCGCCGGTGATATCGGTTTCAACGTCGGCAACCTGCGAGACGGCTTCTGGCAGTTGAGCATCGACGGATTGTCGTGGGGTGCCATCTACGCGCTGGTCGCAGTCGGTTACACCCTGGTGTTCGGTGTGCTGCGGTTGATCAACTTCGCGCACTCCGAGATCTTCATGCTCGGCATGTTCGGCGCGTATTTCTGCCTCGACGTGATCCTGGGGTTCACCCCCAGCGGTAACGCCTACAACAAGGGTGTGCTGCTGACCGTGCTCTACCTCGGCATCGCCATGCTGTTCGCGATGTTGGTATCCGGTTCGGCCGCAATAGGTTTGGAAGCGGTGGCCTACCGGCCGCTGCGACGGCGCAACGCCCGGCCGCTGACGTTTTTGATCACCGCCATCGGTATGTCGTTCGTGCTGCAGGAGTTCGTGCACTTCGTGCTGCCCAAGATCCTCAAGGGCTACGGCGGAAGCAACGCCCAGCAGCCGATCATCCTGGTCCAGCCCAAGGTCCAGTTCGAGATCTTCGGGGCGACCGTTTCCAACGTCACGATCGTGATCGTGGTTTCGGCCCTGGTGCTGGCGCTGCTGACCGATATCGCGTTGAACCGGACCAAGTTCGGCCGCGGCATCCGCGCGGTGGCCCAGGACCCGACGACGGCCACGCTGATGGGTGTCTCCCGGGAGCGGATCATCATGACCACGTTCCTGATCGGTGGTCTGCTGGCCGGTGCCGCCGCGCTGCTGTACACGATCAAGGTCCCGCAGGGCATCATCTACTCCGGCGGATTCCTGTTGGGTATCAAGGCGTTCTCGGCGGCCGTTCTCGGTGGTATCGGCAACCTGCGCGGGGCGCTGCTGGGCGGGTTGGTGCTGGGCATCATGGAGAACTACGGCCAGGCCGTGTTCGGCACGCAATGGCGGGACGTCGTCGCCTTCGTGCTGCTGGTTCTGGTGCTGTTGATCAGGCCGACCGGAATACTGGGGGAGAGCCTGGGGAGGGCGCGAGTATGAGTCACCAGACGACGTCGTGGTCGGGGCGGTTGTTGGCCCCCGGCGACGGGTTGCGCGGCTGGTGGTCGGCGCTGAGTCGCGTGCAGAAGTGGGGTTTCGGAGTCCTGGGCTTCGGACTGCTCGCCCTGCTGCCGCTGTTCCCGCCGCCGTTCCTCGACACCCCGGGAATCAGCTTCGGCGGCACCATGGCTCAGTTCGCCATGGTCGCGATCATCGCGATCGGTCTCAACGTCGTCGTCGGCCAGGCCGGCCTGCTCGACCTCGGCTATGTCGGGTTCTATGCCGTGGGCGCGTACACCGTGGCCCTGCTCACCAGCCCGGACAGCCCGTGGAACCGGTTGGGGGCGACCGGCATGTTCAGCGAGAAGTGGGCCTGGCTGACGTGTGTGCCGCTGGCGATGGCCTTCACCGCACTCGCCGGACTGATCTTGGGCACTCCCACGCTGCGGTTGCGCGGTGACTACCTGGCCATCGTCACCCTCGGGTTCGGCGAGATCATCCGGTTGCTCGCCGACAACCTGGCCGGCGTCACCAATGGTCCCCGCGGGCTCAACGCGGTGGCCTACCCGCGGATTGGGGAGAGTGAGAAGCTTCCGGACGGGGTGTTCTCCAGCGGCAACTCGACCGGTGAGGCGAACTACGGGACGTGGTGGTTCTGGCTCGGCCTGATCGTCATGGTTGTGATCCTGCTGCTGGTCGGCAATCTGGAGCGCAGCCGGGTCGGCCGTGCCTGGGTGGCTATCCGCGAAGACGAGGACGCCGCGGAAGTCATGGGCGTCAACACCTTCCGGTTTAAGCTGTGGGCGTTCGTGATCGGCGCCGCGATCGGCGGGCTCTCCGGTGCGCTGTATGCCGGCCAGGTGCAATACGTCGCACCGCCGACGTTCAACATCATCAACTCGATGCTGTTCCTGTGCGCGGTGGTGCTGGGCGGGCAGGGCAACAAGCTCGGCGTGATCTTCGGGGCGTTCGTGATCGTCTACCTGCCCAACCGACTTCTCGGCGTGCACTTCCTGGGCATCAACCTCGGTGACCTCAAGTACCTGTTCTTCGGTCTGGCGCTCGTGGTGTTGATGATCTTCCGTCCGCAGGGCCTGTTCCCGGTCCGCCAACAGCTCCTGGCCTACGGCAAGCGGGCCCGTGATCTGTTGCGCAGCGCCGACGATGAGAAGGCGGCGGCATGACCGAACCCGTGATCGACGAAGAACTCGCCGCTCTGCACCGCGACATGAACGCCGCCGAGGGCGAAATACTGCTGGAGACCACGGATCTGACCGTCAAGTTCGGCGGCCTGACCGCACTGGATTCGGTGAGCTTCAACATCAAGCGCGGTGAGATCCTCGGGCTGATCGGTCCCAACGGGGCCGGTAAGACCACCTGCTTCAACGCGATCACCGGGGTGTACCGGCCCAGCTCGGGCTCGGTGACCTTCGATGGGGCGCCGCTGGGACGGATCAAACGCCACCAGATCACCCGGCGCGGCATCGCCCGCACATTCCAGAACATCCGGCTGTGGGGCGAGATGACGGCGCTGGAGAACGTCATCGTCGGCACCGACGCGCGGCACCACACCTCGGTACCCGGGGCGC
>JAEZIA010000056.1 GCA_023416315.1 Actinomycetes bacterium
CCACCACGTTCGCGCACCTGGATGCCACCACCGAGCTCTCCCGTGCGGTGTTCTCCAAGGGCATCTTCCCGGCCGTGGACCCGCTGGCATCGTCCTCGACGATCCTGCACCCGAGCGTGGTCGGTGATGAGCACTACCGCGTCGCCCAGGAAGTCATCCGGATCCTGCAGCGCTACAAGGACCTTCAGGACATCATCGCGATCCTCGGTATCGACGAACTCTCCGAAGAGGACAAGGTTCTGGTGTACCGGGCTCGTAAGATCGAGCGCTTCCTGAGCCAGAACATGATGGCGGCCGAGCAGTTCACCGGTCAGCCCGGCTCGACGGTGCCGCTCAAGGAGACCATCGAGGCCTTCGACAAGCTGGCCAAGGGCGAGTTCGACCACCTGCCCGAGCAGGCGTTCTTCCTGATCGGCGGCCTGGACGACCTGGCGAAGAAGGCCGAGAGCCTCGGCGCCAAGCTGTGACTCTGAGCGCCAAGACTCGAAAGGGGATGTGAGATGGCCGAATTGGACGTCGACATCGTCGCCGTCGAGCGCAAGATCTGGTCCGGTAAGGCGACGTTCGTCTTCACCCGCACCACGGCTGGCGAGATCGGCATTCTGCCTCGGCACATCCCGCTGGTCGCCCAGCTGGTGGATGACGCGATGGTCCGTGTCGAGCGGGAGGGCGAGGACGATCTGCGTATCGCGGTCGACGGCGGCTACCTGTCGGTGACCGAGGAGGGCGTGACGATCCTTGCCGAGTCCGCCGAGTTCGAATCCGAGATCGATGCCGACGCGGCCAAATCCGATGCCGCCTCCGACGATCCGCAGACCGCGGCGCGGGGACGGGCGCGCCTGCGCGCCCTAGGCCAGATCGACTAGCCAGGCCAGCGACCGATGAGCGCGCCGATGATTTTCATGGTCGCGCTTGTCGGTGTGTTGGTACTCATCGTCGCCGCCCTGACCTACCGGTTGTGGAAGCTGCGCCAGGGCGGCACCGCCGCGATCCTGCGTGACACTCCGGCGGTCGGTGGGCATGGCTGGCGGCACGGCGTTATCCGCTACCGCGGGGACGAGGCCCGGTTCTACCGGCTGTCCAGCCTGCGGTGGTGGCCCGATCGCCGGCTGAGCCGGCGTGGGCTGGAGGTCATCTCGCGGCGCGGTCCGCGCGGCGACGAGTTCGACATCATGACCGACGCGATCGTCGTGCTCGAACTGCGCGACACCACCTTAGACCGTTGGCGCGGTTACGAGATGGCGCTGGACCGCGGGGCGCTGACGGCGTTCCTGTCCTGGGTCGAGTCCAGTCCGTCGCCGCGGGCGCG
The DNA here is from genome assembly GCA_023416315.1 of Actinomycetes bacterium. GTDB lineage: Bacteria > Actinomycetota > Actinomycetes > Mycobacteriales > Mycobacteriaceae > Mycobacterium. The sequence continues at coordinate 1,310 of JAEZIA010000056.1, forward strand.
GCGCCGTTCGGCCTGAGCTAGTGCTTGGCGGGCTCGTCCGCGTTGCCGCCGCCGGGCTGCCACAGCACGTCACCCTCGGGATTGGCGACCCGGGACAGGATGAACAACAGATCCGAGAGCCGGTTGAGGTAGCGCGCGGGCAACGGGCTGACGGTATCCGGGTAGGCCTTCACCGCGACCCAGGCCGAGCGTTCGGCGCGACGGGCCACCGTCCGCGCGACGTGCAGCAGCGCCGACAACGCGGTGCCGCCGGGCAGGATGAACGAGTTCAGTGCCGGCAGGTTCTCGTTGTAGTGGTCGCACCAGGACTCGAGGCGCTCGATGTATGGCGGCGTGATCCGCAGCGGCGGGTACGGCGGGTCCTCGGCCACCGGGGTGGACAGGTCGGCGCCGGCGTCGAACAGGTCGTTCTGGATCTGCAGCAGCACTTTGCGCAGCTCATCGCCGGGTGCGCCGAGCGCGACGGCGACGCCGATCGCGGCGTTGGCCTCGTCACAATCGGCGTAGGCGACCAGCCGCGGGTCATTCTTGTCGACCCGTGAGAAATCACTCAGTCCCGATGTCCCGTCGTCGCCGGTCCGGGTATATATGCGGGTCAAGTGCACTGCCATGGGGGAAACGGTACCGGCCGAGTGGCACGGTGCAGGGCCTCACCTCCACTAAACTGTTCGCCGTGGGCGAGCGTTTCGTGGTGACCGGCGGCAACCGGTTGTCAGGCGAAGTCGCCGTCGGTGGCGCCAAAAACAGCGTGCTCAAGCTAATGGCGGCCAGTCTGCTGGCCGAGGGCACCACGACGATCACGAATTGCCCCGACATTCTCGATGTGCCGCTGATGGCGGAGGTCCTTCGCGGCCTCGGCGCCAACGTGGAACTCGACGGTGCGGTCGTGCGGATCACCTCGCCCGACGAACCCAAATTCGAGGCCGACTTCGCCGCGGTCCGGCAGTTCCGCGCGTCGGTGTGCGTGCTGGGCCCGCTGGTCGGACGTCTCAAACGCGCCCGGGTGGCGCTGCCCGGCGGCGACGCGATCGGATCGCGGCCGTTGGACATGCACCAGGCCGGGCTGCGACAGCTCGGCGCGGACTGCACGATCGAGCACGGCTGCGTGGTGGCGACCGCCGACAAACTGCACGGCGCGGAGATTCAGCTGGAATTCCCGTCGGTGGGAGCCACCGAGAACATCCTGATGGCCGCCGTCGTCGCGGAGGGTGTCACCACGATCCACAACGCGGCCCGCGAACCCGACGTCGTCGATCTCTGCGAGATGCTTTGCCAGATGGGCGCCCAGGTTGAAGGCGCCGGCACATCGACGCTGACGATCACCGGCGTGCCGCGGTTGCACCCCACCGAACACCGGGTGATCGGCGACCGGATCGTGGCCGCCACGTGGGGGATCGCCGCGGCGATGACCCGCGGCGACATCGCGGTCACCGGCGTCGACCCGTCGCACCTGCAGCTGGTGTTGCACAAGCTGCACGACGCCGGCGCCACCGTCACCCAGCACGACAACGGGTTCCGGGTGGTGCAGTACGAGCGCCCGAAGGCGGGCAATGTGGCGACGCTGCCGTTCCCGGGTTTTCCGACCGACCTGCAGCCGATGGCGATCGCGCTGGCGTCGATCGCCGACGGGACGTCGATGATCACCGAGAACGTGTTCGAGGCAAGGTTCCGGTTCGTCGAGGAAATGATCCGGCTCGGAGCCGACGCCCGAACCGACGGTCACCACGCGGTGGTGCGGGGGATCCCGCAGCTGTCCAGTGCTCCGGTGTGGTGCTCGGATATCCGCGCCGGGGCCGGTTTGGTGCTGGCGGGGCTCGTCGCCGACGGCGAAACCGAAGTTCACGACGTGTTTCACATCGATCGGGGCTACCCGCTCTTCGTGGAGAACCTGGTGCGACTTGGAGCTGAGATAGAACGCGTGTAATGTAGGCAGTCGGCCGCCGCGCCGGACCCAGAAATGGGATGGCAGCGGCAAGTTGACTACGCCAACAACATCAAGTAAGATGGCAGGGTTGCCTGCTGGCGGAAGTCAAGCCGGGTGTGTTGTTTGAGAACTCAATAGTGTGTTTGGTGGTTTTTGTTTGTTGTTGTTTTTTGCCATGCTCTGATACCCCCGTGTTGGGGTGTGGTGTTTTTGATGCCAGTTTGTTTGGTGTCTTTTTGCTGGTCAGATTTTTCTGATTCGAATTCTGCCTTGCCTGTTGGTGAGGGGTTTTTGTTTGGAGAGTTTGATCCTGGCTCAGGACGAACGCTGGCGGCGTGCTTAACACATGCAAGTCGAACGGTAAGGCCTTTCGGGGTACACGAGTGGCGAACGGGTGAGTAACACGTGGGTGATCTGCCCTGCACTTTGGGATAAGCCTGGGAAACTGGGTCTAATACCGAATAGGATCACGGGCTTCATGGTCTGTGGTGGAAAGCTTTTGCGGTGTGGGATGGGCCCGCGGCCTATCAGCTTGTTGGTGGGGTAATGGCCTACCAAGGCGACGACGGGTAGCCGGCCTGAGAGGGTG
>JAEZIA010000077.1 GCA_023416315.1 Actinomycetes bacterium
ATATGTGTATATGAGACAGGCCTGCACCTTCGCCCGTGCCGCCGGCCGCCGCGGCAGCTGCGGCGTCGGACACTGCGGCAGCCGGAACCGCGGCGCCGGCGTTGTCGGTGATCGGCGCGGCCGGAACCGCAGCTCCCGCGTTGTCGGTGAGCGGGGCGGCAGGGACGCCGGCAGGGCCGGGAATCGCCCCGCCGTCGCCGACAGGCACGCCGGGCACACCGGCCGGCGGCGTCGGCAGACCACCACCGCCACCTTCACCCGGACCACCCGGAACCCCAGCCGGAGGCGTCGGCAGACCACCGCCGCCACCCTCACCCGGACCACCCGGAACCGCAGCCGGAGGCGTCGGAAGGCCACCGCCGGTACCTTCACCGGGCGTACCGGGAACGGCGGCCGGCGGGGTCGAACCGGTCTCGACGATGTTGCCGCCGGGAGTGCCGGGCACCGTCGCGGGCGGGGTGGGCAGGCCACCGCCGGTGCCCTCGCCGGGTGCACCGGGAACGGCGGCCGGTGGCGTGGACAGGGCTTCGTCGCCCGGAGTGCCCGGAGTACCGGGAATCACCTGCGGCGGCGTCGGCGGGATCTCCACACCGGGGGTGCCCGGGGTGCCGGGCACCGCGACGGGTGTTCCGGGCACGCCGACGTTCACCGGAACGCCGGGGCCACCGGGGACCGCCGCGGGGGGCGTCACGATGCCCGGGGTCGACGCCGCGCTGGGCACACCCGGCAGGGTGATCGGCGGGGTGCCGGGGACATTGAGCATGCCCCCGCCGAGCGGGACGCCCGGCACCGACGCACCGGGCGGCGGCAGCGTTCCCGACGCATCGTTGACCACGTTGCCGGGCACCGCCGCGGGCGGAATTCCGGGGGTGTTGAGCGACAGATTGTTACCGTCGCCCGGGCCGCCGGGAACCGCGGCAGGAGGCGTCGACACAGAGCCGTTCACGTCGCCGCCGGGGACGGCAGCCGGCGGAGCGGGCGGCGTGCCACCGGAGCCCGGGATCGAGCCACCGGGCACCTCGGCCGGCGGAACCGGCGGAGTCACAACGGATTCGGGCACCACGTCGCCCGGGACCGCGGCCGGTGGAGTCCCGGGGACCCCACCGCCACCGGGGATCTCGCCAGGGGGAACCGCAGCAGGCGGAGTCCCGGGCACGCCACCGCCACCCGGCACCTCGGCAGGGGGAATCGCAGCAGGCGGTGCGGGCGGGACAGCGCCGCCACCGGGGACCGGCACGGGAGGGGCCGCAGCCGGCGGAGCAGGCGCCAGACCGGACGCGTCGGCCAGCGGCGCGGCCGGCACGGCCGCCGCAGGCGGCGGGACCACACCGTTGGTATCGGAGATCGGAGCACCGCCAGGCAGGCCACCGGCGGCGTCAGCCACCGGAGCGCCGGGTGCGCCGGCACCAAGCCCGGCTCCGGCACCTGCGCCCTCGCCGGCACCGCCGCCACCGGGCAGACCGGCTGCAGCGGCAGCGCCGCCCTCGCCACCACCGGCGCCCGGCAGACCGCCGGCCGCGTCGGCCACCGGCGCACCAGCAGGTGCCAAGGGAAGGCCGCCGCCATCGTTGATCGGAGCAGGAGGCAGGCCCCCTGGCGGAGTCGGAATGCCACCACCGCCACCACCGGGCGGAGTACCCGGCACACCAGCAGGCGGAGTCGGGATACCACCACCGCCACCACCGGGCGGAGTACCCGGCACACCAGCAGGCGGAGTCGGAATGCCACCACCGCCACCACCGGGCGGAGTACCGGGAACCGCGGCGGGCGGGGACGGAATGGCGCGCGTGACGCTGGTGCCGGGCGCACCCGGAACGGATGCCGGCGGCACGGTCACGCCGCCGGTACCGGGCATGCCGGGCGAGCCGGGCGCGCTGGCCGGCGGGACGCGGATGCTGCCGGGCACGGTCGCGGGCGGGATAGGCCCACCAGCGGTGGGCGGGTTGTTCGTGAAGATCGAGTTCGCCGTGCCCGGGATGCCCTGGGACAGGTCGGGCGGCGAGGTCAGGCCCTGGTGGAGGATGCCCATGCACGGAACACCTGGCGTGCCGACGTTAGCAACCGCACGAGGGCTGAACAGCGGAGCTGTCCAAAAAAACCCCGCCGTCGCTATGGCAGTGACCGCCGCCACGCGAGAGGTGGTCCGAGACATCATTTCCCCGTTTCTGTGAGAGGCCTGCCAGGGAAACTACAGACGTGTAAGTACCGAAACGGGGACCCCTTTCGGGCGGTTACCGAACTGTTGCGAAGCAGTGCTGATGCAGTTACCCCGGTGACAATTTCCGTCCGCAAAGATGCGCGTGACGTCGGGTTATCCGGGCGGGGCGATGAGCCTGTCCGCGGCGCGCCGCGCCGACCCGACGACTTTGGCCTGCGTGTCGGGCTCCGCCATCGCCCGCGCGATCGTGACGGCCCCGACCATCAGCGACACGATGCTCCAGGCCCGTCGCTCCCGGTCCGGCCGGGGGCCGTCCAGGCAGTCCGCGATTCGGTCGACCCAGGTGGTGATGTTGCGCTCGTATGCCGCGCGGGTTTCTTCGCCCGCGCGCGCCACATCCGCACTCAGGGCGGGCATGGGGCACCCGTCCGCCACACCTTCGACGTGCTCGACACCGAGATAGGTATCGAGAAACGTTCTCAGCTGCCCTTGCAGTTCACCTTTTCCGGCAGCCTCCGACTTGCCGAGCACCGGTTCGCACCCGGCGGAGGAGATGATCGCCTGCAGCATCGCTTCCTTGTTGCGGAAGTTCGAGTAGAACGCACCGGACGTCACCCCCGCCTCGGCGGCGAGCCCGTCCACCCCGATCCCGTTGAAGCCGGTGGTCTTCATCGAGCGCATGCCGGCCTGGAGCAGCGCCTCGCGCGCCTTGGCCTTCTGATCCGGGGGGTACCTCATACCGGCGAGGTTACCGAATCACAGCTCTTGCTAGCCAAGGGATTTCACTGATAATTCGCGAAAGATGGGAGTTCCCTGCGGCTTAGCTTGGGGGCCGGCGATCTTGGGATTTATAGGATTACGCTCGCTATCCTACGGCGCTCACCGCCGATGAAAGGATCTTCCATGGCAAGTCAGCAATCCACCGAGTTCGCGAATTTCTATGCGGCGCTGAGCCAGAGCGTCGCGAACCCTGAGCTCGGCCTGCCGACCGTCCGAGACATCGTCGAGAACATCCATCTGGCGACGAAAGAGCCCGAGGGAGTCACCTACGCGGAGGTCGACGCCGGCGGCGTCGAGGCACTGTGGTGCATCCCCGAGGACAGCGCGCCGGATGCCGCTCTGCTGCATACGCACATGGGTGGAAGCGTGTTGATGTCCATGCACTCCGATCGAAAAGCTGCCGCGCACATCGCGAAAGCGGCGGGTACGCGCTCACTCGTGTTGAACTTCCGACGTTCTCCCGAGCACAAATATCCTGCGCAGGTCGACGACATCCTGACCGCCTACCACTGGCTGCTCGAGCAGGGTTATCAATCCCAGAAGATCGCCAGCGTCGGGCACTCGATCGGTGGCTACCTGGCGATCGCCCTGGCACTGAGGCTGCGCGACCACGGTGAGGTGCTCCCCGGTGCCATTCTTTCGATTTCGCCATGGTCCGATGTCACGCTGTCCGGCGCGTCGATCGAGGACAACGCGCGCGCCGACAAGCTGCTCAACCGGAGCCTGCTGGAGCTGTTCCGCTCGTGCTGGCTTGATGGGACCGGCGTGGAATGGACCGATCCGCAGGTGAATCTGCTGTCGGCCGACCTCGCGGGTTTGCCGAGTATGGCGATCTACTACGGCGAGGCGGAACTGCTGGCCTCCGACGCACGTGCCCTGTGGGCGCGAGCCAAAGAGGCCGGAAACAGCGTTCTGCTGCGCGGAATCGACGACGGGCAACACTCCTTCATCATGGGCGCCGGACGCGTGCCCGAGGTTGACCGGGCCATCGAGGAGATGGGTGACTGGCTTCGCGTCCGGCTCGGCCTCCAGTCGGCCGTCGCGTAATCGGGTCGGCGATGAGCGATTACGTGCTGGGGCACTGCCGCCCGGAGATCGACCGCTTGCAGCGTCAAGCCGAGATGCTGCGGCCCATCACCGAACGACTACTGGTGGCCGCGGGAGTCGAGCCGGGTATGCGGGTGCTCGACATCGGGTGCGGCCCCGGCGATGTGTCGACACTGATCGCGGATCTGGTCGGGCCGACGGGCAGTGTGGTCGGCATCGATCCGAGCGCCGAGGCACTTGCCGTTGCCCGCGAACGGTTCCGTGAGCGTGACAACGTCGGGTTCGTCCAGTCGGACGTCGACGGCTATACCGGTCCTGCGGATTTCGACGCCGCAGTGTGCCGGTACGTCCTGATCCATCAGAAGGAACCCAGCGACTTCCTGCGCAGGACGAGCAGTCTTCTCCGAAGCGGCGGACTGATTGCCCTTCACGAGATGGACGCCGCTCGCGGGGTGTACTCCAACCCGCGTCTCCCCCTCCTGCACGAGGTGTACGACGCCATCTGCGACACGCTGATTCGGCCGGGAACCGCCTTCGACGTCGGGGGGCGGTTGGTCGGGGTGTTCCTCGACGCCGGCCTGCCCGCACCGCGGGTGTTCTCGCAGACCCTGGTCGATTCCGCGCCCAACTCGACGGTGCTGTCGTGGACGGTGGATTTGGCCCGCGAGGTGCTTCCGCTGACCTTCGACTTCGGCACGTTATTGGATCGGCTGCAGCGCGCGGCCGGTGAGTCGGGAAGTCAGATCGAATTCCCACCGCAGTTGTGCGCCTGGACCCGGGTATGAGCCGAACCGGCCTCGACGTGGTCGATAGCGGCGGAGAGACCGAAACACGTCGGCACGCATTGGTTTTCGTTCACGGTGCCTGGCACGCCGGTTGGTGTTGGGAGCAGCATTTCCTGAGTTTCTTCGTCGAACATGGGTTCCGCGTTGTGGCGCCGAGCCTGCGCGGACACGGAAACAGTCCGTCAGACAAGCCGTTACGGATGTGTTCGATCGCGGACTATGTGCGTGACGTGGCCGGCGTCGTCGCGGCGCTTCCCACCCCGCCGGTCCTGATCGGTCACTCCCTCGGTGGTTTCGTTGTGCAGAAGTACCTCGAACAGTCGGACGCACCGGCGGCGGTGCTCATGGCGTCCACCCCGCCCCGGGGGCAGCTCGGTTCACTGCTCCGATCGATTCGTCGACATCCCTGGCGGTCAACGAAATTCGCGATCACCGGCGACCCGGCAGATCTCTGCGGCACGCCGGCCGGGGCACGCGAGACGTTCTTCAACGACGACGCGCCGGACGAGGTGGTCGAAGCGTTCATGGGTCAGGTCCAGCCCGACAGCACACGGGCGGTCATGTTCGACACCGTGCTCGGAGACCTCGTTCGCACCCACAGGGTGCGGACACCGCTGCTGGTCGTCGGCGGCGAACGGGACCGGTTGTACACGCCTGCCGATGTGCGTCGCACTGCCGCGGCGTACGCCACCGAACCGGTCCTGTTTCCCGGGATGGGCCACGAACTGATGCTCGAACCCGACTGGCGGATCGTTGCCGACCGAATCGAGCTCTGGCTGGCTCTTCGCGGCTTCTGAAC
>JAEZIA010000113.1 GCA_023416315.1 Actinomycetes bacterium
AGGACTCGACGACGTTGACGTCACCGCCGAAGTCGTAGCGCCAGACGTGGTCGAGGATCTTGGGCTTGCTCAGCACGGTGCCCGCGTTGATCACGAAGTAGCGCAGCAGGGTGAACTCGGTCGGTGACAGCGAGACCGGTTCACCGGCCTTCCACACCTCGTGGGTGTCCTCGTCGAGTTCGATATCGGCGAAGCTCAGCCGCGAATTGCGCGGCTCCTCGATGCCTTTGCCCGCTCGACGCAGGATGACCCGCAACCGGGCGACGACCTCTTCGAGGCTGAACGGCTTGGTCACGTAGTCGTCACCGCCGAGGGTCAGACCCGCGATCTTGTCCTGCAGGCTGTCACGCGCGGTCAAAAACAGCGCGGGCGCGTCGATCCCGTCGGCCCGCAACCGGCGCAGCACTCCGAACCCGTCCATGCCGGGCATCATCACGTCGAGGATCACCGCGTCGGGGCGGACCTCGCGAGCACGGTCGAGCGCGGCGGGTCCGCTGGATGCGGTGTGGACTTCGAAACCCTGGAACTTCAGGCTTACCGACAGTAACTCCACGATGTTGGTTTCATCGTCGACGACGAGGACACGTGCCTCGGGCTTTAATTCAGTTGTGACAGGAGCGGCCATGCTGACAATTTCCTCTCACATTGTTGGAGTGAGGCTGCCTGGGCGCTGTGAGCTTGCTGTGAGTTCATTATCGCGCGGTTTGGCCGATACCTCCGGTTACAGGCTTTTTCCGCTCCTACACTTGTGAAATGGATCTGGCGAAGACGCTGGTAGGGATCGCGAGCACACCGGTCAAGGTGGGGCTGGCCGCCGCCGAAGCGGGCCTCGATGTCGCCAAAGCCGGCCTTGACCTCACCAAACAGGCGTTGGGTGACGCCGGCGTGGCCGGGTCGCCGAGTTCGGTGGCCCAGATGTTGGGCCTCGAGGACACCATCGCGCGGGCGAACAAACTCGCCCAACTGCTCGACGATGACGCGCCGCTGGGCCGGGCGCTGGCCCCGGACGGTCCGTTGGATCGGCTGATGCGTCCGGGTGGATTGATCGACCGGGTCACCGCGCCGGACGGGGTGCTCGACCGGTTGACCGCCGAGGGCGGCGGGCTGGAGCGGTCGTTGGCGCCCGGCGGTCTGGTCGACCAGCTATTGGACGAGGACGGCCTGGTCGAGCGGATCCTCGGCGAGGACGGGCTGGCCGACCGGTTGATGGCCGAGGGCGGACTGGTCGAGAAGCTGACCGCACGCAACGGCCCGCTGGAGCAGTTGGCCGACGTCGCCGACACCTTGAACCGGTTGGCACCGGGGCTGGAGGCGCTGGCGCCGACGATCGAGACGCTGCGCGAGGCGGTCACCACGCTGAGTCTGGTGGTCAATCCGCTCAGCAATATCGCCGACCGGATCCCGATCCCCGGCCGCCGCCGCAGCTATCCGCCGCCCCGCACGATCGGCACCGAGCGGGTGCGCAGCGAGCGGTTGGTCATCGACGACGACGAGCAGTGACTTCGCTAGTCTGTTAGTCGGCTCGGACCTCGGTCCGGCCGACCTGCCTCCTTAGCTCAGTGGTAGAGCAACATACTTGTAATATGTAGGTCATCGGTTCAATCCCGATAGGGGGCTCTCGGATTGAGCATCGCGAGCAGCATATCCACGAGCTCCTCGGCGTCCGTCTGCCACTTGTCGGTGTGCAGCAGGCCGCTTGCCTCGAGTCCGGCGGCGCCGTGCACGCCGGTCAACAGGATTGCCGAGCAGCGTTGTGCGTCCTCCGCGCCGACCGCGGCAGCGACGATGGCCAGGAACTCTTCGCACATTCGTTGCGCGGCCCGCACCACCGCGGTCGGATCCGCGGCCGGCGCGGTGAACATCAGCCGGTAGAGGTGCGGCTGCCTACGGCTGACCGTGATGACGTCGAGCAGTGCGGCGCGCAAGGACTCCTTCGGCGAAGACGCGGCGTCCGAGCTGAGTTCCGCCATGCGGTCACCGATCCGCTGCCACCCCTCCGCGGCCACCGCCACAAGCAAGCTTTCTTTGTCGGTGAAGTGCCGGTATGGCGCACCGCGACTGACACCCGCCCCCGCGCCGACCTCGCGCAGTGTCACGGCATCGGGTCCGCCGCGGTCGAGCAGACCGGCGGCCTCGTCGAGCAGGGCGCGTCGGGTCGCGGCGGCAGATTCGATGCGGCGCACAGAAACTCCAATCTGAGTTGACACTGTCATCTTAGCGAGTAGCGTCTTTGAGATGACAATGTCAACCCAAGTGCCGCTCGCCGTCGTCACCGGCACCTCAAGCGGTATCGGTGCGGCCACCGCACGCGCACTGGCCCGGCGCGGGTTCCACGTCTTGGCAGGCGTGCGACGCGATGTCGACGCCGACGCGATCCGCGGCCCCGGTGTCGAACCGGTCATCCTCGACGTCACCGATTCCGAGCACATCGCGGCACTTGCCGACCGGGTGCGTACCGACCCGCAGGCGCGGCCGCTGCGCGCGCTGGTGAACAACGCCGCGATCCAAATCAACATCCCAGTCGAGGCCTTCGCCATCGACCGGTGGCGAATGATGTTCGAAGTCAATCTCTTCGGACCCGTCGCCATCACCCAGGCACTGCTGCCCCACCTGCTCGCCGGCAAGGGCCGCGTCGTCAACGTCAGCTCGGTGGGCGGCAAGGTCGCGATGGCCGCGTACGGCCCGTATGCCGCAACGAAGTTCGCACTCGAAGCGGTCAGCGATTCGCTGCGGCGGGAATTGGCCCCGAGCGGAGTGCGAGTGGTGGTCGTCGAACCCGGCGCCATCCGCACCCGCATGCTCAACAGCGCTACGGCCGGCGCCGATGAGGTGATCGCCGCCATGCCGCCCGAGCTACGCCGGCGCTACAGCGCACTGGTTCAGGCCGTCAACGGCCAGGCCGCCGCATCCACCGAGTCCGGCTTGCCCGCGGACGCGGCGGCTGCGGTGATCGCCACAGCGGTTATGACGCGCCGACCACGCACCCGCTACACAGTCGGGCGCGATGCCGCGATGATCACCACGATGACCCGGTTCCTGTCCGATCGGGCACTCGACCACATCCTCGTCATGGCCCTTCGTCCCCACTACGTCGGCCGCTGAGCCACAATCCGGCGCGAACTTCGCGCGCAAGTATTACCGCTGAGGGCAATTTCAGCTTAAGATTCGCTGAGAAAGCAAACGGGTGCCCGTCCGTTCCACGGGTGTGGCACCCTCATCGGGGGGTTTGCCTGAAGTCCGCCGACTTCATGGGCAACAGCGGATGCAGAAGGCGGTACTTTCATGGCAAATGTCCAGCGTAGTGCGCGGGCGGGTGCGGCGGCCGTCGCACTGGGCCTGTCCCTGGTGTGGCCCTCGGTAGCCATTGCCAGCGCGGACAGCCCTGACCAGGGTCCGTCTTCGACGTCGGCCGGCCCGGCAAAGCCGAGCGGAACCGCCCGGTCGGCTCGCACCACCAAGCCCAGCCACGACAGCGCCTCGTCGTCGTCGGCAAAGACCCCCTCGGCCGCCGCCAGCCCCGCGCGTAAGCCGGCCTCAGCGGCGCGCATCCGTCCCATCACCCCCACTGCGACCCCGGCGCAAAAGCCGAAGGCCCAGTCCAGCCGAACAGTCTCCGGGGCGGCCACTCCCGAACCCGTCAGCGACACAACCGCCGCCGCGCCGACCGCAGACACCCAGCAGCCGGCCACCAGCACCGCCGAGACCTCGTCCACCCCGGCCAAGACCACGACTGCCGCCAAGATCACCGCGCTGCAAATCCCCACCGCGAGCGCCACCGGTGGCTTGCCCATCGACGACTTCACCGGCCTGCTCAGCTCGCTGCAGGGACTGTTCGACGGCGCCGCGCTGCTGGTGCGCCGCAGCTTGTTCAACGAGGCACCCAGGCTGTCCCCGGTGGTGGCCACCGTCGAGACATCCGAACCGATTTACGGCAACTTCGGAGCGGTGGACCCCGAGGGCGACCGGCTGGTCTACAAGGTGACTCGGCAGGCGCAATACGGCGAGGTTGTCATCGTCGACCCCGCAACGGGGGCCTACAAGTACACCCCCAATGAGGACTTCCGAGGCGTCGACTCCTTCGTCGTCTCCGCCACCGACGTCGGTCCGCACATCAACCTGCTGAACTGGTTCCGGACCCCCAGCACGTACGCAGCGGGCGCCGTCTATCAGGAAGGTGCGCCGCGGATCACGTACACCTTCACCTACGGAAGCGGCTCGCAGTTCTGGTCCAGCGCGGCCCGGGCCGAGTTGGCGGCCACCGCGATCCACCTGTCCAGCTATTTCGAGCCCGCGGACGACGTCAACATCACCTACAAGGTCACCGGCCAGTACTCGTTGATGGGCGGGACGCTGGCCTCGGCCGGCAGCGATCTGATCGGTGAGGGCGACGGCTTCTTCCCGACCGTGGTCCAGCACAAGATCATCACCGGCGAAGACGTCAACGGTGCGGAAGCCGACGGCACGATCGACTGGAACTTCGGCTACGCCTGGGGCTATAACACGGTGACCGGCGGCCAGTACGACTTCCGGTCGACGGCACTGCACGAACTGCTGCACACCTACGGCTTCCTGTCGGTCGTCGACCGCGCGGGCAACAACTCGGTGCCGACCTGGACCGACTTCGATCAGTACATCGTCACCTCGAACGGCACCTCGGTGTTCGACGGCAACACCTTCAAAACCGCCTACAACTCGAACCTGACCGGCGGGGGCGGCGGCCTGTACTTCGGCGGCGAAAACGCGAAGGCGGCCAACGGCGGCAACCCGGTGAAGCTTTACACCCCGAACCCGTGGGAGTCCGGCAGTTCGATGTCCCATCTCGACGACTACACGTTCACCGGCATCTTCGAGAAGCTGATGAACGCCACCTCGGACACCGGGCTCGGAATACGCACGCTGAGTCCCATCGAGATCGGCATCATGAAGGACCTCGGCTACACGATGGTGTCGCAATCCACCGGTGTCGCAGTCCTGTTCATCAGCCTGATGCTGGTCCGCCGCCGCAAGCGCCTCGTGAGCGCCTGACCTCAGTTGTTGCTGCTCGGGCAGCTCACGGTCAGGAACACGGTGGTGTCGGCCGGCGGATGATCACCGCGCAACCCGTCGACGCCGGTGATCTTGCACGCTGACAGCGCGCTGTTCTTGTCGCCGTCGCCGATGTTGATCTGGACAAGATAGCCCTGGCTCTGCAATGCCAGCACTCCGTCGGCGGCGTTCTGGTTCTGGTTGAACGCCCGCGGCGGCATCTGGACGATGCCCTTCTCGGTCGGTGACGGCGCCGGCTTACCGGTCGAAGCGCCGCCAGAGGTCGTGGTGGCGGGGCTCTCGTCCGACGACTGACCGCACGCCGCCGAAAGACCCACTGCCCCAATCACTAACGCGAGTCCTGCAGTCCGCGCGAACTGACGATGCTTGACCATGACCCGGAACATATCCGGCCACACCGGGGGCGCCAACCCGATAGGGCCATCCGGGCGGCTACGTCAGGAAGTGTTCGTCTCGGCGCAACCTCGTCGACACTGGCCTAGTTCGTCGGGCTGTTGTTGCTCGGCGGCCAGGACAGGTCGACGTACACGGACTGGAACTGCCCCACTGGGAAGGGGCCACGGACCCGTCGGACGGATGCCGGTCACCTCGCACGCCGATTCTCCCGCTCATGGGCCGACGGCGGGGCCGGACGCGGAGGTGTGATCGCGGCGTCAGCGGCCCAGCGCGCCGGTGAGGGCCAGCACCGCACCGATCACGATCAAGGCGATCGCACTGATTTCGGCTTGACGCCGTTGGATCCAGGCGCGCAACCGCTCCAGCCCGCGGTCGAATCGCTGCGCTGCAAGCACATGCGCCAGCACCGGAAGCAGCGTTCCCGAACCCGCGATCACCACGAAGTACACGACAGCCACACTTCGGCCGGCCGGCCCCACCGCGGCGGCACTGATCGCCAAACCCGCTGCGGCACAGGCCACGATGATCTTCGGGTTCAGGACGCCGAACGCAAGACCCATCGCCGCGGTGCGGACCGGGGACCATTTGCCGAGGGCATCGAGCCAGTGTGCGGAGCGGACCGCATTCTTGCGTCGCAGCCACAGCCAGACACCGGACACCATCAGCACGGCCCCACCGACCAGCCGCAACCACAACTGCCAGACCGACGACGTGGCATCTGTGCCGCCCAGGAGTCGCGGAACGTTACCGAACAGCACGGTCAGGACGGCGAGCCCGCTCACCCACCCCGCCGCGAACGCCAAGCCGGCGGACCGCGGTCGGGTCGAATACAGCACCAGCAGCAGGGCAGGAAGTATCGAGATCGGCGACAGCGCCACCACCAAGGCGAGCGGGATCAGCTCGGCGGACAACGCCGCCCAGTCACCCGACACCGTCAGTCCTTGTCGCCGGTGTCCGGCCGGGTTCGCTCGCCGAACAGCGGACGTCGCAACGGCTGATGCCCGTGCACGCCCTCGGCATACGCGGTTTCGGCATGCTGAGTGAAGTCCACACCGGCGGTCTCGTCCTCGGGGCTGACGCGGAAACCGATGGCGCGGTCGATCAGCTTGCCCACGACGAACGACATGGTGAAGGCGTAGGCCGCCACGACGACCATCGCCAGCGCCTGCTTGCCCAGCTGAGTCAGCCCGCCGCCGTAGAACAGGCCCTCCGGTCCGCCGGTCATCACCGCGTTGGCCAGGAATCCGATCAGCAACACGCCGACCACCCCGCCGACGAAGTGCACGCCGACCACGTCCAGCGAGTCGTCATAGCCGAAGCGGAACTTGAGCCCGATCGCGAACGAGCACACGACACCGGCTGCCACCCCGACGATCGCGGCGCCCAGGGTGTTGACGGTGCCGCACGAGGGCGTGATCGCGACCAGTCCGGCCACCACCCCGGACGCCGCTCCAAAAGTTGTCGGGTGCCCGTCGCGAACCTGCTCGACCGACAACCAGCCGAGCATGCCCAGGCAGCCTGCCACCAAAGTGTTGAGGAAGATCGCCGCCGCGGTGCCGTTGGCCGCCAGCGCGGAGCCCGCGTTGAAACCGAACCAGCCGAACCACAGCAGCCCGACGCCCAGCAGAACGAACGGCAGGTTGTGCGGGCGCATGGCGTCGACTTTGAATCCGATCCGAGGCCCGAGCACCAGCGCCAGCGCCAGCGCAGAGGAACCCGAGACGATCTCGACGACCAGGCCGCCGGCATAATCCAGCACCCCGAGTTTGAACAACCACCCGCCGGGTGCCCAGACCCAGTGCGCCACAACGGCATACACCACAATGGCCCACACCGGCACGAAGATCATCCAGGCGGCGAACTTGGCCCGGTCCGCGATCGCGCCGCTGACGAGCGCGGCGGTGATGATCGCGAAACTCAGCTGGAAGGTCGAGAAGAGCAGTTCGGGAACCGAGCCGTGCACGGTGTCCGGCCCGATTCCGGCCATGCCGATGTGTGACAGGTCGCCGATCACGCCACCGAAGCTGGATCCGGAGAACGCCAACGTGTAACCGAACAGCAGCCACGCCACCGTCACGAGCGGGATCGCGATGAAGCTCATCATGATCATGTTGAGGACGCCGGTGGTACGCACCATGCCGCCGTAGAAGATCGCGAGCCCGGGCGTCATCAACAGGACGAGCGCTGTGCTGGCCAGCAGCCACGCGGTGGCGGCAGGATCGATCGCTTGCAAATCCGGCTCCTTCGACGGTCCCGACGAGAATGTCGGCGCGGTGTTTCATCGGCGGGGCGATCGTGTTTCCGGCGTGTTTCCGACGGGCAGGATGGACGGGTGTTCGGCGAGTGGTGGTGGGTTCCGGTGTCGGTCGCCGCGACGCTGATCGTGGTCTGGATGGCCCTGGCGGCGTCGCTGTGGTTGCTCAAACCCGACACCGTCGGCATCGCCGACCTGCTTCGGCTGCTGCCGGACACGCTGCGCCTGCTCAAACGCCTGGCCGCCGATCCTCGGCTACCGCGACGGATCCGCGTCGGCCTCACCGGCCTGTTGGTGTTCCTGGCCTCGCCGATCGACCTGATACCGGACTTCATTCCAGTGCTCGGGCATGCCGACGACGTGATCATCATCGCCGTGGTGCTGCGTTGGGTCACCAGGACCGCAGGCGCGCAGGCGCTCGCCGAACACTGGCCGGGAACGCCCGACGGGCTGGCCGCACTGTGCAGGCTGTGCCGGCTGCCCGGACCGGTATGACCGACTGTTGGTGACGACACCCGTGCGCTTCGGTACGCTCTGCTGAGCGACTGCTTAGCCTGTCGCTGATTGGCTCGTCGACGACGCATTGGAGCGAACGCCATGGCCGCACCTGCCGCCCGTTACGCGGGGACGCGTGTCCCGCGGGTCGAGGACACTCGCCTGCTCACCGGGCACGGAACCTACGTCGACGACATCGTCCGGCCGGGCATGCTGCACGCCTGCTTCGTGCGCAGCCCGTTCGCACACGCCCGGATCAACAGCATCGACGCGTCCGCGGCGCTGGAACTGCCCGGCGTACATGCGGTGCTGACCGCGGACGACATGAACAACGACGTCCACGAGGCGTGGCACGCGGTGGCGGGCAAGGACGTCCCCGACACCCCGCGACCGCCACTGGCCGAGGGCGAGGTGAAGTTCGTCGGCGACCCGGTCGCGATTGTGATCGCCGAGAACCGCTACATCGCCGAGGACGCCCTCGAGCTGATCGACGTCGACTACGAGCCGCTGCCCGCGATCGCCGATTTCACGCAGGCGGTGAACCACGAGGCGGTGGTCCACGAGGCCTATCCCGACAACGTGGCGGGCGGCTTGGCGGGTGCGCCGCCCGACGAGGAAGCGTTCAGCGCCGCGGCGTACGTCGCCGACGAGCGGATCTACCAGCAGACCCATGTTCCGGTGCCGATCGAAACGCGCGGCCTGGTAGTCGAATGGGTCGCCGCCACACAGGAACTCACGTTGTGGGCGTCCACCCAGACCCCGCATGAGTTGCGGGCGTTCGCCGCCCGGCTGCTCGGCATCCCGGCCCAGGGCGTGCGGGTCATCACCCGCGACACCGGCGGTGGTTTCGGGCAGAAGGTCGTCCCGATGCGCGAGGACATGTGCATCATGCTGGCCGCCCGCAAGGTGCCCGCGCCGCTGAAGTGGATCGAGGATCGCCGGGAGAACCTGATGTCGGCGGGGCAGGCCCGCCATGTCGACGGGCGGGCCCGGATGGCATTCGACGCCGACGGCGCGATCACCGCCGTCGACATCGACTTCATCCAGGACATCGGCGCCTACCCCACGCCGTACCCGGTGCTGACGACCGCCGCGATCGGGATGTTCTTCCCCGGCCCCTACCGGGTGCCGAAGTCCAGCTTCAACTACAAGACGGTGTTCACCAACACCAGCGGCCTTGCCGCCTACCGCGGCCCGTGGCAGTACGAAACCCTCACGCGGGAAATACTTCTCGACATCGCCGCCCGCAAGATGGGCATAGATCCCGTCGAATTGCGCCGCAAGAACCTGCTGCGCCGCGACGAGATGCCGTTCTTCAATCCCAACGGCATGCCGTACGACCACGTCGCGCCGATGGAGACCTTCGAGCAGGCGGTGAAGATCCTCGACCACGAGGGGTTCCGCAAGGAGCAGGCCGAGGCCCTCGCCCAGGGCCGTTACCTCGGCCTCGGATTTTCGGCCTACATCGAGCCGACCGGTGCCGCCACCGGGCACCTGGCCACCGAGGGCTGCACCATCCGGATGGAGCCGACCGGCAAGATCAATGTCTACGTCAACGGCGGGTCGAGCGGTAACAGCATCGAGACCACCGTCGTGCAGCTGACCGCCGACGCGCTGGGCGCCGACATCGCCGACGTGTCAACGATTCAGGGCGACACCGCGGTGACCCCGTACGGCGCCGGAACGCAGGGCAGCCGCAGCGGGCCGATGACGGCAGGCGCAGTCAACGAGGCGGGCACCATCCTGCGCCAGCAGCTGGTCGCGATGGCAGCCCATGTGCTCGGCGTCGACGAGACCGACATCGAACTGGCCAACTCGCGGGCGACCTCGCGCGAAGACAATTCCAAGAGCGTCAGTTTCGCCGATCTGGCCTACCGCTCGTATTACGAGCCCCAGCAGCTGGCGCCCGGCATGGCCGCCACCCTGGAGGCGACCGCCCGATTCACCTCCCAGACGATGATCCACTGGGCGAACGCGACTCATGCGTGCACGTGTGAGGTCGACATCACCACCGGCCGGGTCACCCTGACCCGCTACATTGTCAGCGAGGACGTTGGCCCGATGATCAACCCCAACATCGTGGAGGGGCAGATCGCCGGCGGCACCGTGCAGGGCATCGGTGGCGCGCTGCTGGAGAACCTGGTGTACGACGACGAGGGAAATCCGTTGTCCACCACGTTCGTCGACTATCTGCTGCCGACCGCAACCGAGGTGCCGCCGATCGAGTACGGACACGTCGAGGTGCCCAGCCCGGGCGTCGGCGGCTACAAGGGGTGCGGCGAGGGCGGCGCGATCGGTGCCACCCCCGCGGTGATCAACGCGATCAACGACGCGCTGGCCCCGCTCGGGGTGACCGTCACCAAGCTACCCGCGACCCCGTCGCAGATCGTGGCACTGATCGAGGCGGCCGCGAACTAGGTTGTGGCCGCGCCGCTTTCAGCGGCCTGGTGAACGGCATTGATAATGCCCTGATAGCCGGTGCAGCGGCAGAAGTTGCCCGACAGACCCTCGCGGATCTCTTCGTCGGTGGGATGCGGGTTATCGCGTAGCAGCGCCGTGATCGACATGACGAATCCCGGTGTGCAGAAACCGCATTGCAGCCCGTGGCAATCACGCATGGCGGCCTGCACCGGTGACAGCTCACCGTCCGGAGACGCCACCCCCTCGACCGTCGAGACCTCGGCATCCTCGGCCTGTACTGCGAACACCAGGCACGAGCGCACCGCCGCACCGTCGAGCAGCACCGTGCAGGCGCCGCACGAGCCGTGCTCGCAGCCCAGGTGGGTTCCGGTCAGACCGCAACGCTCGCGCAGGAAGTCGGCCAGCGTCAGCCGCGGTTCGACGGTTGCCTCAACGGAAATTCCGTTGACGGACAACCGAATTGAACGTTCATGCATCGAATGCCTCCTTGACCGCGGCCCGCCAGGCCTGTGCGGCCATCGCCGCCCCGATCTTGCGTCGATAGTCGGCCGAGCCCTGAAGGTCGGCCGGAATGTCGTCGAGTCCGCTCATCGCGAGCTCGCCGATTTCTTCGGCGGTGATGTCGCCGACCGGCCGGCCGGCGATCGCCTGCTCGGCGGCCGACGCGCGGCGAGGAGTGGCCGACAGGCCCAGCAGCCCGATCGCGCTGCGCCGCACCTTGTCGTCACCGTCGAGTTCGACGGCGGCGACCGCACCCGCGATCGCGAAGTCGCCGTGCCGGCGGGCGAATTCCTCGACGGCGAATCCGCACCGGCCGGACCAGACCGGGAACCGCACCCCCACCAGCACCTCGTCGGCCTCCATTGCCGTCTCCCACACGCCTGCGAAGAACTCGCCTGCCGGGATTTCGCGCCGGCCCGACACCGACACCGTTTCGATCGTGGCGTCCAGCGCCAGCGCGACGGCACCGTACTCGGCGGCCGGATCGGCGTGCGCGATCGAACCGCCAATGGTGCCCCGGCTGCGAATCTGGAAGTGCCCGATCAGCGGCGTGGCCCTGGTCAACAGCGGCGCGTGCGCGCGCACCTGCTCGTCGGCGCCCACCGTGGCGTGGGTGGTGCCACCACCGATCCACAGGGCGTCGCCCTTGGCCTCGACGCCCTTCAACTCCTCGAGACGTGAGATGTCGATCAGGTTGTCGAAGAACGCCAGCCGCATGGACAGCATCGGGACCAGGCTCTGTCCGCCGCCGAGCAGCTTGGCGTCATCGCCGAAGTCGGCAAGCATCTGTGCCGCCGCGGCGACACTGTCGGGCCGGTGATAGTCGAAGGGCGCCGGCTTCATCGACGGCCGCCGCAGCGCAGGATGCTAAGCACGTGCTCAGCATAGCGTGCCACCACCCGCGCACTCGACGAGTTCGCCGTACCGATTTCGAATGTGAGAAGCGCCGCCCTTCGGGGGCGCCCGGGGGCCGTACCACCCGTTGTGAACCGGCCTCGCAAAGCTTTGATCTGCACCGACGGTTACTTGTACGGCCCGGGGGTATACACCTGAATCACCCCAGAGATACCTGGTCAACTGGGTCCCGGCCAGCAGAACCCCGCATACTGTCGATCATGGATCCCTCGCCGCCCCCGCGAGCGGCCGCCCCGGGCAACCGCCGCGGCCGCCATCGAGGGCGGTCCAACGGCGGGCGGGCCCTGCGGGCCGCCACCCGAGCCCTGATCGGCGTGGTGTCGGTCGCGATCGTGATGGCCACCGGCCTGGCCTACTCGCAGGCACACGGCTTGCTGAGCGGCATCACCGTCTCCCAGGCCCTGGGCTCAGACGAGCCGCGATCCAGCGGCGGGGCGATGAACATCCTGCTGATCGGTCTGGACTCCCGCAAAGACCAGGACGGCAACGAGTTGCCCGACGGACTGCTCGACAAGCTGCACGCCGGCGACTCCGACTCGGGCGGTTACAACACCAACACGTTGATCCTCGTGCACATCAGCGCCGACGACCGTGTCGTCGCGTTCTCGATACCGCGCGACGACTATGTGGCTGTCACTGGCATCAAGGGCTACGGCCACATCAAGATCAAAGAGGCGTACGGGCTGACCAAGGCGCAGACCGAGCAGAAGCTGGCCGACGAGGGTGTCTCAGACCGCAAGGAACTCGAGCGTGACGGGCGCGAAGCCGGACGCAAGGCCACCATCCGCGCGGTGCGTAATCTGACCGGCCAACCCATCGACTACTTCGCCGAGGTGAATCTCGCCAGCTTCTATCACCTCGCCGACAGCCTCGGCGGCGTCGAGGTGTGCCTGAACCATGCTGTCCACGACGACTACTCCGGTGCCGATTTCCCAGCCGGCCGCCAGATCCTCAACGCCGAACAGGCTTTGGCGTTCGTGCGGCAGCGGCACGGGTTGGAGAACGGAGACCTCGACCGCACCCATCGCCAGCAGGCGTTCCTGTTGTCGGTCACTCACCAGCTGCAGCAGTCGGGGTCGTTCACCGACCTCGACAAGTTCAAACGGCTGATGGAGGTGGCGCGCCAGGACATCGTCCTGTCGGAGGGGTGGGGCGAGGACCAGTTCCGCAGGATGGCCGCGCTGGCCGGCGGTGACGTCGAGTTCCGCACGCTGCCCGTAGTGCGCTACGAGAACATCAACGGCCAGGACGTCAACATCGTCGACCCGAAGAAGATTCGCGCGGAGATCGCGCGGGCCATCGGCGGTGACTCGACGGCGGTCACCACCGCCGCTGTCCAACAACCGCTTCCGCCGCCCAACCCGAACACGAAGATCAGCATCGTCAACGCGAGCGACATCTCGGGTCTGGCCGCGCAGGCGGCGACACTGCTCGGCAAGCACGATTTCACCGTCAGCGAGGTCCGCGACCGGGAGTCCGGTGAACCGATCGACACGGTGATCACCTATGGCGCCGGGGCACAGGCCGACGCGCAGTCGGTGGCCAGCCTGCTCGGTGTGGAGAACGCCCCACAGTCCACCAGCTCGGTCGCGGCCGACCATGTCCGGGTGGTGCTCGGCGACGGTTACGACCTGCCGCTGGAGCAGCTGCAGACGCCGGACAGCACCGAAACGTCGACGAGCCGCGGCTGGTCGGACATGGGCGTGACGCCGACACCCGACCAGGGCGCCCCGATCGACGGCGGCTCGGTGCCCTGCGTCAACTGAGCTCCAGCGCCTACCTTGGACGTTATGCGTATCGGAGTCATCGGGCTGGGCAATATGGGCGCGGGAATTGCCACCAATCTGGTCAAAGCCGGCCACGACGTGACCGTCTACAACCGATCTCGGGCGAAGGTCGACGCGCTCGCCGCAGCAGGCGCTCGGCCAGCCGACAGCGTTGCCGACGCCAGCCGGGGCGAGGTCGTGCTGACGATGCTGGCCGACGACGCCGCGGTGGCGGCGGTGACGTTCGGTGACGACGGCATCCTCGCCTCGGCCGGGCCGGCCACCGTGCATATCTCGTCCAGCACGATCAGTGTCGAGTTATCGAAACGCCTTGTCCACGAGCACAACTCGGCCGGGCAGCGGTTCGTCTCGGCACCGGTGTTCGGTAGGCCGGAGGCCGCCGCCGCGGCGGCGCTGTTCGTCGTCGCGGCAGGCCCGCCCGACGCGGTGACCGCAGTGACGCCGGTCTTCGACGCGATCGGCCAACGGACGTTCGTGGTGGGCGAAGATTCGCCGGCAGCCAATCTGGTCAAGCTGAGCGGTAACTTCCTGATCGGCTCGGTGATCGAATCGCTTGGTGAGGCGATGGCGTTGGTGGACCGCGGCGGGGTCGACAAACAGCAGTACCTGGAGATCCTGACGTCCACGCTGTTCTCGGCGCCGGTCTACAAGACCTACGGCGGACTCATCGCCAGCGAGCAGTTCGAACCGGCTGGCTTCGCGGCACCGTTGGGCCACAAGGACATTGGACTCGTCCTGGCGGCCGCCGAGGAACTGCGGGTGCCGTTGCCGATCGCCAGCCTGCTGCGCGACCGGTTCTTGCGGCTGCTCGCCGGCGGCGGCGAGCACCTGGATTGGTCGGCGGTCGGCAGCCTCGCGGCGCGTGACGCTGCGGGCTCAGACCACTCCGCGTAGCCCGTCGGCGCCGTACGCCGGTTCCAGCATCGCCGAGTAGTCCGGTCCACGGCGCAGGTTCTGCCCGCCGTCGACACCGATGATCTGCCCAGTGATCCATTGGGCGGCATCGCTGAGCAGGAACAGCGCCGTGTTCGCGACGTCGGAGACCTCGCCGGGACGCGGCAGCGGCGTGCAGTCGGCGTAATCCCCACTGATTTCCGGCGAGTCGAGAACCAGTTGCACCAACTCGGTGCGGATCAGCCCCGGCCGGATGCCGTTCACTCGCACCCAGGACGGTCCGAGCTCGTCGGCGGCCAACTTGATCAGGTGGTCCAGGCCGGCCTTGGTGACGCCGTACGGCCCGAACCACCGATGGGTGTTGCTCGACGCGATCGACGAGATACCGACGAACGAACCGCCACCGCCGCGCACCATCTCGCGGGCCGAATGCTTGAGCACGTACATCGACCCGTTGATGTTGAGGTCGACGGTGGCACGCCATGCCTCCGAGTCGATCTGGGTGATCGGACCGATGGTCTGCGATCCGCCCGCGCAATGCACCACGCCGTGCAGCCCACCGTTCCACGCCGTGGCGGCATCGACGACGCCGGCAATCTGGTCCTCGTTGGTGACGTCGGCGGGTTCGTACCGGACGTTGCCGTTCGGTGCGGCGGCGTTGATCTCGTCAGCGGTCGCGGCCAGCCGGTCGGCACCGCGGCCGACAATCATGACGTTGGCGCCGGCCTTGGCCAGTCCCTCCGCCACTCCCTTGCCGATTCCGCTGCCACCACCGGTGACCAGATACGTCCGATCCTCGAACGAGAGCTGCACGCCGTACTCCTCACACTCACAACAGGGTCTCCGTATAGAACCACGGCGCTGCGCCCACGCATAGCGCCCCGTCCCACCGCGGCGTCCAGCGAATATCCCAGCGCCAATGTCGGCGTAACCGAGGACTTTCGACGGTGAACGATAAGCCTTGATTCGGCAATCCGCGCTGCAGTATTTCGGGGCCATAACTGAGCCCAGCAGAATTTCCGCGCGGCGTTTTCTCCGGCGCCAGACGGTGCCTGTGAGCAGCGATTGTATGGCGGAAAATTCGGCCGAGCCTAAATATTGACCCCGGTGTAACAGGCAGCGCAGGACGATCGATAAAACCGCCGAACAACTGCGGGACTCCCGAGGCGGCCATACACTGCCTCACACCGTGACTCAGCAAACCGAGAAGAAGGCAGGATCATGGCTTATCTGAAGAATTCGGCGCGGCGCCTGGCTCTGGCAGGCGGCTTCGCGCTCGCGGTGGCGGCAGCCCCGGCACTTGCCGTTTTCGCTGTCCCGTCGGCCGCACCCGTCGCGGCGTGCCCGGCCGGTCAGACGGTCAATCCGGCAACCGGCGGGTGCGAGGTTGCGCCCAGCACAGGCCCGCAGGGTGGCCTGCCCGAAGTCCAGGGAATACCTTGCACAGGCGCAAACACCGGTCAGTGCATAGGATTGCAGGAAGAGCAGCAAGCTCCCGTGGTGCAACCCCGCTCGACCGTCAGTCCCTAGAACGGAGGGCCGGCATCGGAACTCCGTCAACTTCTTGAGAAAGTGAAGTTATGGCGATTTGCTCTTCAGTCGGCCGCCGCATCCTCCTCGCGGGTGGATTCAGCGTCGCGATCGCAGCTGCTCCGGCGGTAGCGTTCTTCGCGGCGCCGTCAGGGGCACCGGCCGCGCCGGCCGCCGCCTGCCCGGCCGGCGAGCATGAGGACCTCTACACCGATCAGTGCATTCCGGAATTGGTCCCCAACCAGCCCGGCGGCAATTACCCGACGCCGAGCAGCACCGGTACCACCTACTCGACGCCGGGTGATCCCAACAGCCTCCCCGAGATTCAAGGCATCCCATGCACCGGCGCCAACACCGGCCAATGCATCGGGCTGCAGGAGGACCAAGTTCCTGCGGTCACCCCGCACTCGAGCATTTCATCCAGCCCGTAGTCCACGGGCCCAGCAGAGAGGGCAACGATGCCTATCCACATCACCTGGGTACCGAAGCTGCTGAC
>JAEZIA010000133.1 GCA_023416315.1 Actinomycetes bacterium
AATCGACCCCCATCGCCATCGGCGTGGTCGCACTGCTGGTCGCGTTCTTCGCCCTCGGCGCCGGGATCGCGGCCCGGCGACCGCAGGTGACCCTGGAGTAACGCCGGCAGCGTCGGAGGTCGTAGCCTTGGCGGTCATGAGCCAGCAGTTTGAATCCCTCACCGTCGAGGTCAAGGACAACGTCGCCCAGGTCACGCTGATCGGCCCGGGTAAAGGCAACGCGATGGGTCCGGCGTTCTGGGCGGAGATGCCGGTGGCCTTCGGTGAACTCGACGCCGACCCGGACGTCCGCGCGATCGTGCTGACCGGCTCGGGCCGCAACTTCAGCTACGGCCTGGATCTGCTGGCGATGGGCGACACCATCGGCAGCGCGATGTCCACCGAGGTGTCGGCCCGTCCGCGGGTCGAGTTCCACGCCAAGCTCAAGCGGATGCAGCAGTCGATCACCGCGGTGGACGACTGCCGCACCCCGACGATCGCGGCCGTGCATGGCTGGTGCATTGGTGGGGGCGTCGACCTGATCAGCGCGGTAGACATCCGCTACGCCAGCGCCGACGCGAAGTTCTCGGTGCGGGAGGTCAAGCTGTCGATCGTCGCCGACGTCGGCAGCCAGGCGCGGCGGCCGTACATCCTGTCCGACGGTCATCTGCGCGAATTGGCGTTGACCGGCAAGGACATTGACGCCGCCCGAGCCGAGAAGATCGGCCTGGTCAACGACGTCTACCCCGACGCCGAGGCCACGCTGGCCGCTGCGCACGAGACCGCCGCCGAGATCGCCGCGAACTCGCCGTTGGTGGTGCACGGAATCAAGGACGTTCTCGACGAGCAGCGCACCGCCGACGTCGCGGCCAGCCTGCGCTACGTCGCGGCGTGGAACTCGGCGTTCCTGCCGTCGAAGGACCTCTCGGAGGGTATCTCGGCGATGTTCGCCAAGCGGAAGCCGGAATTCACCGGCGAGTAGCTAGCTACTGGCCTTGATGGCCGGTACCGCTTTGGTGGTCGCGAGCGCTGTCGGCTCGTCGGTCGGCTGCATCGTTGTGGTGGCGCCGATGTTCATCGCGCCGACGGCGGGCGAGGAGTACGCCGGGAACTTCGTCTCGTCGCCGGAGTCGGCGGTGTGGGTCACCGAGGCCGGCGCCGGGTGGGTCAGCCCGAACAGGCCGAGTACGGCGATAGCACCGCCGCCCACAACCGTTCCCAGCAACCTTTTATCCAGAACCAAGCTTCTTCGAAGTTTCCGCGGTGAATGCATCTTGATCAGCACCTTTCGGCATGTATTAGGCTGGCGCCGACCAGCCGGGCCAGCTCTCGCGGATGGCTCGGCAACCTTTCGGACGCCCTTGATCCTTTGTATGCCCGGTCAGGGGTCAAATGCACGCACCCCAAGGTGATCCACAGAAGCCTCGGCCCGGCCGCACAGCACAGCGTCAGTCAGTGTCCGTGCGGACATGATGCCGGCCGGGCCCGGAAGTCCAACGCGTGCAGCGGATTCGGGTCCGCCGCGCGTGTCCCGCAGCGGTGGCGGAGGGATTTGAACCCCCGGACGGTGTTAGCCGTCTCTCGCTTTCAAGGCGAGTGCATTAGGCCGCTCTGCCACGCCACCGCCGACAAGCGTAACGGTTAGACGCGGCCGACCTTCGCCGAGTTGCCCGCACCCTTGAGTGAGGCGCTGATCCGGCGACAGTTCTCCCCCATCGCCGCCATCTGCGGACGGGACAGCGGAGTCAGGAAGTTCTCCCGAACACCCCTGGCGTAGGTCAGCATCGCCTCCTCGACGACTTCGCGGCCCAGGTCGGTGATGCCCGCCAAGACACCGCGCCCGTCGTCAGGACTGGCTTCTCGCCGCACCAGCCCCGCAGTCTCCAGTCGACGGATCTGGCGCGTCACCCGGCTCGGCAGCGACATGAGCTGTTCGGCCAGATCTCCCATCCGCGCCGCACCGGTCTCCGAGTTGTCCAATATCTCCAACAGGCGTACGTCAACCAAACTCAACTTGTGCTTCTCGACGAGCCCGCGATTCAGTGTTCCGTACAGACGCAGTGCAGCGTCGAGGAAGTTCTGCCAAGACCTCTGCTCGGCTATGTCCAACCCCGGCATCTCACTAGCGGTCCGCCCCGCAATCATCCCTCCCATGGCGCAATCGTAAGCGACACAGCGCTGTACGAGGCGCGAAATGACTCGGGAGTAACCTAACGCCCATGTTGGCCATCGTCGCTGAATCGTCCGACCGTCTGACCTGGCGCGAAGTGCCCGACGTCGCGCCCGGACTCGGCGAAGTTCTGATCCGGGTCAACACCGCGGGAGTCAACCGGGCCGACCTCCTGCAAGCGGCGGGCAACTACCCGCCGCCACCGGGAGCCAGCAACACCCTGGGCCTCGAAATCTCGGGTGTCATCGCCGCCGTCGGCGACGGTGTGACGGGATGGACTGTCGGACAAGATGTTTGCGCGCTGCTGGCCGGGGGCGGCTACGCCGAGTACGCGGCGGTGCCCGCCGGTCAGGTGATGCCGGTTCCGCTCGGCGTCTCGCTGCCCGACGCGGCCGCACTGCCGGAGGTCGCCTGCACGGTGTGGTCCAACATCATGATGGCCGCACACCTGGCCGACGGCGAACTTCTGCTCATCCACGGCGGCGCCAGCGGAATCGGCACGCACGCCATCCAGGTGGCCACCGCGCTGGGCAACCGCGTAGCGGTCACAGCAGGGTCGCGCTCCAAGCTCGACCTGTGCGCGGAACTCGGCGCCGAGACGCTAATCTCCTACCGCGACGAGGATTTCGTCGCGCGCGTCAATAATGCCACCGATGGCCGCGGCGCCGACGTGATTCTCGACATCATGGGGGCGGCCTACCTCGACCGCAACCTCGACGCGCTCGCGCCGGATGGTCGCCTCGTGATCATCGGGATGCAGGGCGGCATCAAGGGCGAGTTCAACATCGCGAAGGCCGTCGCCAAGCGGCTCCACGTGATCGGCACCTCGCTGCGCGGCCGACCGGTCGACGGCGCCAACGGCAAGCGCGCGATCGTCGACGCCGTCGTGGATTCGGTGTGGCCGATGATCGGTGACGGCCGGGTCCGCCCGATCATCGGTGCGCGGTTCCCGATCGCCGACGCCGCCGAAGCGCACCGGGTACTGGCCTCCGGCGAGACGTTCGGGAAGGTGCTGCTGACCGTCAGCGAATAGCGCGCTAACCCAACGACGCGAGCGCGCGGACCAACTGATCCACCTCGGCCATCGTCGAGTAGTGCGCCAGCCCGACGGTGACCGCGCCACCGATGTCGTTGACGCCGATCAGGTCGAGCACCCGCGAGTTCGCGTTGCACACCGCCAGGATGCCGTTGTCGGCCAGCCGCTGAACCACCCGCTCGGCGGGCACCCCGGTGACCGCGAAACTCACCACCGGGATGTGCACCTCCGGCCTGCCGATCACCATGACCAACGGCAGTGACCGCAGCGACGCCATCAGGTAGTCGAACAGGCCGCTGAGGTAGCTGCCCGCGGATTGCATTGACAGCGCAAGTCTTTCGCGACGGCTGCCCCGTGCCGACTCGTCCAGACCGGCGAGATATTCGATGCTGGCGACCACCCCGGCCAGCAGGCCGTACTGATGCCCACCCAACTCGAGCCGTTCCGGCCCGCGGGCGTACGGATTCATCGACACCGAACCGAAGCTGTCGATGAGCGACGGGTTGCGGAACACCAGCGCACCGATCGGCGGCCCGCCCCACGCCGGCGCGTTCAGCGCAACGACGTCGGCCTCGGTCTCGCCCAGGTCCATCAGCTGATACGGCGCGGCGGCCGAATGGTCCACCACAACCAACCCGCTGACGTCGTGCACCAACTTGGTGACGGCGCTGACATCGGTGATCGTGCCCAGCGTCGAGGACGCCGACGCCATCGCCACCAACCGGGTGGGCGGCGTGATCAGACTCTCCCACTGCCACGACGGCAGCTCACCGGTCTCGATGTCGACTTCGGCCCACTTGACCTTGGCGCCATATCGGTTGGCCGCCCGCAGCCACGGTGCGATGTTCGCCTCGTCGTCGAGCCGGCTGACGACGACCTCGTAGCCGATCCCGGCCCGCGAGGACGACGCGTCGGCCAGCGAGGTCAGCAGGATCGATCGGTCCGCACCGAGCACCACCCCGCCCGGATCGCCGTTGACGAGGTCGGCCACCGCCTGACGGGCGGCGTCGAGCACCGCCACACTGCGCCGCGCGGCCGGATGCGGGCTGGCGGTGTTCGGCACCGACCCGCGGAATGCGGTGGAAACGGTAGTGGCGACGGACTCGGGGATCAGCATCCCCGCCTGGGCGTCGAAACGCATCCATCCGTCGCCCAATGCTGGGTGCAGACCACGCACCCGGGCGACGTCGTATGCCATGAGCCCACCTTAGAGCGTCGGTGATTGCGCTACTGAGACAGCGAGGGCGCCTGCGGTCCTCGCCGACGGCGATAAGGGCAGGTTCACCTGGCCAGCCATACTAGTCCAGTGAGCTTCGGGTTCGGAGTCCTGATTGCGGTCCTGTTGCTGATCGTGCCGGGTGCGGTGGTGGCGATGGCCGGGCGGCTGCGCTGGTACGTCGCACTCGGGCTCGGACCAGTGTTGACGTACGGCGTTGTGGGCCTGGCCATCATCCCGTTCGGCGCAATCGGTCTCGCGTGGAACGCCTGGACCGCGTTGCTGGCGCTGGTCATCGTGGCGGCCGCCGTGTTCGGTTTGCGGATTTTGCTCGGGCGGTTTCGCGCCGCCGATCCGACCGCCGACGAGGTCTCGCTGTGGCCCGCTCTGACCGTGGCGGCAGGCGTGATCTTGGGCGCTTTGTTCATCGGCATCGCGGCCTGGCGCGGGATGCCGCACTGGCAGTCGATCCCGAGCAATTGGGACGCCGTCTGGCATGCCAACACGATCCGCTGGATTCTCGACACCGGTCAGGCGTCGTCGACGCATATGGGCGAGCTGCGCAACGTCGAAACGCACGACCAGCTCTACTACCCGTCGGTGTTCCACGCGCTGGGTGCTGTACTGGCGCAGCTGACCGGCGCCGCGCCGACCACCGCCTACACGCTGAGCTCACTGGCCGCGGCGGTCTGGTTGTTTCCGCTCAGCGCCGGGCTACTGACCTGGCAACTGCTGCGCCAACACTGGTCGCAGTGGCGCACCGCGGGAGCCGCCGCCACCGCGGCCGCGCTGTCGGCGTCGTTCACCGCGGTTCCCTACGTCGAGTTCGACACCGCCTCGATGCCGAACATGGCGGCCTACGGCCTCGCGATACCGGCGTTCGTGCTGGTCACCTCGTCGTTGCGGAACCGCGACCGCATCCCGCTGGCGATCCTGGCCTTGGTCGGGGTGTTCTCGGTGCACCTCACCGGCGGCGTCGTGGTGGTGACGTTCGTGGTGGCGTGGTGGCTGCTGGACGCGTTGTGGCGACCGGTACTCGGCCGGCTGCGCGACTTCGTCACCCTGGTGATGATCGCCGCGCCCACCCTGGCGGTGCTGCTACCGCAGTTCCTCGGCGTCCTGCAGCAGGCCGAAGTCATCGAGGGCCACGCCTTCGTCACGCACCAGGGCAAAAAACGAGCGCTGTTCGACGCAATCGTGCAGCACACCCGGCACCTGAACGACTATCCGATCCAGAACATCATCATCGGGCTGGCGGCCGTGGGTTTCGTGCTGCTGCTTATCAAACGGATCTGGTGGCCGGCCGCCGTCTGGTGCGTGCTGGTCGTGTCGATCGTGCACTCGTCGGCGCCGTTCGGCGGCCCGGTCGGCGCCCTCGCCGGCAAGTACAGCGACTTGTTCTACAGCGACCCGCGCCGGCTGTCGGCGGTGGTGACGCTGCTGCTGATGCCGATGGCCGGGGTGGCGCTTTACGCCGCCGCGCTGGTGGTGGTCGCGGGTGCTCGCCGGCTGACCAGGAAGTGGGCCGCCGAACGGGAGCCCGACCGCGGATTTTGGATCGGCGCCACCGCGATCCTGTTGGTAGCCGTGAGCATGGGCTTGGCCTGGCATTACTTCCCGCGGCACCGCTACCTGATGGGCGAGAAGTACGACCAGGTGATCATCGACAACAAAGACCTCGAAGCGATGGCCTACCTGGCCACCTTGCCCGGGGCCCGGGACACCCTCATCGGGAACGCCAACGTCGACGGCACCGCGTGGATGTACGCGGTCGCCGGCCTGCGTCCGCTGTGGACCCACTACGACTATCCGGTTCAGCAGGGCCCGGGCTACCAACGGTTCATCTTCTGGGCCTACGCCGACGACGCCGACCACGACCCCCGGATCGCCGAGGCCGTCAAGGCGCTGAACATCCGCTATGTGTTAACCAGCGTGCCGGTGGTTCGCGGGTTCGTCATGCCCGACGGACTAGTGTCACTAGACAAGTCCACGTCGTGGGTGAAGATCTACGACAACGGCGAGGCACGAATCTACGAATGGCGCGGATCTTCGCCGCAGGACACCCAATAACAATGGGACATGAGGGAATGCTCAAGGCATGACGACGAACACAGACGACGACAACATCGAGATCATCACCGGCTCCGACGAGGGTGATGGCGACGACGACCAGCGTGCGGTGACCGACCTGGTGGAGCAGCCGGCCAAGGTGATGCGGATCGGCACGATGATCAAGCAGCTGCTCGAAGAGGTGCGAGCCGCACCGCTGGACGACGCAAGCCGCAGCCGGCTGCGCGAGATCCACGCGACGTCGATCCGCGAGCTTGAGGACGGTCTGGCCCCCGAGCTCCGCGACGAACTGGAGCGGCTGGCGTTGCCGTTCACCGAGGACAGCATCCCGTCCGACGCCGAGCTACGGATCGCGCAGGCCCAGCTGGTCGGCTGGCTGGAAGGCCTCTTCCACGGAATCCAGACCGCGTTGTTCGCCCAGCAGATGGCGGCCCGTGCCCAGCTGGAGCACATGCGCCAGGGAGCGCTGCCCCCGGGCATCGCGCAGCCCGGCCCGCCCGGAGCTCCCGGTCACGGCACCGGGCAATACCTGTAGTCGCTGCGGTGTCTGCTGCCGACCCCTTCATCGAAACCCGCGACGCCTGGGTTGAGTTTCCGATCTTCGACGCGAAGACGCGGTCGCTGAAGAAGACGTTCCTGGGCGCCGCCGGCGGCGCGATCGGGCGCAACACCCAGAACGTCGTCGTCATCGAGGCGCTGCGGGATATCACGATGACGCTGAAGATGGGCGACCGCGTCGGACTGGTCGGCCACAACGGCGCGGGCAAGTCCACGCTGCTGCGGCTGCTCTCGGGGATCTACGAACCGACCCGCGGGTCGGCCACCGTCCGCGGCCGGGTCGCGCCGGTGTTCGACCTGGGCGTCGGGATGGACCCGGAGATCTCCGGCTACGAGAACATCCTGATCCGCGGTCTGTTCCTGGGGCAGACCCGCAAGCAGATGGCCGCCAAGGTCGACGAGATCGCCGAGTTCACCGAGCTCGGCGAATACCTCTCGATGCCGCTGCGCACCTACTCCACCGGTATGCGGGTGCGGCTGGCCATGGGCGTGGTCACCAGCATCGACCCTGAGATCCTGCTGCTCGACGAGGGCATCGGCGCCGTCGACGCCGACTTCCTGAAGAAGGCACAGTCGCGGCTGCAG
This sequence comes from Actinomycetes bacterium, assembly GCA_023416315.1. Taxonomy (GTDB): domain Bacteria; phylum Actinomycetota; class Actinomycetes; order Mycobacteriales; family Mycobacteriaceae; genus Mycobacterium. Next base: position 7,615 of record JAEZIA010000133.1, read on the forward strand.
CGCCTGGTCGAGCGATCCGGAATCCTGGTGTTCGCCAGCCACTCCAACGAGTTCCTCGCGCGGTTGTGCAAGACCGCGATGTGGATCGACCACGGCACGATCCGGATGTCCGGCGGCATCGAGGACGTGGTGCGGGCCTACGAAGGTGAGGACGCCGCGCGGCACGTGCGGGAAGTGCTCGACGAACACAAGTCCGATTGGACCGACGGGGTCGCCACCCCGTGACGGAGATGGTGTGCGCGGTCGTCGTCACGCATCGTCGTCCCGATGACCTGGCCAAGTCGCTGGACGTGCTGAGCACCCAGACCCGCATGATCGACCACCTGATCGTCGTCGACAACGACGCCGACGACCGGGTGCGCGACCTGGTGGCCGGCCAACCGGTCCCGTCGACCTACCTGCCCTCACGCCGAAACCTCGGTGGCGCAGGCGGTTTCACATTGGGCATGCTGCATGCGCTGACGTTGGGCGCGGACTGGGTGTGGCTGGCCGACGACGACGGTCGACCGGGCGACGCCGATGTTCTGGCGACACTGCTGGCGTGCGCGGCCCGCCATCGGCTCGCCGAGGTGTCACCGATGGTCTGCGACCTCGACCGCCCCGACCGGCTGGCCTTTCCGTTGCGGCGGGGGCTGGTATGGCGGCGACGGGTTTCGGAACTGCGAGTCGACGGCGGTGACGACCTGTTGCCCGGCATCGCCTCGTTGTTCAACGGCGCACTGTTCCGGGCCACGACGCTGGAAGCTGTTGGCATTCCTGACATCCGGCTGTTCATCCGCGGCGACGAGGTGGATATGCACCGCAGGTTGGTGTTGTCGGGTCTGCCGTTCGGGACGTGCCTGAACGCCACCTATCTGCACCCACAAGGCAGTGACGAGTTCAAGCCGATCCTCGGCGGAAAGATGCACACCCAGTACCCGGACGACCCGACCAAGCGGTTCTTCACCTACCGCAACCGCGGCTACCTGCAGGCCCAGCGCGGTATGCGACGTCTGGTGCCTCAGGAGTGGGTGCGATTCGGATGGTTCTTCCTGGTAGCGCGCCGTGATCCGAAGGGGTTTGCCGAATGGATTCGGTTGCGGCGCCTGGGTAGGCGGGAAAGGTTCAGCAGATGACGTTTATCGATGCCGCCGCCCAGTCGAAGACTTTCGCCCGGGCGTGGGGCGACCTGGTCGACGGGTACCGTAAGCGCGAACTGTGGCTGCACCTGGGCTGGCAGGACATCAAGCAGAAGTACCGCCGCTCGGTGCTCGGCCCGTTCTGGATCACCATCGCCACCGGCACCACCGCCGTCGCGATGGGCGCGTTGTATTCGCAGCTGTTCCACCTCGAACTGTCCGAGCACCTGCCGTATGTGACGCTGGGACTGATCATTTGGAACATGATCAACGCCGCAATCATCGAGGGCGCGGACGTGTTCATCGCCAACGAGGGCCTGATCAAACAGCTGCCGACTCCGCTGAGCGTGCACGTCTACCGGTTGGTGTGGCGGCAGATGATCCTGTTCGGGCACAACATCGTCATCTACGTGGTGATCGCGATCATCTTCCCGAAACCCTGGTCGTGGACAGACTTGTCAGCGATTCCAGCGCTGCTGCTGATCATGCTGAACTGCGTGTGGGTGTCGTTCTGCTTCGGCATCCTGGCGACCCGCTATCGCGATATCGGCCCGCTGCTGTTCTCGATTGTGCAGCTGCTGTTCTTCATGACGCCGATCATCTGGAACGCCGACACGTTGCGACAGCAGGGTGCCGGCCAGTGGGCGACGATCATCGAATTGAACCCGCTGCTGCACTATCTCGACATCCTGCGCGCCCCGCTATTGGGTGCCGACCAGCATTGGCGGCACTGGGCGGTCGTGATCGGGCTGACCGTCCTCGGCTGGCTGGTCGCGGCGTTCGCGCTGCGGCAGTACCGGGCGCGCGTGCCGTACTGGGTGTAGCCGTCGAGCGTCGAGTTGTTGTCGCGGGTCCGGCTATTCCGGCGCAACAAGTCGACGCTCGAGCCGGTCAGCCCGGGTACGACCCCCGGTCCGGTTCCGGGCCGAAGATGAACCGCCTGCCGGACAGCTCGTTCGGGGTGATACGCACGTAGCGCAACTTCTCGGTGCCGGTCCAGGGCAGCAGTTGCGCGCGGTCGGCCTCGTGGATCTCGTCGGAGCTGACGAGCACGCGGGCGGTGCCGCGGATGATGACGCTCCATCCCTCGACGACGTTGTGGTCGTCGACTTCGAAGAGCACCTTGTCGTTCATCGCGGTCCCGAATAGCTTTGTGCCCTCGGCCGTACGGAACAGGATCGTCCGGTTTTGGGTGACGAAGTTGACCGGAAAGATCTCCAGCTGATCGCCGATCTGCGTCACCAGCCGCCCCAGCGCGGCGCTCTTCAACAGGTCCCAGCTTTCGTTGTCGCTGAGTACCACGATCGGACCCTGTTCGACTGTCATGCGCAGATTTTCTCGCCGCGCGAGCCGACGGCCATAGGGCCGAACGGCCTTCGGGAATGGTTATTTGTCACCGCGGGTGGAGATGACCCGGTCCGCGATGTCGGCGAGCTTGGTGTTGGTCTCCTGCGACAGCCGACGCATCATCTCGAACGCGGCGGTGTCGTCGATCCCGAAGCGCTCCATGATGATGCCCTTGGCCTGGCCGATGCGATCGCGGGTGGCCACCGCCGAATGCAGCTGATCGGAGTGCCTGCTGGCCAGCAGGGCCGCAGCCGCGTGGGCCGCCAGTACCGAGCCGATGGCCACGCTCTCCTCATCCCACGTCCGCGGCGCGAACCCGAACAGGTTCAACGCCCCGGCGGTCTGGTCGCTGCTGTACAGCCGGAACGACAGTCCGCTCAGCACGCCCACCTTGACCGCCGCGCTCGCGTAGGCCGGCCATCGGGTCTCGGTACGAAAGTCGTCGACGCAGACGAACAACTCCTCGGTCGCCGCGGACAGGCAGGGCCCTTCGTCGAGGATGCGCTGCAGTTCGTCCAGCTCATGCGGCAGGTCAGTGGTCGCGGCGACGGATTCGAATCGGCCGCCCCGGCCGATCAACAGAATCCCGGCGGTATCGATACCCGGGATGAGCTCGACCGCGGCGGTCGTCACCTCGCTGAGCACATCCTGGACCGACCTGGGCCCAGCCACCGCACGCGCCAGTTCCGCCATGCGCACCGCAAGGTCGTGGTTCACGGACTGGGGCATAGGCCAGTTTTCCCGTCCGCCCGCTTCTCAATCAACTCCCAGGTCAACCGGTCAGTGTGGCCAGCTCGGCCCGCAGATTGCCCTGGGCCGGGGCCTCCCACTCACGGCGCGCGTACTCGGTGCGGAACACGCCCGGGCCACCCAGCAACGCCACCAGCACCTGGATGCGGCCGCGCCGGAAGGCTTCGCTGGGGACGTGTTCGTACTCGGCGCGAATGGCCGCGGTGTTGCGTTCATAGCGGTCTCTGGGAACGGCCAACGCCGCCAGGTCGGCATCGGAGAGGACCTCGCCGTTGTGGTCACCCGGGGCCGGATCGTGGCTGATTGTCAACCGGATCAGGCGGGCCACCTCGTCGACCAGCTGCGGTGGCAGGTTGAGCCGGGAAAGGTCCTGCTCAGCGCGTTGCGCGCTGAGCTCCTCGTCGTCGGGTCGGCCGGCGTAGACGGCGTCGTGGTACCAGGCCGCCAGCCGCACGGCGTCCGGATCGTCGGCGAATTCGGCCAGCTCCTCCACGTGGCCCAGGATGTCGCGCAGGTGCTCGAGCGAGTGATAGCGCCGGTGCGGTTCGGACCAGGAGGCGAGCAGCCGCCGACCGACCTCGGCGACCGCCGCGTCGTCGGTATGCCGGGACAGCAGTGTCGCCCAGGCGTCGGCCAGATCCTGCACACCACCATGGTGCACTCCCTTCGGGCCGAGGGCGACGGGAGTCCGCCAGTAAGCTTCCGGCGTGGCCGAATCAGCCCCAGCGGCACCGCTGAGCCTCAAGACCCAGGTGGTCCGTTTCATCGTCACCGGCGGGTTCTCCGCCGTCGTCGACTTCGGGCTCTACGTGCTCCTGTACAAGGTGGTCGGCCTGCAGGTCGACCTCGCCAAAGCGATCAGCTTCGTCGTCGGCACCATCACCGCGTACCTGATCAATCGGCGCTGGACGTTCCAGGCCCCGCCCAGCCGCAGCCGCTTCCTCGCGGTGATGGCGCTCTACGCGCTGACCTTCGCGGTGCAGGTCGGTCTGAATCACCTCAGCCTGCATCTGATGGACTACCGCACCTGGGCGGTACCTGTTGCGTTCGTGATCGCTCAGGGAACGGCCACGGTGATCAACTTCATCGTGCAACGGGTCTGGATTTTTCCGGCGGGCAGGAGCCAAGCGGCCGGGGATGGATCTCGGCTGCACTGAGCCAGGGACGCCGCACGGTACCCTCGTCACGATGTCCACAACCACGACAACCAGACGCCTGACCGGCTGGGGACGCACCGCACCCACCGTCGCCGAGATGTTGTCGACGCCGGATCTCCAGGACATCGCCGCGGCCGTGGCGCAGGCCGCGGACGGCAAGCATCGCGGCGTGATCGCGCGCGGATTGGGCCGTTCCTACGGTGACAACGCCCAAAATGGTGGCGGACTCGTCATCGATATGACCGCGCTGAACCGCATCCACTCCATCGACTCCGACAGCCACCTGGTCGACGTCGACGGCGGCGTCAGCCTGGACCAACTCATGAAGGCCGCCCTGCCGTTCGGGCTGTGGGTTCCGGTGCTGCCCGGCACCCGGCAGGTCACCATCGGCGGCGCCATCGCCTGCGACATCCACGGCAAGAACCACCACAGTGCAGGCAGTTTCGGCAACCACGTCCGGTCGATGGACCTGCTGACCGCCGACGGGCAGATCCGCACCCTGACCCCCGACGGTGAAAACGCCGAGTTGTTCTGGGCAACCGTGGGCGGCAACGGATTAACCGGAATCATCCTGCGCGCCGTAATCGAGATGACCCCGACCGAGACCGCCTACTTCATCGCCGACGGTGACGTCACACACAGTCTCGACGAGACGATCGCGTTCCACAGCGACGGCAGCGAAGCGAACTACACCTATTCCAGCGCCTGGTTCGACGCGATCAGCGCGCCCCCCAAACTCGGCCGCGCCGCAATCTCGCGGGGCTCACTGGCCCGGCTGGACCAGTTGCCCAAGAAGCTGCAGCGCAATCCGCTGAAATTCGACGCACCGCAACTGCTTACCGTCCCGGATCTGATTCCCGACGGCCTGGCGAGCAAGTTCACGTTCGCGCCGATCGGCGAGCTCTGGTACCGGAAATCGGGCACCTACCGCGGCAAGGTCCAGAACCTGACGCAGTTCTACCACCCGTTGGACATGTTCGGAGAGTGGAACCGCGCCTACGGCCCCTCCGGCTTCCTGCAGTATCAGTTCGTGGTGCCGACCGAGGCGGTCGAGGAGTTCAAGGCCATCATCGTCGATATCCAGCGCTCCGGCCATTACTCGTTCCTCAACGTGTTCAAGTTGTTCGGTCCGGGAAATCAAGCGCCACTGAGCTTCCCGATACCGGGCTGGAACGTGTGTGTCGACTTCCCGATCAAGCCCGGGCTCAACGAATTCGTCAACGGCCTTGATCGCCGGGTGCTCGAGTTCGGCGGCCGCCTCTACACGGCCAAGGACTCCCGCACCACCGCCGAAACCTTCCACGCCATGTACCCGCGCATCGACGAGTGGATTGCGGTGCGCCGCAAGGTGGATCCCACCGGGGTGTTCGCCTCCGACATGGCCCGACGTTTGGAGCTGTTGTAAATGGTGCTCGACGCCACGGGTAACCCCCAGACCATCCTGCTGCTCGGCGGCACATCGGAAATCGGACTGGCGATCGTCCAACGCTATCTCCGGGGCACGAAAGCCCGGGTGATCTTGGCCGACCTGCCGAATGCCCCCAAGCGGGATGCTGCCATCGCCCAGCTGCAGGCGGCCGGCGCCGGCTCGGTCGAGTACCTCGACTTCGACGCCCTGGACACCAAGGGTCATCCGGACGTCATCGAAAAGGCTTGGGCAGGCGGCGATGTCGACGTCGCGATCGTCGCGTTCGGTATCCTCGGTGATGCCGAGGAGCTCTGGCAGAACCAGGCCAAGGCGGTTCTGAGCGCACAGATCAACTACACCGCGGCGGTCTCGGTGGGCGTGTTGGTCGGCGCGAAGATGCGCGCCCAGGGCTTCGGGCAGATCATCGCGATGTCCTCGGTAGCCGGGGAACGCGTGCGCCGCAACAACTTCGTCTACGGCTCCACCAAGGCCGGGCTGGACGGCTTCTACCTCGGCCTCGGTGAGGCGCTGCGCGAGTACGGCGTTCGGGTGCTGGTCATCCGGCCCGGCCAGGTGCGCACCACCACCACGCTGGAGCACTGGAAGGCCACCGGCGCCAAGGAGGCACCCTTCACGGTGAATGCCGAGGACGTCGCCGAATTGGCGGTGACGTCGGCCGCCAAGGGCAAGGACCTGGTGTGGGCGCCCGGGCAGGTGCGCGTCCTGATGTCGGTGCTGCGGCACATCCCGCGGCCCATTTTCCGCAAGCTGCCGATCTAGTAGGCCACCCGGTGGGCAGGAGCGAAGCGACCCGGGTATGGGCGTAGTGGGCAGGAGCGCACTGGCGACCGTGGGCCAGATGGTCGCGGCAATGGTTGCAGCCGTTGTGGTTTCCGCCGTCGCGCTGATCGCGATCTCCCGGGTCGAATGGCCCGCCTTCCCGTCGTCGAATCAGCTGCACGCGCTGACCACGGTCGGTCAGGTCGGCTGCCTGGTCCTGCTGCTTGGCACGGGGTTCGTGTGGCGGCGCGGGCGCCGTTCGGCGGGCAGGAGCGGAGCGGCACGGGGATCTGACTGGGCGGCCCGGATCGCCGCCGCGGTATTCCTGTCGGCGTTCACGGTGGTGACTCTCGGGATGCCGCTCGGCGCGAGCCGGCTCTATCTGTTCGGCATCTCGGTCGATCAGCAGTTCCGCACCGAATACCTGACCCGGCTCACCCAGAGCCCGGCGCTGCACGACATGACCTACATCGGTCTGCCGCCCTTCTATCCACCGGGCTGGTTCTGGCTCGGCGGGCGGGTGGCCGCGCTGACCGGCACACCGGCCTGGGAGATGTTCAAGCCGTGGGCGATCGTCTCGATCGCGATCGCCGTCGTGCTCGCGATGACATTGTGGTCGGCCCTGGTGCGCTTCGAGTACGCGCTGATCGTCACCGTCGCCACCACCGCGGTGACACTGGCCTACAGCTCACCCGAGCCCTACGCCGCGATCATCACCGTCCTGATCCCGCCGGTGCTGGTGCTGGCCTGGTCGGGATTGCGCGGCAAGACCAGACAGGGCGGCTGGGTGGCCGTCGTCGGCGTCGGCCTGTTCCTCGGAGTGTCGGCGACGTTCTACACACTTCTCGTCGGCTACACCGCGTTCACCGTGGTGGTGATGGCCGTGATCGTGGCGATCGCGCGGCGCAGCGTCGAACCGCTGTTGCGGTTGGTGGTGGCCGGCGTCATCGCCTTGGCCATCGCCGCGATCACGTGGTTGCCGTTCGTCCTGCGCGCCGTGCACGGGCCGCTCAGCGACACCGGTAGCGCCCAGCACTACTTGCCCGCCGACGGCGCGGTGCTGACCTTCCCGATGCTGCAGTTCTCGCTGCTCGGGGCGCTGTGCATGCTCGGCACGCTGTGGCTGGTGTGGCGGGCACGATCGTCGACCAGGGCGGCAGCGCTGGGCATCGGGGTGCTGACCGTCTACGGCTGGTCGATGCTGTCGATGCTGACCACCCTGCTCGGCACCACCCTGCTGTCCTTCCGGCTGCAGCCCACCCTGACCGTGCTGCTGTCGGCGGCCGGGGCGTTCGGGTTCATCGAGGTGACGTTGGCGATCGCGGTGCGCACCAACCGCAAGGTCATCGGCGTCGGGGCGGCGATCGGTCTGATCGGGGCGATCGGCTTCAGCCAGGACATCCCCGACGTGCTGCGCCCCGACCTGACCGTGGCCTACACCGACACCGACGGTTACGGGCAGCGTGGCGACCGTCGACCACCAGGGGCCGAGAAGTACTACGCCGAAGTCGACGCCGCCATTCAGAAGGCCACCGGCCGGCCCCGCGAGGACACCGTGGTGCTGACCGCCGACTACAGCTTCCTGTCCTACTACCCCTACTACGGGTTCCAGGGTCTGACCTCGCACTACGCCAACCCGCTCGCAGAGTTCGACAAGCGCGCCGCGGCCATCGAATCCTGGACCGAGCTGAAGAACTCCGACCAGCTTGCCCACGCCCTCGACACCCTGCCGTGGCCGGCGCCGACCGTGTTCCTCATGCGGCGGGGCGCCAATGACACCTACACCCTGCGACTGGCCCAGGACGTCTACCCCAACCAGCCGAATGTGCGCCGCTACACCGTCGACTTCGACGTCGACCTGTTCAGCGGACCACACTTCACCGTCAAGACGATCGGCCCGTTCGTGGTGGCCATTCGGAATCCGTAGCGATGAGCGCCCCCAGCCGCCAGTTAACATCTAGCCCCGTGAACCAGACGCGGGCGAACTATCGGACCGCCCGCCTTGTCGCCGTCATCGCAGGCCTGCTGGGTGCCGCGCTGGCGATCCTGACGCCGCTGCTGCCCGTCGAGCAAACCACCGCGGAGCTCAACTGGCCGCAGAACGGCGTGCTCAACAGCGTCACCGCTCCGCTGATCAGCTACGTGGCAACCGATTTGACCATCGACGTGCCGTGCCGGGCGGCGGCCGGGCTGGACAGCCCCGACAAGACTGTCCTGCTGTCGACCGTGCCCAAACAGGCGCCCAAGGCCGTCGACCGCGGCCTTCTGATCCAGCGCGCCAACGACGACCTCGTCGTCGTGGTCCGCAACACCCCCGTCGTCGTCGCCCCGATGCGCCAGGTGCTCAGCCCGGCCTGCCAGAAGCTGACGTTCACCGCCCATGCCGACCGGGTGACCGGCGAATTCGTCGGCCTCACCCAGGGCCCGGACAGCGACGATCCCGGCGCGCCGTTGGCGGGCGAGCGCAGCGGCTACGACTTCCGGCCGCAGATCGTCGGCGTCTTCACCGACCTGTCCGGACCCGCGCCCGATGGCCTTCGGCTGTCGGCCACCATCGACACCCGCTACAGCAGCGCCCCGACTGCGCTGAAGTTGGCGGCGATGGTGCTCGGCGTCGTCCTGACGCTCGTCGCGCTCATTGCGCTGCACGTCATGGACCGCGCCGACGGCGTCCGGCAACGACGCTTCCTGCCGGCGCGGTGGTGGTCGGTCAGCGCCCTGGATGGGCTGGTGCTCGCGGTGCTGGTGTGGTGGCACTTCGTCGGCGCCAACACCTCCGACGACGGCTACATCCTGACCATGGCCCGGGTGTCCGAGCACGCCGGCTACATGGCCAACTACTACCGCTGGTTCGGCACGCCGGAAGCCCCATTCGGCTGGTACTACGACCTGCTGGCGCTGTGGGCGCACGTCTCCACGGCGAGCATCTGGATGCGCCTGCCGACGTTGGTGATGGCGCTGGCGTGCTGGTGGCTGATCAGCCGCGAGGTCATCCCCCGGCTCGGCCACGCCGTCAAGACCAGCCGCGCCGCCATCTGGACCGCGGCGGGCATGTTCCTGGCGTTCTGGCTGCCGCTCAACAACGGTCTGCGGCCGGAGCCGATCATCGCCCTCGGCATCCTGCTCACCTGGTGTTCGGTCGAGCGCGGAGTGGCCACCAGCCGGCTGCTTCCGGTGGCGTTCGCGTGCATCGTCGGAGCGCTGACCCTGTTCTCCGGCCCGACCGGGATCGCCTCGATCGGCGCGCTGCTGGTGGCGATCGGACCACTGCGCACGATCCTGCACCGGCGATCACGACAATTCGGGCTGCTGCCGCTGCTGGCTCCCATCCTGGCCGCGGGCACGGTGACGATCATCCTGATCTTCCGCGACCAAACCCTGGTCGGCGAGATCCAGGCCAACACGCTCAAGTCGGCGGTCGGGCCGAGCCTGGCCTGGTTCGATGAGCACATCCGCTACGAGCGGTTGTTCATGGCCAGTCCCGACGGGTCTATCGCCCGCCGGTTCGCGGTGCTGGCGCTACTCGTCGCGCTCGCGGTGTCGGTGGCGATGATCCTGCGGCGCGGGCATATCCCGGGGACAGCGGCAGGACCGAGCCGGCGCATCATCGGCATCACGATCATCTCGTTCCTCGCGATGATGTTCACCCCGACCAAGTGGACACACCACTTCGGCGTATTCGCCGGGCTGGCCGGGTCGCTGGGCGCACTGGCGGCCGTCGCGGTCACCGCACACGTGCTGCGATCTCGAAGAAACCGGGCCATCTTCGCCGCGGCGGTGCTGTTCGTCACGGCACTGTCGTTCGCCAGCGTCAACGGCTGGTGGTATGTCTCAAACTTCGGGGTGCCGTGGTCGAACCAGTTCCCGGAGTGGCACTTCGGGTTCACCACGATGCTGCTCGGATTGACCGTTCTGGCCCTACTGGTGGCGGCGTGGTTCCACTTCTCCGGGCGCGACAACGGCGACACCGGACGAACCCGGTGGTGGTCCGGCATCGTCGGCTCACCGCTGGCGACGATGGCCTGGCTGCTGGTGGTCTTCGAGGTGGCCTCCCTGACATTGGGGATGACGGCGCAATGGCCGGCCTGGTCGGTCGGCCGCTCCAACCTGCAGGCGCTCACCGGTAAGACGTGCGGCCTTGCCGACGACGTCTTGGTCGAGGAGGACCCGAACACCGGGATGCTGGCCCCGATCGCCGGGGTGTCGGTGGCCAATGCGCTCGGCGCGACGACGGCCGAAGGCTTCACTCCCGACGGGATCCCCGCCGACGTCTCGGCCGACCCGGTGATGGAACCGCCCGGCGGCGGCAGCTTCGTCGACAGTGACGGCATGGTCACCAGTAGCGAAGCCGGCACCGAGGGTGGCACCACCGTGGCCGGTGGTGTCAACGGGTCCCGGGCCCGGTTGCCCTACGGCCTCGACCCGGCCCGCACCCCGGTGATGGGCAGCTGGCGCCCCGGCGTGCAGCAGCCCGCGGTGCTGCGGTCGGCCTGGTACCGGCTGCCCGCCGACTGGACGTCCTCCCCGCTGCTGGTGGTGGCCGCGGCCGGCCGGTTCGATCACGACGAGGTCCAGGTGCAGTGGGCGACCGACCAGCAGGCCGCCGAAGGCAAGTCCGGTGGGTCGGTGTTGTTCGGCGACGTCGGAGCGGCGCCGGCCTGGCGCAACCTGCGCGCCCCGCTGGCCGCGATCCCCCGCGACGCCACCCACATCCGGCTCGTCGCCACCGACGACGATCTGTCTCCCCAGCACTGGATCGCGCTGACGCCACCGCGCATCCCGAAGCTGCGCACCCTGCAGGACGTGGTCGGGTCGCAGGATCCGGTGCTGCTGGACTGGCTGGTCGGCCTGGCGTTCCCCTGCCAGCGCCCGTTTGGCCACCAATACGGTGTGATCGAGCCGCCCCAGTGGCGGATTCTGCCGGACCGGTTCGGCGCGGAGGCCAACTCGCCCGTCATGGACAACATCGGCGGCGGCCCGCTCGGCATCAGCGAGCTGCTGTACCGCGCCGTCACCGTGCCGAGCTACCTGCGCGACGACTGGTTCCGCGACTGGGGCGCCCTGCAGCGGCTGAACCCCTTCTATCCGGCGGCACAACCGGCCCGCCTGGATCTCGGCACCGCGACCCGCAGCGGGCTCTGGAGCCCCGCCCCGCTGCGGCCGACCTGACATTCGCCGCCCGATTCGCGGTAGCGCCCGCAGGCCTTCCCAAGCTGCACAACTTCGTCGCCTACCATCGACCCTCGTGCCAAGCGAGGAAGCCGAGTCCCCCCGGATCGCCCGGCTCGTCGCCGTCGTAGCCGGCATCCTCGGTGTGCTGCTGTGCGGTCTCGTGCCATTGCTGCCGGTCACACAGACCACCGCCGCCATCTCCTGGCCCCAGGCGCCCGGCGCCGACGGCATGGTCACCGACATCACCGCACCCCTGGTGTCCGGCGCGCCCCAGTCCCTGGACGTGTCGATTCCGTGCCGCGTGATCGCGACGCTGCCCGCCGACGGCGGCCTGGTGTTCTCCACGATTCCGCCGGCCGGCATCGACTCCAGCCGCAACGGACTGTTCGTGCGCGCCAACGCCGCCACCGTCGTCGTCGCCTTCCGCGACACCGTGGCCGCTGTGGCACCGCGGCCGGCGATCGCCGCCGGCAGCTGCACCGATCTGCGCATCTGGGCCGGACCGGGCGGGGTGGGCGCCGATTTTGTCGGTATCCCCGGCGCAACGGGCACCCTGGCCCCGGAAAAGAAGCCACAGATCACCGGGATCTTCACCGACCTCAAGGTGGCGCCCGAACCGGGCCTGTCGGCGCACATCGACATCGACACCCGCTTTATCACCAACCCGACCCCGTTGAAGACCGCGGTGCTGGTGCTCGGCATCGCCTGCGTGGTCGCGTCGGTGATCGCGCTCGGCGTGCTGGACCGCAGGGGCGGGCGGCGTCTGCGCGGCGCGGGGCGGCGGCTCCTTCGCGTCCCGTTCGCCACCTGGCTGGCCGACATCGGGGTGATCGGCGGTCTGCTGGTCTGGCACGTGATCGGCGCGATCTCGTCGGACGACGGCTACAACCTCACGATCGCGCGGATCTCCGACGAGGCCGGCTACACGGCGAACTACTTCCGGTTCTTCGGGACCACCGAGGCGCCGTTCGACTGGTATCAGTCGGTGCTCGCGCACCTCGCCGCGATCAGCGCGGCCGGGGTGTGGATGCGGCTGCCCGCCACCATCGCAGGCATCGCCACCTGGCTGATCCTCAGCCGCTGCGTCCTGCCCCGGCTGGGCCGGCGGGTTTCGCGCAACCGCGTCGCGGTGTGGACCGCCGGTGCGGTGTTCCTGGCCGCGTGGCTGCCGTTCAACAACGGATTGCGACCGGAGCCGCTGATCGCGTTCGGGACGCTGGCCGCGTGGATCCTGGTGGAGAACGCGATCGCCACCCGCCGCCTGGTACCCGCCGCTGCCGCGATCGTCGTCGCCGTGTTCAGCGTGACGCTGGCCCCGCAGGGCCTGATCGCCGTCGCCCCGTTGCTCGTCGGCGCCCGCGCCGTCGCCCGGGTGATCAAGTCCCGCCGCGGCACCGACGGTCTGCTGGCGCCGCTGGCCGCACTGGCCGCCTCGCTGTCGGTGATCTTCGTCGTCGTCTTCCGCGACCAGACGTTGGCCACCGTCGCCGAGTCCGCCCGCATCAAATACGTCGTCGGGCCGACGATCGCCTGGTACCAGGACTTCCTGCGCTACTACTTCCTGACCGTCGAAGACAACGTCGAAAGCTCGCTGACCCGGCGCTTCGCCGTGCTGGTGATGATGCTGTGCCTGTTCGGCATGCTCGCGGTGCTGCTGCGCCGCGGCCACGTTCCCGGTGTGGCGAACGGTCCCGTGTGGCGGCTGCTCGGCAGCACGGCGATCGGTCTGCTGCTGCTGCACTTCACCCCCACCAAGTGGGCCGTGCAGTTCGGTGCGTTCGCCGGGTTGGCCGGGGCGCTCGGCGCGGTCACCGCGTTCGCGTTCGCGCGAGTCGGTCTGCACAACCGACGCAACCTGGCTCTCTACGTGACCGCGCTGCTGTTCGTGCTGGCGTGGGCCACCTCGGGCACCAACGGCTGGTTCTACGTCGGTAACTACGGGGTGCCGTGGTTCGACCGCCAGCCGGTGATCGCCCACCAGCCGGTGACGACGATGTTCCTCGGCCTGGCGATCATCTCCGGCCTGCTCACCGCCTGGCTGCACTTCCGGTTGGACTACGCCGGGCACACCGAGGTCAAGAACACCGGGCGCAACCGGGCGCTGGCGTCCACCCCGCTGCTGGTGGTGGCGATCGTGATGGTGCTGCTCGAGGTCGGCTCAATGGCCAAAGCGTTTGCGCAGCGCTACCCCGCCTACACCACCGCGGCAGCCAACCTGTCCGCGCTGAAGTCCGGCCTTTCGGACACCAGCTGCGCGATGGCCGACTCCGTGCTCGTCGAGGCGGACCCCAATGCCGGTATGTTGCAACCGGTTCCGGGCCAGACGTGGGGTCAGTACGGCCCCCTCGGCGGGGAGAACCCGGTCGGTTTCACGCCCAACGGCATCAGCGACACCCTGGAGCCTGCCGAGCCGTTCGTCGCCAACCCGGGCACCGTCAACTCCGACGGCTCGCCCAACAAGCCCAACGCGGGCATCGCCTTCGCGGCAGGCACCGGCGGCGGCTACGGCCCGGTGGGCGTCAACGGTTCGCGGGTGTTCCTGCCGTTCGGACTCGATCCCAAGACCACCCCGGTGATGGGCAGCTCAGGCGAGAACACCGTTGCCGCCAAGGCGACTTCGGCGTGGTACCAGCTCCCTGCGCGCACCCCGGACCGGCCGCTGGTAACCGTCGCCGCCGCCGGTGCGATCTGGTTCTACGACGAAGAGGGCCAGTTCAACTACGGGCAGTCGCTGAAATTGCAATGGGGTGTGCACCGCCCGGACGGCAGCTTCCAGGCGCTGAACTCGGTGCAGCCCATCGACGTGATCGCTCAAAAAGCCTGGCGCAACCTGCGATTCCCGCTGTCGTGGGCACCGCCGGAAGCCAACGTCGCGCGCATCGTCGCCGACGACCCGAACCTGAGCACCGACCAGTGGTTCGGCTTCACCCCGCCGCGGGTGCCGGTGCTCGAGACCGCTCAACAGTTCCTCGGCTCGCAGACCCCGGTACTGATGGACATCGCCACCGCCGCGAACTTCCCGTGTCAGCGCCCGTTCGCCGAGCATCTCGGCGTCGCCGAACTGCCGGAGTACCGGATCCTGCCCAACCTCAAGCAGGTGGTGGTGTCGAGCAACATGTGGCAATCCGCCCGCGCCGGTGGGCCGTTCCTGTTCATTCAGGGCCTGCTCACCACGGCGACCGTGCCGACCTATCTGCGCGACGACTGGTACCGCGACTGGGGTGCCATCGAGCGCTACATCCGGCTGGTGCCGTCCTCGCAGGCACCCGACGCCGTCATCGAGCAGGGCAGCAAGACAGTATTCGGATGGAGCCGTAGCGGACCGATCAGGGCACTGCCATGACACAGACCCTCGCCGCCAACGCACGCGATGCGGCCAATGACGTGCGCATCACCCGCTGGGTGGCCACGATCGCCGGGCTGGTCGGCTTCGTCCTGTCGGTACTGACCCCCCTGCTGCCGGTGGAGCAGACCACGGCGACGCTGAACTGGCCGCAGGCCGGTCAGCTGAACAACGTCACCGCACCGCTGATCTCCCAGGCGCC
The DNA here is from genome assembly GCA_023416315.1 of Actinomycetes bacterium. Classification (GTDB taxonomy): domain Bacteria; phylum Actinomycetota; class Actinomycetes; order Mycobacteriales; family Mycobacteriaceae; genus Mycobacterium. Next base: position 22,892 of record JAEZIA010000133.1, read on the forward strand.
GGTGTCGCTGACAGCGACGGTGCCCTGCGAAGTGATCC
>JAEZIA010000140.1 GCA_023416315.1 Actinomycetes bacterium
TCGACACCGGCATCAGCGCCAGGCCGGACCGCCTGTGCGACAGCTGCTGTCATCCAGTGGCCTGCGTGTAGATCTTGGTGATGGTGCCGTTGGTCTTGTCGAACAGCTCCGGATCCAGTTTCGCCCAGCCACCGAGGTCATCCGCGGTCCACAGCTTGGCGGGGACGGGGAACTTGTTCTCGAACTCGGCGGCCACGGCGGGATCGACCGGCCGGAAGCCGGCCTCGGCCCACAGTTTCTGCGCCTCCGGGGTGTAGAGGAAGTTCTTCAGCGCATTGGCCTTCTCCTGGTGCGCGCTGCTGGTGACGACCGCGACCGGGTTCTCGATCTTGAAGGTCTCCGGCGGGTTCACGTGCTCGAGGTCGAAGTTCAGCGCCTCGTTCTCGTAGGCCAGCAGTACGTCACCGCTACCCTGCCGGAACACGTCGGTGGCCTCCCGACCCGAACCCGGACGCAGCTTGACATGCTCGGTCACCAGCTTGGTGACGTAGTCCAGACCGGCCTGGGGATCCTGGCCGCCCTTGCTGGCCCACGCATACGGCGCCAACAGGTTCCACTTGGCCGCGCCGGAGCTCAGCGGGCTGGGCGTGATGACCTCGACGCCCGGCTTGAGCAGGTCCGGCCAATCCTTGATGCCCTTGGGGTTGCCGGGGCGCACCGCGAAGGTGACCAGCGAACCGAACGGGATGCCCTTGGTGGCGTCCTTGTTCCAGTCGGCGGCAACCTTGTCCGCCTTGACCAGGCGAGTGATGTCCGGCTCGACCGAGAAGTTCACGATGTCCGCGGGCTTGCCGTCGACCACGCCGCGCGACTGGTCGCCGGAAGCGCCGTACGAGGTCGTCACCGCGACGCCCTTGCCTTCCGGGGTGGCGGCGAAGGCCGGGATGATCTTGCTCCAACCGGGCTCGGGCACGGCGTAGGCGACCAGAGTCAGGGTGGTGTCAGCCTTCGGCTGGTTTCCGCCACCTGCCACGTCGCTCGAACCGCCGCCACCGCAGGCAGCGAGAATCGTTGCCGTCGTCGCAAGGGCGACGGCGGTACTCCACCGGCGAACGGGAACGTGAATCCTGGGCATTGCGTGCCTTTCTCATTGCGGGTTACGGGCGAATCGAGCCCCGTCGCAACGGAATGGCGATGTTCGAAATCGACTGCATACAACCATCACCGACACCACACCGCGGACGGGCAGGAGTGTCAGCGACAACATGCAACATCGGCAACCGTCAACGCACCGACGGCAATGAGGGCCAGCACGAGGCCCTCGCCGTAACCGGTCGCCGATTGCATGGCGCGAAGCTTAACAGAGATCGGCCGGGCGACCAGTTGAGGCCTCAGCGGTTGATCAGCCACACCACAATGATCAGGATCAGCAGCGCAACCAGGGCCAGCGTGACACGTGAGCGGGGCATCGCACCTACTCCACTCGCCGGTCGGCGTGCCGGACGCGGCGCACAAGCCGCATGCCGTTGCCCAGGATCGCGTCGATCACGACGGCGACGACATAGGCGAGGCCCAGGACGACGGGCATGACGATGATGGTCTGGACCACGAAACCCAGGCCGGACAGCCACAGTTCGACACCGTCCCACCAACTCAGCAGCCCGTGCATTGCACCAGCGTATGCCCCGCCCCAGACCGGGTTGTCGGCGCGGTAACAGCAAAGCGACGGATCGCGGCATAAGTAGACGCCGAGTGGTTCGGCGGTCGATGATGTCCCAATGGTTCTGCAAGCCCAGCCATCCGGTGACAACACCGACGCCGTGCGGATTCAGACCCCAGCGCCGTTGTCCGTAACCGCCCCGGTGCCGTACGCCCCGAGCGCTGCGCTGCGCAACCCCTTTCCGCCGATCGCGGACTACGGTTTCCTGTCCGACTGCGAGAACACCTGCTTGATCTCGTCCGCGGGCGCCCTGGAGTGGCTGTGCGTTCCGCGGCCGGACTCGCCCAGTGTTTTCGGAGCCATCCTGGATCGGGGTGCAGGCCATTTCCGACTGGGGCCGTACGGGGTGTCGGTTCCCTCGGCCCGCCGCTACCTACCCGGCAGCCTGATCCTGGAGACCACCTGGCAGACCCACACCGGGTGGCTGATCGTGCGGGAAGCCCTGGTGATGGGACCGTGGCACGACATCGACGCGCGGTCGCGCACGCATCGGCGCACCCCGATGGACTGGGACGCCGAACACATCTTGTTGCGCACCGTGCGGTGTGTGAGCGGGACGGTGGAGCTGGTGATGAACTGCGAGCCATCCTTCGACTACGGCCGGGTCAACGCCACCTGGGAGTATTCCGCCAGCGCGTACAGCGAGGCGATCGCGCGGGCCCGCAAGGATCCCGACGCCCATCCCACCCTGCGTTTGACGACCAATCTGCGGATCGGGCTGGAGGGCCGTGAGGCGCGAGCCCGAACCCGCCTCAAGGAGGGCGACAACGTCTTCGTCGCGCTGTCCTGGTCGAAGCATCCGTCGCCGCAGACCTATGAAGAAGCCGCCGACAAGATGTGGCAGACCAGCGAGGCGTGGCGGCAGTGGATCAACGTCGGCGACTTCCCCGACCATCCGTGGCGGTCGTACCTTCAGCGCAGCGCGCTCACGCTCAAGGGCCTGACGTATTCGCCGACCGGCGCGCTGCTGGCCGCGTCGACGACATCGCTGCCGGAGACGCCGCAGGGCGAACGCAATTGGGATTACCGCTACGCCTGGGTGCGCGACTCGACGTTCGCGCTGTGGGGTCTCTACACCCTCGGCCTGGACCGTGAGGCCGACGACTTCTTCTCCTTCATCGCCGACGTCTCGGGCGCCAACAACGGTGAACGCCATCCGCTGCAGGTGATGTATGCCGTCGGCGGCGAGCGGGAGCTCGTCGAGGAGGAACTCAACCACCTGTCCGGATACGACAACGCCCGGCCGGTGCGGATCGGCAACGGCGCCTACAACCAGATGCAGCACGACATCTGGGGCACCATGCTCGACTCGGTGTATCTGCACGCCAAGTCGCGTGAACAGATCTCCGACCAGCTGTGGCCGGTGCTCAAGGAGCAGGTCGAGGAGGCGATCAAGCACTGGCGGGAGCCCGACCGCGGCATCTGGGAGGTGCGCGGCGAACCGCAGCACTTCACCTCGTCGAAGGTGATGTGCTGGGTGGCGCTGGACCGCGGCTCGAAGTTGGCCGAACTGGTCGGTGAGAAGAGCTACGCCCAGCAGTGGCGGGCGATCGCCGAGGAGATCAAGGCCGACATCCTCACCCACGGCGTGGACAAGCGGGGTGTGCTCACGCAGCGCTACGGCGACGACGCGCTGGACGCCTCGCTGCTGCTGGTTCCGCTGGTGCGGTTCCTGCCGTCGGACGATCCCCGGGTGCGCGCGACCGTCTTGGCGATCGCCGACGAGCTCTCCGAGGACGGCCTGGTGCTGCGGTACCGGGTCGAGGAGACCGACGACGGCCTGTCCGGCGAGGAAGGCAGCTTCACGATCTGCTCGTTCTGGCTGGTGTCGGCGCTGGTCGAGATCGGTGAGGTCAGCCGGGCCCGGCATCTGTGCGAGCGGCTGCTGTCGTTCGCCAGCCCGCTGCACCTCTACGCCGAGGAGATCGAGCCGCGCACCGGCCGGCATCTGGGCAACTTCCCGCAGGCGTTCACCCACCTGGCGTTGATCAACGCCGTGGTGCACGTGATCCGCGCCGAGGAAGAAGCCGACAGCACCGGGGTGTTCCAACCGGCCAATGCGCCGATGTAGAACCCGCTGTCCGGAATGTCGTCAGCCGAGCCGCTCGGCGACCAGGCCCGCTTCCACCCGCTCGAGTAGTGCCCTGGCGGCCGCCGCCTGCTGCACGTCGCCCCCGAGCGCGCGCGCCATCTGGTCGGCCCACTGCTGCCGCAGCCGCCGCAGATTGTCTGCGGCCCGGGCGGTGGGAAAGAGGTTGATTCCGCGGGCGTCATTCGGG
>JAEZIA010000168.1 GCA_023416315.1 Actinomycetes bacterium
GCCGAGTTCTGGGACCGGCTGCGGGCACCCGACGCGCCCGCCCTGCACGGTCTGCGGTTCGCCGTCCTCGGCCTCGGCGACCGGTCCTACGGTCAGTTCTGCGGGCATGCCCGCGCGCTGGACATCCGGCTGGCCGAACTCGGCGGCGTGCGGCTCGCCGACCGCGGTGACTGTGAGGTCCACGACGACGACACCGTCACCCGATGGCTGCACCGCATCGTCACACTCGTCAATCCCGAAGCGGCCCCGATCATCTCGACCACCGCCGCTCCCAAACGGTTCACCCGGGCCAACCCGATCCACGCGAAGCTGAGCCGCAACACCCGGCTCACACCCGCATCTGCGGCCAAGGAGGTGCGGGAGTTCGGGTTCGACATCTCCGAGCACGACGTCGGCTACGCCGCCGGCGACTCACTGGGCGTGCAACCCATCAACGATGACGATGACGTCGCACAGTGGTTGGGTGCCACCGGTTTACCCGCTGACGACATCATCGAGGTGGACGGCGTGGAGTGCACCCTGCGCGAAGCGCTGACCACGCGCTACGACATCTGCCGGCTCACCCCGAACCTGGTGACCTTCCTCGCCGACGCGGCCACCGACAAGGCGACGGCCAAACACCTGCGCGCCGCACTCGCCGACCTGGACACCTGGCGGTTGGGCCGCAACGGAATCGACGTCATCCGGACCTTCGGCGTGCGGGCCGAAACCCGGCAGTGGCAGGACGCGCTGGTGCGGCTGGCGCCGCGGTTCTATTCGATCTCGACCAGCCCGCTGGTCAGTCCGCACGAGGTGCGGCTGACGGTGTCGGTGGTGCGCTACGACGGGCCCGGCGGCGCACGGCGCGGGGGAGTGTGTTCGACCTACCTGGCCGACCGGGCCGCCGATGCGGCCACCCCGATCTTCCTGCAACGGTCACCGCATTTCCGCCCACCTCAAGACGGCAGCGCGCCGATCGTGATGATCGGTGCAGGCACCGGTATCGCGCCGTTCCGCGGATTCCTGCAGGAGCGCCGGGCGCTGGGCCACACCGGGCGCAATTGGCTCTTCTTCGGCGATCAACACCGGGCGGCGAACTTCTACTACGAAGATGACCTGACCGACATGGTGTCCGACGGTTTCCTGAGCCGCCTCGATCTGGCGTTCTCCCGCGACCAGGCCAAGCGGATCTATGTGCAGCACAGAATGATTGAGCACGGTGCGATGCTGTGGGACTGGCTGCAGGACGGCGCGCACCTGTACGTGTGCGGCGATGCGACCGGGATGGCCACCGGTGTGGACGCCGCGCTGAGCACGATCATCGCGACCCACGGCCGTCGTCGGTCCGAAGCCGTCCGTGATTACAAGCGGGAATTGGTCGCCACCAAACGCTATCTGCGCGACGTGTACTGACCTCACCGCGCTCCGATCGGCAAAGTGAGGAGGTTGTGACATGAGGATCACGGCGGGGAGCGTTGACGCAACAAAGAATTCCTACCGTGAACGCATGCAGACTTCTTCCACCCGCACGGGCTACGACATCGACGACTGGGATGCCGAGGACGTCGAAGCCTGGAACAACGGCGGCGCGAAAATCGCTCGCCGCAACCTGATCTGGTCGATCTTCGCCGAACACGTCGGCTTCTCGGTGTGGTCCATCTGGTCGGTGATGGTGCTGTTCATGCCGCAGAACGTCTACCACATCGACGCCGCGGGGAAGTTCTTCCTGGTGGCGGTTCCCACGTTGGTGGGCGCGATCCTGCGCATCCCCTACACGTTCGCGGTCGCGCGCTTCGGCGGACGCAACTGGACGATCATCTCGGCGCTGGCGCTGCTGGTGCCGACGGTACTGACGCTGTATTTCATGGCCCACCCGGGCACCTCGTACACCACCTTCCTGGTCGTGGCCGGCTTCGCCGGGCTGGGCGGCGGCAACTTCGCCTCGTCGATGGCCAACATCAACGCCTTCTATCCCCAGCGGTACAAGGGCTGGGCGCTCGGGCTGAACGCCGGTGGCGGAAACATCGGCGTCGCCGTCATCCAGATCATCGGTCTGCTGGTGATCGCAACCGTCGGCAACCGGTCGCCGCATCTGGTCTGCGCGGTGTACCTGGTCCTGGTTGCGCTGGCCGCGGTGGGCGCCGCACTGTTCATGAACAACCTCACCAATCAGCGCACCGATGCGCGCTCGATGATCGAGGTTCTGGCACACCGTGATTCGTGGCTGATCTCGCTGTTCTACATCGGCACCTTCGGCTCGTTCATCGGGTTCGGCTTCGCCTTCGGTCAAGTGCTGCAGATCAACTTCCTGGCCGGGCTCGCGCACGGTGGACCCGTCACCCCGGCGATGACCGCCCAGGCCTCGCTGCACGCCGCGCAGATCGCGTTCTTGGGCCCGGTCCTCGGTTCGGTGTCCCGGCCCCTCGGCGGTTGGCTGTCCGACCGCTTCGGCGGCGGCAAGGTCACGCTCTACACCTTCGGCGCGATGATCGCCGCCGCAGCCTGGCTGGTCGCCGCCGGTGAGATCGACGACGCGGCAGCAGGACCCGCGTCCGGCGGAACGATGGCCGCGTTCATCGCCGGATTCATCGCCCTGTTCATCCTGTCGGGCATGGGAAATGGATCCACCTACAAGATGATCCCGTCGATCTTCGAGGCCAAGTCCCGCGGCCTGGACCACCTCAGTTCTGCCGAGCGCAGCGCCTGGTCGCTGCGGATGTCCGGCGCGCTGATCGGGATCGCCGGTGCGATCGGGGCGCTCGGCGGCGTCGGCGTCAACATCGCGCTGCGGGCGTCCTACCTGTCGCCCGCGAAGTCCGCGACGATGGCGTTCTGGGTGTTCCTCGGCTTCTACGTGCTCTGCGCGGCGATCACCTGGGCGGCGTATGTGCGAACCCCGAAGCGGGCCACCGCGATCGACGCGCCCGCGGTCGACGGTGCGGCGGCCGTCGCATGAGCGCCGCGATCCGGACCGTCGTGGTTGTCGGCCACGGCATGGTTGGCCACCGGTTCGTCGAGGCACTGCGTGATCGGGACCGCGACGGAACCTGGCGGGTGGTGGTGCTCTGCGAGGAGCCGACGGCGGCCTACGACCGCGTCGGGTTGTCGTCCTACATCGACGGCTGGGACCGCACCACACTGGCGCTGG
>JAEZIA010000211.1 GCA_023416315.1 Actinomycetes bacterium
AGTTCGGCCAGGCGATCGGCAGCGGCGCCTGGTGAACCGGGTATTCGTCAAGCGGTCCGAGCATTTAGGCCTCCTGGCTTTCCCGTGTCGCTTCGCTCCTGCCCGCCGGCTCCTCAATCAGCCTGCGCAGCAGCCCGGCGTGGTAAAACATCGACTCGACGTCCTCTGGCTTTTCGATCTCGTCGAAGTGCACGCGCCGCGCGCCGGTGCGCATGAACACGCAGCACCAGATCACCCCGGAATACACGTAGAACCAGCGCAGGTCGCCGAGTTCGACGCCGGTCAGCGTCTGATAGGTGGCGCGAACGTCGTCCTCGCGCATCACGTCCGGCAGGCCCGGCATGCCGGCCAGACCGGCCAGTTCCTGGAAGACCATGTGCGCGAAGATGATCCATGCGACATCCAGCTCGCGGGGCCCCAGGGTCGCCATCTCCCAGTCCAGCACGGCGACGGGGCGGAAGTCTTGGTACAGCACGTTGCCGACCCGCGAATCACCCCACGCCAGAACGGTTTCCCCCGCTGCGACGTCGTGGGGGAAGTTGTCTTCCAGCCATTTCAGCCCGGCCTCGACCAGCGGCGAGCGGCCGATGTCGGGCACCGCGAACTCGTACCAGCCGGTGAGCCAGTTCAGTTGGCGGCGCAGCGGCGTGTCACCGGCGGGCACCCCCTCGGCGAGGAAGCCGAACGTGGTTGCGGCGTCGGGAATCGAGTGCAGCTTGGCCAGGACCTCGACGGTCGCGTCCTGCAGCGCGCGTTGCCGTTCGGCCGGCGCGTCGGCGAACCAGTTGCCGCCGAAGGTATACGGCATGACGTCCGGCGGGACGATGCCCTCGACGTGATCCATCAGGAAGAACGGGGCACCGAGAACCGTGCCGCTGGTATCGATCCAGCGCACCTTCGGCACCGGCACATCGGTGAGTTCCTCGACCAGCCGGATGACCTCGAACTGGTGGTCCATCCGGTAGGTGATGAACACCGGAACGTCTTCCTCGGTGGGCGCCACCCGGGCCACCCACTTCTGTTCGACCGGCTCGCCGTCCTGCACCCAGCGACCGGTCAGGATAATCGTCTCCGACGACATGCCGTTGGAATCGATGCCGCTTTCGACGGTCACCTCCGGCTTCACACCGCCGGGCATGACGGTCGCCAGCCATTCCGAGAGCAGCGCGGGCACGGTGCTGACGTCACGACCCGAACGCTGCAACCGATCGAGGTCGGTTTCTACAGACGGTTGGTTGGTCACCTTTGTCCTCTCCAACCCAATTACGATACGGTGGGTAGCGTTATGAAAGCAGACCCGTCTTCGCTTGACAAGACCGCGGTCCCGGGACGGCCCCGCGATCCGCGTATCGACGCTGCCATACTGCGCGCGACGGCGGAGCTGCTTGTCGAGATCGGTTATCCGAATCTGACTTTGGCCGCCGTCGCCGAACGGGCCGGAACGACGAAGACCGCGCTGTACCGCCGCTGGTCCAGCAAGGCCGAATTGGTGCACGAGGCGGCATTTCCGGTCGCGCCCACCGCGTTGGCGACGCCCGCCGGTGATATCGCGGCCGACGTGCGCGCCATGCTCGAGGCCACCCGTGACGTCTTCACCAGCCCGGTGGTGCGCGCCGCGTTGCCCGGGCTGATCGCCGACATGAGCGCCGACGCCGACCTCAACGCCCGGGTGATGGCCCGGTTCACTGATCTGTTCGCCGCGGTTCGGGATCGCCTCGTGGAGGCGGTGCATTGCCGTGAGGTCCACGCCGACGTCGACCCGGAACGCCTGATCGAACTGATCGGTGGTGCGACGATGATGCGATTGTTGTTGAGCCCCGACGGCGTACTGGATGCGAACTGGATCGACCGGACCGCGGCGATCCTCGTCCACGGGGTAGCCCTCTAGACCGCAAGGAGTGCAATGACCGGACGACTGGCCGGCCGAACCGCGATCGTCACCGGCGCCAGCCGCGGGCTCGGCCGCGCGACAGCGCTGGCGTTGGCCGCTGACGGCGCCGCGGTCGCGGTGGTGGCCCGCACCGAGCAGCAGTGGGACGAGCGGCTGCCGGGCACGATCGGCGAGACCGTCGGCGCCATCGAGGCCGCGGGCGGCCGGGCCGTCGCGATCGCCGCCGACCTACTCGACCGCGCCGACCTGCCGCGCCTGGTCGACGAGGCCCGGGCCGCGCTGGGCCCGATCACGATCTTGGTCAACAACGCCGCGTTCACCGCCCCGGGCCGCCCACCCAAGCCCGACGCCGCACCCAAGGCGGCCAAACCCAAGGGTGCCCCGGCAACGGCCAATGCCGATTGGCCCGGCTTTCTGACGGTCCCGCCCAACGCGTACCGCAGGCATTTCGAGATCAGCGTGTTCGCCTCGTACGAGCTGATCCAGCTGGTCTGCCTGGACATGTTCGCCGCTGGCGTCGGTTCGATCATCAACGTGACGTCGGTGGCCTCCCGGGTCCCGGGTGACGGGCCCTACCAGAACTTCACCGGTGGGGTGCTGCCCGGCTACGGTGGGTCCAAGGCCGCGCTGGAGCACCTGACCTGGTGTGCGGCTTACGATTTGCAACGGCACAACATCGCCGTCAACGCGCTGGCGCCATCGCGGCCCATTCCCACCCCGGGCCTGTCGTACTACCGCAGCGAGTTCGCGAGCGTGTCGCCGGAAGACGAGTTCGCAAAGGCGGCAGTCGAATTGGCCCTGGTCGACGCGAACACGGTCACCGGCCGCACAATCGGACACCTCGAGGCGCTCGACGGCAGCTTCGCCCCGTTCACCAACATTGAGTCCGCACTGGGGTAGCGGTACCGGCCGAACCAGTATGTGAGCCGCCGCGGACTGCGGACGGCGATGGCGCCTGTCCGTGCGCGATCATGTGCTATACAGACGTACAGCAGTATCGACATGACCGGAAGGACCGCCGTGACCAACGCCGACGAACTCAAACAGCTGCAGGAGCGGGTGCAGTACCTCGAAGACCGCACCGCCATCCTCGACTGTGTGATGAACCAGTCCCGTGGCCACG
>JAEZIA010000259.1 GCA_023416315.1 Actinomycetes bacterium
CGGCGGGACGGGCCCGCAGCACCGCCCCGATCGCGTGTACCCACGGCCACATGGCGGGCGTACCCGCGGACGGCGGGCTGTGCCCCCACGCGACCAGGGCACCGCGCCGGGACGCGGTGGCGGCGGCCTCCTCCAGCAGCCTGGTCTTGCCGATCCCCGGCTCACCCGCCACTAGCACCAGCCCGATGCCGCCCGCGACCGCGGCGCCCACCGATTCACCGACCGCCGCGGATTCCCGGCTTCGCCCGACGAACGACGGCGGGAGCGAGACGGTCACCGGCTCGGGAGCGGGTTGCCGACTCAGGACCCGCTGATGGGCACGTTGCAGAGCCTGGCCCGGGTCGATGCCGAGTTCATCGGCGAGCCGCTCCCGGGTGAGGCGAAACAGGTTGAGCGCCTCGGCTTGTTGGCCTGCCGCACCCAATACCGAAATCAGCGCGGCGTGCACAGGTTCGTTCAACGGCGCCATCGCCGCGGCAACCCGCAGCGGCGCGACCATGCGCTGCGGCACCGCTAGCGATATCGCCAATTCGGCGGCGGCCACACACACGTCGAAGAATCGGGCATCGAGTTCGACGAACACCGCGGCCGCCGAGCGCGCGTAGTCCAGGCCGTCACCCGCGGACCCCTTCCACAATGCCAGCGCCCGTTCGTAGTGCTGCAACGCCACCTCGGGTCGATCGTCGGCAAGCGCCCGCTTCGCGCCGTCGACGAGATCCTGGAACTCCACCACGTCCAGAACCGCGGGTCCCGGCGTGAACATGTAGCCGTTGCCGCGCCGGAACAGGTACGTCCCCGAACTGCGCGCCGCGACCTGCGGTTCGAAGACCCGCCGCAGGGCACCGACGTACTTGTGGATGACGTTGAGCGCGCTGTCCGGCGCGTGTTCGCCCCATATCAGGTCGATCAGTTCGTGGGTGCTCACCGGTTCGCCGGCCCGGGCCAGCAGCACCGCCAGCAGACACAGCTGCTGGCGGGGGCCGGGGTCCAGCTCGACGCCGCCGCGCCAGATCCGCAGCGGACCCAGGATCTGTAGCCGCAGCGTCTGGTCGTCGCTGGCGGGCGCCGAAGTGTCTGCGGTCCAAACCATTTCGTTCACCTCTGACGGTCGGACGCGCATGGGAGTCAGGCCGCGATCACATCGTGATGTTGTACCGGCCTTCGATTCACTGTAGTGATGCTACAGTCAATGTGGTATCGAGACAATGCATTGACCATCGGTGAAGTGAGGGCGTGTTCGCACTGATAGGATGGGCACTGATATGACGTCACGACCCGGGTTTGCATGACCGATCACCCATCGGGTCGCCCTCGTTCCCGGCGCGACGAATACGCCGAACAGACCCGCGAAGCCGTGGTGGCTTCGGCCCGAACCCTCTTCGCCGAGCGCGGTTATTTCGCCACCACCATCAACGAGATCGCCGCAGCCAGCCGAGTGTCCGCCGGAACCGTGTATCAACAGTGCGGGGGCAAACAGGGTCTGCTGCGTACCCTGATGGACAGCTGGACCACGTCGGATCTGGTGCAGGGCACCCTCGACCTCGTCGCGGACTGCACCTCCCTCGATGAGGTGGTCGCGGTGCTCTCCGATTCGTACCTACAGTTCTGGCGCCGCTACGACGACATCGTGCAACTCGTGCTGGCCACCGCCACCCACGATCAAGCCGCGACAGAGTCGCTGGGCCAGGCCACCCTGAGGCATCGCGGCGCGTTGTACGAAATTGCCCGCAAGGTCCGCACCCTCGGAACGTTCCCGGACACATTCACCGACGAGGATTTCGCCGACATCACGCTGTATCACTACGGCCCGCAGAACGGTTTTCACTTCACCGTCAGTGTGCTCGGCTGGCCCGAGGAGCGGGCGAAGGAGTTTCTGAGTAGGCAGTTCTGCAACTCACTGCGCGACGCCGCGGCCGGCTGACCCGCGCGGTCTTCACTGGTCGTCCACTTGTGGTCAAGAGCGCCGCCGTAACGTTCCCGCTCATGACTGACGTCGTCTTCATCCACGGACTGTGGGTTGCGCACACTTCCTGGCAACCCTGGATCGAGCGCTTCGCCGACGAAGGCTACCGGGCCATCGCGCCGCGCTGGCCCGGCGAAGCCGAATCGATTGCCGAAACCCGCGAAAACGCTCACGCACAAGCGGGATTCAGCCTCAGCCAGATCACCGACCACTTCGCGGCGATCAGCCATCAGTTCCCCGCCCCGCCGATCGCGATCGGGCACTCATTCGGCGGCCTGATCGCCCAGAAGTTGCTGGCCCAGGACGTGGTCGCCGCTGCGGTGGCGATCGACCCGGCGCCCATGCAGGGGGTCCGGGCGTTGCCGTTCGCTCAATTGCGCTCGGCGTTCCCGGTGCTGGGCAATCCGCTCAATCGCGGGCGCGCCAAAGGATTGACCCGCGCGCAGTGGCGCTACGGGTTCGGCAACGCCTTGACCGAGGCGGAATCCGATGCCCTGTGGGAACAGTGGGCGATCCCGTCACCGGGCAAGCCGCTGTTCGAAGTGGGGACGGCGAACTTCGTCCCGAACTCCGCCGCGAAGGTCGACACCGCGAACCCCGGGCGCGGACCGCTGCTGATCACCGCGGGCACCAAGGACCACACGGTTCCGCTGGTCAGCGTACGGGGCGCCTACAAGCGCTACGCGAAATCGCCTGCCATCACCGAGTTTCACGAGTTCGACGGCAAGGGACATTCGCTGACCGTCGACCATGGCTGGCCGGAAGTCGCCGATGTCGCGCTGAGCTGGCTCAAGGCGCAGAGACTCTAGGCCTCAGGCCGCACGATCGGCGTAGGTGGTGGTGCGCTGGCGGGCCGGCCGGCCGATACCCTCGGCGATCGCCACCAGTTCGGCGACCGTCTTGGCCGATCCGTGTTCGGAACCGGCCATCCGCGAGATGGTCTCCTCCATCAGCGTGCCGCCCAGATCGTTCGCCCCACCATTCAGCATCACCTGGGTGCGCTCGACGCCGAGCTTGACCCAGCTGGTCTGAATCTGGGAAATCCTGCCGTGCAACATGATTCGCGCCAACGCGTGCACCGCGCGATTGTCCCGATGGGTCGGTCCCGGGCGCGACGCGCCGGCCAGGTAGAGCGGTGAGGACTGGTGCACGAACGGCAGCGGCACGAACTCGGTGAACCCGCCGGTACGGTCCTGGATATCGCGGAGCACGTTGAGGTGCCCGACCCAGTGCCGCGGGGTGTCGACGTGCCCGTACATCATCGTCGAGCTGGACCGCAGGCCCACTTCGTGGGCGGTGGTGACGATTTCGATCCACATCGACGTCGGCAACTTGCCCTTGGTGAGCACCCAGCGCACCTCGTCGTCGAGGATCTCCGCGGCCGTGCCGGGGATGGTGTCCAGCCCCGCCTCCCGCAGCCCGGTCAGCCATTCCCGAATGCTCAAGCCACTCTTGGTCACTCCGTTGGCGATCTCCATCGGCGAGAACGCGTGCACATGCATCGACGGCACCCGCGCCTTGACCGCGCGGACCAGGTCGGCGTATCCGGTGACCGGAAGTTCCGGGTCGATGCCACCCTGCATGCAGACCTCGGTCGCCCCGGCGACGTGCGCTTCCCACGCCCGGTCGGCGACCTCCTGCGTGGACAGCGAGAACGCGTCGGCGTCGCCCTTGCGCTGGGCGAACGCGCAAAATCGGCACCCGGTGTAGCAGATGTTGGTGAAGTTGATGTTCCGGTTCACCACGAACGTCACATCGTCACCGACCGCCTCGCGGCGCAGCGAATCAGCAAGGGCGGTAACGGCTTCCAGGGCCGGGCCGTCCGCGGTCGCCAACGCCAGGTATTCGTCGTCGGTGCAGCCGCCGGGATCGCGTTCGGCCGAGCGCAGGGCGGCCACCACATCGGTGTCGATGCGCTCAGGCGCCCGCGCCGCCAGTCGTTCGACCTGATCGCGGATGGATTCCCAGTCGCCGAACGCGCTGCCGAGATCGCTGCGGGTCTCGGTGCGCCTGCCCTCGGCGTCGATCGCGGTGTGCAGATCGGTGCGCCCGAGCGACTCACTGGCCTCGTCGGGTTCCTGCCACGGCCGCCCGACCGGGTTGACGTCCCGTGCGAACCCGGTGTCCGGGTCGGCCAGCGCCGCGACATGGCCGCCGACCCGCGGGTCGATCCAGGCCGCGCCGGCCTGGACGTAACGCGGCTGGGCGGTCAGCCGCTGCACCAGGTCGAATCCGCCCTCGGCGGTCACCGCGGCCAGTTCGTCGAGCGCGGGCCACGGCCGCTCGGGGTTGACGTGGTCCGGCGTCAGCGGCGACACCCCGCCCCAGTCGTCGACACCCGCGCCCAACAGCGCCAGGCACTCCGCGCGCGACACCAGGTTCGGCGGCGCCTGGATCCGCATCCCGGGCCCCAGCACCAGCCGGGCGGTGGCGACGGTCGCGACGAAGTCGTCGAACGCGGTGTCGGGCGCACCGGCCATGGCGGTGTGGTCCTTGGCCCGGAAATTCTGCACGATCACTTCCTGGATGTGCCCGAATTCCTTGTGCAGCTTGCGGATTGCGTGCAGCGTGTCGGCCCGCTCGGCAAGGTTCTCGCCGATGCCCACCAGCAGCCCGGTGGTGAACGGGATCGACAGCCGGCCCGCATCGGTCAGCGTGCGCAGCCGCACCTCGGGATCCTTGTCGGGACTGCCGTAGTGGGCCTCGCCCTTGGTTTCGAACAGCCGCCGCGAGGTGGTTTCGAGCATCATGCCCATGGACGGCGCGACCGGCTTGAGCCGCGAGAGCTCGGCCCAGCTCATCACGCCCGGGTTCAGGTGCGGCAGCAGGCCGGTCTCCTCGAGGACCCGGATCGACATCGCCCGGACGTAGTCCA
>JAEZIA010000292.1 GCA_023416315.1 Actinomycetes bacterium
TTCAAGTCTCTGTACTGCGGTTTTCGCCCCGCCGCGTACCCCGCTGCCGGGCGTGTCGCACACACTGCGCACCGGCTCAATCCGATGCATACTGGACATGCGAATTGGCCCGGCGTGCGCGCATGCGTCCCCGCAAGCGCCCCTTTCGGCCAGGCACGAGCTTCTACGATACCAGGCTGGGCACGCCCCTCCAAACTCGGTGCACGGGGCCTTACTGCAGGTCAACGCGGGAATGGCGGCGCCGGTTCCGGATAGCCCGTCGACGGACGGCCGAGTCGGGGCGTTAGTTACTCGCCCCGTTGCGGTGCGCCATGCCGGCGGCGAGCCGCAGGACCATGTCGGAGAACACCAGGTCGGTATCGACCATGTCCATCACGCCGGTCATCTCCAATAAAACGAAGCCGTGCAGCGCCGCCCAGAACTCCAGCGAGGCGTAGAACGCGTCGTCGCCGTCCAGGCCGTAGGACGCCAGCACCTCGATGACCGGGGCCGCTGCGGCGTGCGACGCGGCGGTGAACTCGGGGTCGTCGCCGCCGAGCGGCATGCGGGTGAACGCCGAGTAGCGGCCCGGGTGGTGGTGCGCGTAGCTGCGGTAGGCACTGGCCATCGCCGTCACCGCGTCGTCGCGGGTGCGGCCCTGACCGACCGTCGACAGCATCTGCAGGATGTCGTCGATGACGTGCATGCGGACCGTGCGGCGCAGGTCTTCCAGGCTGTGCACGTGGTTGTACAGCGACGGGCCCTTGGTACCGAGCTGGGTGGCCAGCGCGTTGATGGTCAGCCCGTCCCAGCCCTCCCGGTCCAGGAAGGTCAACGCGGCATTGACGATGACTTCGCGGCTGAGCTTGGCAGACCTCGCCCCTGACGACCGGGTACCAGCGCGCGAACGACCGCCCGCGGTCTCCGGTTCCGGAGTAGATGTCATGACAAGCCCTTCAACAATGGATCGACGAAGAACTCTAGTTGACCAACGGCCTGCCACGTAGGCTCCAACTCGGGTTGGGTCGAAAGAGAAGCATGTCGGTGACGGGTCGTCGAACACGGTGATCGCCGATAACGTCGTGACGAACCGGATCGACCGCGTTCCGGCCCAGAAGCGCGAAGGACGAATGCCGATGCACTCCCCCACTCTGATCGCCGGGATCGGCGTTGTCGCCGCCATCGCCCTGGCGGGCTGCGGATCGAACAGCACGGACTCCCCCTCTCCGACGGCGACCGCCGGCGAGTCGGGGGCACAGGTCGAGGTGGGCAACACGATCAATTACGGCTCGTTCGGCACCACCGCGGAGATCGACTGCGCCGACGGCAAGTCGCTCAACGTCGGCGGCTCGAACAACACGCTGACCGTGAAGGGGACCTGCGCGTCGGTGAATATCGGCGGCGCGGACAACAAGATCACCTTCGACACCATTGATAAGGAACTCTCGGTCGTCGGGCTGAACAACACGATCACCTATAAGGGCGACCCGAAGGTGAACAACCTCGGCTCGGGTAACACCCTCAACAAGAGCTGAGTCAAGCCCTCTGCCCGTGCCTGCCGGCACCTTGGGCGAACCGCTGTGCCCCGGCCAGGGACTCGGCTGCCACCCTCGACAGGCTCCCGAACTCGAAATCCATGGCGTCGGCTTCGGAATGGCCCCACTGGTTCAGTGCCGACTGGCGGTCCGAGCGCAGGCAACCCTGCGGCAACTGCGCGAGCTCGGCGGCCAATTCCTCGGCGGCCTGGCGCGCCTGCCCGGTGGGCACCACCCGGTTGGCCAGCCCGATGGCCAGCGCCTCCTCGGCGGCGACGGCGCGCCCGGTGAGGATCAGGTCCATTGCCCGGCTGTGTCCGATGAGCCGCGGCAGGCGCACCGTGCCACCGTCGATCAACGGCACACCCCAGCGTCGGCAGAACACCCCGAACACCGCGTCTTCTTCGGCCACCCGCAGGTCGCACCACAACGCCAGTTCCAGACCGCCTGCGACGGCGTAGCCGCTGACGGCGGCGATCACGGGTTTGGAGAGCTGCATGCGGGTGGGGCCCATGGGTCCTGGAGCCGCTGGGCCGGCGACATCAGACCCAGTCCGCGGTCGGTGGGTGGGGTTGGTGTCGGGTGTGCCGATGGCCTTGAGATCGGCACCGGCGCAGAAGGTTCCGTTGTCACCCCAGAGCACGGCCACCGACGCCGACTCGTCGCGGTCGAACTCCTCGAACGCGTCAAACAGCGCCATCGCGGTGGGGCCGTTCACGGCGTTGCGGGCGTGTGGGCGGTCGATGATGACCGTTGTCACCGCGCCATTGCGCTCAACCCTCACGGGATCATTGCTCATCTCGCCTCCACCAGTCGTCCCTCGTCTCGCCGCGCGACCAGTTCGGCGGCGAAGTCCTCATAGGCCTGCCGGAGTTCGGCACCTGGCCAGCCGGCCGGCAGCAGCTCGGTGGGCAGGACCGGATCGGTGAGTAGGTGCCGCACGATCGCGGCGGCCGCGCGAAACCGGGCCGGAATGTCGTGCGCAGCAGCCATTTCGGCCAGCAGCCGTTGGCCGTTGGTCGCCCAGTCTGGCAGGTCCCACAGCTGTGCGGTCAGTTCGGCGGGGTTGCCGTCACGGGACTGCAGCACCCGCACCCGTTCGGCGATCTCGGCGGGCAACTCGTCGTCGAGATTGTCCGGACGCAACCACACCCCTTCCCTGATCTCACCGAAGCGCTTCATCTGCAAACCGTTTCGCAGCGCGGCACGAGCCCGGGCGTCCATGCCGACCGCGGTGATCACCAGCGTGACCCAGTCGCCGTTCCAGTCGCGGGTGCGCGGATACAGCGCGTCGTCCTGGCGCCGCTGGCGCGTCAGCAGCCGGTCGGACAGCCGGTAACCGTCATCGGAACGCACCAGATCACCGGCGGTCACCATCCGGGTCAGCGCCACCCGCAGGGTCTGCTCACGGATACCGAAATCCGATGTCAGCCGCAGTAATTCGGCTGAGGTGGCCCAGGCCGGGTGGGCGCCGAGCAGGACACTGAGCACCACCGAGCGGGCGGTCATCTTCGCAAACGACTGCGGCACGCTCACACTCCCGAGGCGCGACGCCCGTGGTCACCGAAGGGCTCGTCGCGGTGGCGGACCGCCTCGCGGAACCCGTGCTCCCGTGCGTCGGCGACGAACGCGTGCCCTTCCGGCGTGTGGCGGGCGATGCCGTCGAACACCGTGCTGACCATTCGACTGGTCGCCACGCCCTGCTGATACAGCGCGGTGTTCATCGCCAGCTTGACCATGATCAGCTGGTTGACCGGTACCGCGGCGATGCGCTCGACGAGCCGTTCCGTGCGCTCGTCGAGGTCGGCGGGGTCCGGCGCCTCGACGGCCAGCCCCCACTCGGCGGCCTGCGCCCCGGTGATGCAATCCCCGGTCAGCAGAAGACGTTTGGCGCGCTGATCACCAAGCCGGTGCGCCCACAGGCCTGCGGCGGGAACTCCCCACACCCGGGTGGGGGGATAACCGATCTTGGCATCGGCGGCGGCGATCACCTGATCGGCGTGCAGTGCGATGTCGGTGCCCCCGGCCACGCAATAGCCGTGGATCTTGACCACGGTCGGTTTGTCGGCGTGCATCAGGCTGGCGAAGCCGCGCACGAACCGGCTCATCATCTGATAGTCGATCATCGGATCCCAGGGCCGGTCGGCCTTGTGGTTGATCGCCTGCGTCCTGCCGTCGAGCACGGTGCCCTGGCGGTCGCCACCGCCGGCCGATGACGAGCCGTCGGCGTAGGCACCGAGATCGAAACCGGCACAGAAGCCGTCACCACGGCCCGACACCAGGATCACATGCACGTTGGGGTCGAGGTCGGCCCGCTCGACCAGGGCGGCCAGTTCCAGCGGAGTGTCCGCGACGATGGCGTTGCCCTTTTCCGGCCGATTGAAGGTGATGCGGGCGACCCGATCGGTGACCTCGTAGGTCATCGTCTTGAGATCGGTCATCCCTTCACCAGGCAGCGCTCGATGATCGGCGCGAGGTCGAGCCCGGCCGGTAGCGTGCCGAACGCCCCACCCCAGGTGCCGCCCACGCGGGTGGCGAGGAACGCCTCGGTGACGGCGGGGTGGCCGTGGCGGACCAGTAGTGAGCCCTGCAGTGCCACCGTGATGTCCTCGGCGATCTTGCGGGCGCGGTACTCGATGCCCTCGAAATTCCCTAGCTCGCAACGCAAGCCGGCAATGTGGGCGTCGAGCCGAGCGTCCTGACCGGCGGTGGTCGCCAGTTCCGCGAAGAGCACCTCTACGCACTCCGGCCGAGTGGCCATGGCGCGCAACGTGTCCAGCGCGCTGACGTTGCCCGAGCCTTCCCAGATGCCCATCAGCGGCGCCTCCCGGTAGAGCCGAGGCATGCCGGACTCTTCGGCGTAGCCGTTGCCGCCCAGGCATTCCATCGCCTCGGCGGCGTGCGGGGTGGCGCGCTTGCACACCCAGTACTTGGCGGCGGCCAGGCCGATGCGGCGCAGCAACGACTCCCGCTCATCACCGCGAACCACGGCGTCGGTGGCACCGGCCATCCGCATCGCGACGATCGTGGCCGCCTCGGCCTCCACCGCCAGGTCGGCGATCACGTTGCGCATCAGCGGCTGGTCGATCAGATAGGCGCCGAATGCCTTGCGGTGCTGGGCATGATGGACCGCCCGGGTCAGACCGGAACGCATGCTGGTGGCACTGCCGAGCGTGCAATCCAGCCGGGTGAGGTTGACCATCTCGATGATCGTTGGCACGCCGCGACCCTCTTCGCCGACCAACCACGCGATGGCCCCGTCGTACTCGACCTCACTGGAGGCATTCGCGTGGTTACCGAGCTTGTCCTTCAAGCGCTGCAAGAACATTCGGTTGCGGGTGCCGTCGGGCAGCACGCGCGGCAGCATGAAGCAGCTCAACCCACCGGGCGCCTGCGCCAGCACCAGGAAGATGTCGCTCATCGCCGCGGAGGTGAACCACTTATGCCCGGTGAGGGTGTAGCTGCCGTCGCCGTTGGGGACCGCAGCAGTGGTGCCGGCGCGGACGTCGGACCCGCCCTGCTTCTCGGTCATCGACATCCCGGCGGTGATGCCCACCTTGGTGGCGGGCACCTTCAGTTCGGGGTCGTAGTGGCGGCTGGCCAGCAGTGGTTCATAGATCTTGGCCAGGTCGGGGTTGTGCCGCAACGCCGGAACGACGGCGTAGGTCATCGAGATCGGGCAGACGTGTCCGGGCTCGGGTGTCCACACTCCCATCTTGGCCGCCCGGACGACATGGGCGCCGGGGCGGTCGTCGGCCCACGGGGCGGCGTGCAGACCGTGGGCGATCGCCGTCCGCATGAGCTCGTGATAGGCGGGGTCGTACTCGATCTCGTCGACCCGGTAGCCGTAGCGGTCGTGGGTGTGCAGGATCGGCTGATTGCGATCGGCCAGTTCACCCCACCGCTGGGCCTGGGCGCTGCCGGACAGCGCGCCGAGTTCGGTGACTTCATCGACGCCCCACCGGCCGCCCTCGCGGATCAGCGCCTCGATCAGAACCGGTGCGCTCGCCGGGTTGTGGTCCACCAACGGCGGGACCTGGTTGGTGACGACATGCGTATCCGACATGACATCACTGTTACACTTTTTCGACAATCGCACAAGATACGTAATATGGCAG
>JAEZIA010000373.1 GCA_023416315.1 Actinomycetes bacterium
GTCGCGGCCGCCGCTGAAGCCGTCGCCGGGTACATCGAGGCGGCCGACTCGCCGCAGGACCGCGCCGCCCGCCACCGCGCGGCCGCGGCTCTGCACCGGTCGTGGAGCGTGCTGGTGAACTATCAGCCGCTTCCGGCGCGACCGGCCAGCGTCCTGCACCGGCTGCGCGCCACCAACCATGCGCTGCACGTGCTGTTCACGACGGCGGTGGCCGACGCGGCGGCGGGCACCGGCCCGGCGCCGGAGACGGCCGACACCGCTCGCCGACTGGGCACGCTGGAGCTGGCACCGGATACCGTCGCGACCCGGCAGGCCGACCGCATTCCGCTGGGCAGCCCGCCGGTGGTCACCACGCTGCGCCGCGCTGTGCGGCCCGGCTCGCACGTCCGGCACATCATGGCGCGCATCGCGATCGGCGTCCCGCTGGCCGGCGCGGTGGCGATGCTGCTGGGCGTCGACCACGCGTTCTGGGCGATGGCGGCCGCGGTGCTGGTGCTGCATCAGGGCTTCGACCGCAGCCGCACGGTCCGCCGCGGCGCCGAACGGCTGCTGGGCACCTGGGTCGGCCTCGGCCTGGCCGGGCTGATCCTCTCGCTGCATCCGCACGACCTCGCACTGGTGGCACTCCTGGCGTGCCTGCAATTCGTCATCGAACTGCTTGTCGTTCGAAACTATGCTCTGGCAACAGTTTTCATCACAACCGCGGCATTGACCATCTCCTCGGGCACACATCCCGTGGACATCGGCCACCTGCTGCTGGCCCGCGGCACCGACACCCTGATCGGATGCACGATCGGGGTGGCGGTCTACCTGCTGGCGGCGGGTCGACAGGAGGGCGCCCGACTGACCGATGCGATCGCGCACACGCTCGAAGCGGCCGCGGAAGTGCTGCCGCACATCGCCGCCGGCGACACCACCGGGCTGGCCGCCCGGTCGGCGCGGCGCGATCTGCAGCTGGCGGCGATCGCGCTGAGGGAATCCGACGAGGCCGCCCGCATGGGATCGGCCCGACAGAAAGCAGTCGCCGAACAGCTGCTGCCCGTGGTGGCGGCCACCGAGCAGCTGGCCTACCAGGCGATCGCGGCGTGCTGGACCATCGAGCACCGCGCCGACGGCGCGGATGTCGGCCGGTCGCTGTTCGCTGGCAGGCCTGCCCAGCCGCACGTCGAGGCCCTCGCGGGGCTCGCCGCCGCGGTGCGCACCGGCGCCGCGCCGGCCGAGCTGGGCGATCCGCCGCCGTTTCTGGCCGACGAACTCACCGAGCTATGCCAGGCGCTGGGCCACTAGGCCAACCCGAACTCCGCGCGGGCCGCCGGGTCGCAGTCGTCGAGCAGGTCCAGGCACCGGGCAAACTCGTCGGTCTCGCCGATCGCGTCGGCGGCCCGGGCCAGCGCCGCCACACAGCGCAGGAAACCGCGGTTGGGCTCGTGGCGATAGGGCACCGGGCCGAAACCCTTCCAGCCGTTGCGCCGCAACTGGTCCAGTCCGCGGTGGTAGCCAGTCCTGGCGTAGGCGTACGCGGTGACGGCCTTGTCGTCGGCCAGGGCCTCCTCGGCCAGGGTGGCCCATGCCACCGACGCCGACGGATGAGCGGCGGCGACGATCGCCGGCTTCTCCCCCGCCAACAACTCGGCTTCGGCCTCGACGTCACCGGGCAGCAGCACGGGCTCAGGTCCCAGAAGGTCACCAAACGATGTCATTGCCCTATTGTGCCGGTGCCACCGCCAGCAGACGGTCACACCCAACGGTTAGGGTCAGAAGCACCAGCACTTCAGGAGGACGGCAGCACCCCATGTCGAACCCATCCGGGCCCGACCGCGATGACGTGACCGAACCCGTCGCCCCCGCCGGCGGCGAGCCGCCGTCTGGAGAAACCGACCCCGCCACCGAGGTCTTCGAGGCCACCGATTCGCCGCCGGAACGTCGTTTCACCGCACCGGGATTCGATGCGGGGTCCACCCAGATCATCCACCGCGAACCCGATCCGGAGACCGAGATCTTCTCGACGCCGACCGAGGTGTTCGCGGCGTCTGGCCCGCCGCGAACCGGGCCCCAGGCCATCCCGCCGCGCCCCGCGGCGACCCGCAGGCGCAGCTGGGGGCTGGTCCTCGCGGTGATCGCCGTGATCGCGGCGCTGGCGGCGGTGGCGATCCTGGTCACCGTGCTGCTCACCCGCGGCGACTCGGAGAAGGTGTCGCAGGAGGACCTGGTCCGCACGGCCATCCAGAATTTCGACACCGCCGTGCAGAACGGTGACCTGGCGGCGCTGCGGGGTATCACCTGCGGGCAGACCCGGGACAGCTACGTTCGCTACGACGATGCGGCGTGGTCGGACACTCATGCGCGGGTGGCCGCGGCGCGGCAGTACCCGGTCGTGGCCAGCATCGACGAGATCGTCGTCAACGGCGACCACGCCGAGGCCAACGTCACCTCGTTCATGGCGTTCGATCCATCGACGCGGTCCACCCGCAGTTTTGACCTGCAGTTCCGCGACAACCAGTGGAAGATCTGCCAGTCGTCCTAAGCGGAACCGTTCGCGGCGTGTCCGCGCGGGACGCTGGCGGCGGTGTTCGGCCGGCGTCTTTTCGTCGATGATCGCGAGTTCACCGACGCCGCTCGCGTGCGGGCGGCGGTGTGGGGGCACGGGCAGTCCGCCTGCGCGAGCGGTCTGGCGGCAGCGTGGTGGCTCGAACTCACCCGGTTCGCGCCCGACATCGTCGAAGTGACGGTGCCTCGGAACAGCCACGGCCGTCGCCACACGGGATCGCGCGTGCGGCGACGCGACCTCTCGCCCCTCGACATCGTCGAGCACCGCGGACTGCGTGTCACCGCCGTTGCGCTCACCGCGATCGAGGCCGCGGTACGCCGCGGTGGCGGGCCCAAACTGATGGATGAGGCGCTGCGGTGCCACACCGAACTCCGTCAACTGTGGGCAGCCCAGCTCCGCAACAAGGGGAGATACGGCTCGCCCCGAGCGCGGCGGCTCCTGCAGGCGGCCGACGACGGCACGAAGTCGCAGGCCGAGCGACTGTTCACGCGGCTACTGCACGGATCCCGCATCGCCGGATGGAAAGCGAACCAGAAGGTGCTCGGTTATGAGGCCGACGTTTTGTTCCGCGCCGCAAAGGTGGTGATCGAGGTCGATGGGTTCGCCTTCCACACCGATGCCGAAACGTTCGAGCGAGGCCGACGGAAACAGAACGCCTTGGTCCTCGCGGGCTATCAGGTACTGCGCTTCACCTGGCTGGACCTGACCGAGTATCCCGAGCGCGTCCTCACCCTCGTCCGCCAAGCGATTTCGGCGCGTTAACCGCCGCTCAGCGAACTGTGGTGTCTCGGGACATCGCTGACACTTATGTCGCGGGACATCGCTGACACTCATGATGGTGGTTTGGGTTCGCGGGTGCGGTAGGTCCGGGTGGTTTTGTCGCCGCGTTGGTAGTTGC
>JAEZIA010000382.1 GCA_023416315.1 Actinomycetes bacterium
CTGCGGAACCGGCGCTTTTCCGCGAGGCGGTGGCGGCGATGAACACCGCCGAGGTACGGCCGGAGATCGAGCTCGGTCCGATTCGCCCACCTCAACGTCTCGCGCCGTACAGCTATGCGCTGGGCGCGGAGGTCAAGCACGCCGAAACAGAGGTCGTCCCCGAACGCTCCGAGGGCGACGCGTTCGGCCGGCTGATCCTGCTGCACGACCCCGACGGCTCGGAGGCCTGGGACGGCACCATGCGCCTGGTCGCCTACATCCAGGCCGACCTGGACTCCAGCGAAGCCGTCGACCCGCTACTGCCCGAAGTGGCCTGGAGCTGGCTGGTCGACGCCCTGGAAACCCGCGCCGACCCGGTCACCGCCCTGGGCGGCACCGTCACCGCCACCACCTCGGTGCGCTACGGCGACATCTCCGGCCCGCCGCGCGCCCACCAGTTGGAGCTGCGCGCGTCGTGGACGGCCACCACCATGGCACTCGACACCCACGTCCAGGCCTTCTGCGAGGTGCTCGAGCACGCCGCGGGCCTGCCGCCGGTCGGAGTGACAGACCTGGGATCACGCTCGCGCGCCTGATATGACACTCGATGATGACGCCGCCACCACGGTGTCCGATGCCCCCGCCGACGACACCGGTGACGCCCCCGAGGCCACCCCGCTGCTGTGCCCCGCCGACGGCGTGCCACCGCTGTCGGTCAGCGTCGACGAGATCGCCCGGGCAGCCGACCAGCTGGCGAAGGGCACCGGTCCGTTCGCCGTCGACGCCGAGCGGGCCTCCGGGTTCCGCTACTCCAACCGCGCCTATCTGATCCAGATCCGCCGCGCCGGGGCGGGCACCGTGCTGATCGACCCGGTCAACCACGGCAACAGCCCCATCGACGTGCTGCGACCGGTCGCCGAGGTGCTCGCCGAGGACGAATGGATCCTGCACGCCGCCGACCAGGACCTGCCCTGCCTGGCCGAGGTCGGTATGCGGCCGCCCGCGCTGTACGACACCGAACTGGCCGGCCGGCTGGCCGGCTTCGAGCGGGTGAACCTCGCGGCCATGGTGCAGCGCCTGCTCGGGCTGGGTCTGGCCAAGGGGCACGGGGCGGCGGACTGGTCCAAACGGCCGTTGCCCGACGCGTGGCTGAACTACGCGGCGCTGGACGTCGAAGTGCTCATCGCGCTGCGCGAGGCGATCTCCGATGTGCTGGCCGCCCAGGACAAAAGCGCTTGGGCCGCAGAAGAATTCGAATACCTGCGCAGCGCCGACGCGACACCGACCCGCCGGGACCGCTGGCGGCGGACCTCCGGCATCCACAAGGTCCGCGACCGGCGCGCGCTGGCCGCGGTCCGCGAGCTGTGGACCGTGCGCGATCAGATCGCCCGCCGCCGCGACATCGCACCGGGCCGGATCCTGCCCGACTCGGCGATCGTCGCCGCCGCGGTGGCCGACCCGAAAACCCCGGAGGACCTGACCAAGCTGCCGATCTTCGGCGGCCACAAGCAACGCCGCAGCGCCCACGTGTGGCTGGCCGCGCTGGAGTCCGCCCGCACCAACCCCGAACCGCCCGACAGCTCCGAGCCGCAGAACGGCCCCCCGCCCGCGGTGCGCTGGGCCAAACGGAAACCGGAGGCCGCCGCCCGGCTCGACGCCGCCCGGGCGAGGCTCGCCGAGCTGTCCGAGCGGGTGCACGTACCGACCGAGAACTTGGTCTCCCCCGAACTCGTTCGCCGGCTGTGCTGGGACTGGCAGGACAGCGCCGACGCCCAGGGCGCCGTCGACAGCTTCCTGCGCGACGGCGGGGCCAGGCAGTGGCAGCGCACGCTGGTGGTGCCGGTGTTGGCCGAGGCGCTGGCGCCGCGGGCCGAGGAGTCTTGAGCCTTAGCTCTTGTCGGCCGAATCGGCGGAGTCGGAGACCGTGACGTCGAGCGCGCCCAGCGCGGCCACCCAGCCGGTGACCTGACGGGCGATGTTCTGCTCGGTCAGGCCGATGCTCTCGAGCACCTCGCCGCGGCCGGCATGGTCTAGGAAGTGTTGCGGCACACCGAGATCGCGGCAGGGCACGTCGATCTCGGCAGCGCGCAGGGCCGCCGACACCGCGGCACCGATACCGCCGCGCAGGCCGTTGTCCTCGATCGTGACCACCAGCTTGTGTGAGTTGGCAAGCGGCGCAATCCCATCGGGCACCGGGATCACCCAGCGCGGGTCGACGACGGTCACGCCGATGCCCTGATTACGGAGCCGCTGGGCGACTTTGAGCGCCATCGCCGCGAACGAGCCCACCGCGACGAGCAGGACGTCGTTGCTCATGCCGTCGGCAGGGCGGGCCAGGATGTCCAGACCGGAGACTCGCTCGAGCGCGGGAATGTCTTCGCCCACTTCACCTTTGGGGAAGCGGATGGCCGTCGGCCCGTCGTCGACGTCGAGCGCCTCGCCGAGCTCCTCGCGCAGGCGGGCGCCGTCGCGGGGTGCGGCCACCCGGATCCCGGGAACGATGCCGAGGATCGACAGGTCCCACATGCCGTTGTGGCTGGCGCCGTCGTTACCGGTGATCCCGGCCCGGTCGAGCACCATGGTGACCGGAAGCTTGTGCAGCGCGACGTCCATCATCAGCTGGTCGAACGCGCGGTTGAGGAACGTCGAGTAGATCGCCACGACCGGATGCAGGCCGCCCATCGCCAGCCCGGCGGCCGAGGTCATCGCGTGCTGTTCGGCGATGCCGACGTCGAACAGCCGGTCGGGGAATCGCTCGCCGAACGCCGACAGCCCGGTCGGGCCCGGCATCGCCGCGGTGATCGCGACGATGTCGCGCCGCTTGCCGGCATAGGAGATCAGCGCCTCGGAGAACACCGAGGTCCAGCCCGGGGCGGCGGACGTGGTGGCCAGACCGGTGTCGGGGTCGATCACCCCGCAGGAGTGCATCTGCTCGGCCTCGTCGTTCTCGGCCGGGGCATAGCCCATGCCCTTGCGGGTGACGACGTGCACGATCACCGGGGCGTTGAAGCCGCGGGCGTGCCGCAGCGCGTTCTCGACCGCGTGCTCGTCGTGGCCGTCGATCGGCCCGACGTACTTCAGGCCGAGGTCGGTGAACATCACCTGCGGCGACAGCGCGTCCTTGATGCCGGCCTTGACACTGTGCATGGCCTGATAGCAGGCCTCGCCGATGACCGGCACGCCGCGCACCGCGCTGCGTCCGCGCTCAAGGAACCGCTCGTAGCCGGGCTGCAGCCGCAGGGCGGCCAGGTGGTCGGCGAATCCGCCGATGGTCGGGGCATAGGAGCGGCCATTGTCGTTAACGACGATCACCACGGGCCGCCGCGCCGCGGCGATGTTGTTCAGCGCCTCCCAGCACATGCCACCGGTCAGCGCGCCGTCGCCGACGACGGCGACGACGTGGCGGTTGCGGTGGCCGGTCAGTTCGAAGGCCTTCGCCAGGCCGTCGGCGTAGGACAGCGCGGCCGAGGCATGGCTGGATTCGACCCAGTCGTGCTCGCTCTCAGCCCGCGACGGATAGCCCGACAGGCCGTCGCGCTTGCGCAGCGTGTCGAAGTCGGCGGCGCGGCCGGTGAGCATCTTGTGGACGTAGGCCTGATGCCCCGTGTCGAAGAGGATAGGGTCATGCGGCGAGTCGAAGACCCGGTGCAGCGCCAGCGTCAGCTCCACGACACCGAGGTTGGGCCCGAGGTGACCCCCCGTGGCAGCGACCTTGTGGATCAGGAACTGGCGAATCTCTCCAGCCAGATCGGTCAGCTGCGCCTGGGACAGGTGTTGCAGATCGGCAGGGCCGCGAACCTGTTCAAGCATTGGGCCAGTCTACGCACCGCGCCGCGAGTCAGCCCTGTCCAGACTCGTAGATGTCGGGCACACCATCGTGATTCAGGTCTCGATTCTCCAGCTCCCAGACCTGCCGATAATGCCGGTTTCGCAGGCGCAACACGACCGCGGCGAGCGAGGCGGCCAGCAAACTTCCGGTGAGCACCGCGACCTTCACCACGTCATGGCGTTCGGAGCCCGGCTCGTAGGCCAATTCGCCGATCAGCAGGGATACCGTGAAGCCGATCCCGGCCAGTATGGACATGCCGAACACGTCGATCCAGCGCAAAGCCGAGTCCAGGCTGGCGCGGGTCAGCTTCGCCAGCACCCAGGTGGTGCCGAACACCCCGACGGTCTTGCCCACCACCAGCCCGAGAACGATGCCCAGCGTAATCGGATCGCGAAGAGCTGTTATCAAACCGTCATAGCCGCCGATCGTCACGCCGGCGGCGAAGAACGCGAACACCGGCACCGCGAAACCCGCGGACACCGGGCGCAGCCGGTGCTCGAAATGCTCGGCCAGTCCGGGACCGGCGTCCGGTCCCCCCGCCGCCGCGCTGCGCAGCACCGGCACGGTGAAGCCGAGCAGCACCCCGGCCACCGTTGCATGCACACCCGACTCGTGGACGAAGGCCCAGGTGAGCGCGGCCAGTGGGATCAGCAGCCACCAGCACTGCACCCGCCGCTGCACCAGCACCGCGAATAGCGTCAGCGGGACCAGCGCCGCCAGCAGCGCGACGAGGTTGATGTCGTCGGTGTAGAACACCGCGATCACCGTGATCGCCAGCAGGTCGTCGACGACGGCGAGGGTGAGCAGAAACGTCCGCAGCGCGCCCGGGAGGTGGGTGGAGAGCACGGCCAGCACCGCGACCGCGAACGCGATGTCGGTGGCCGTCGGAATGGCCCAGCCACTGGTGGCGCCGTCACCGGCGGGGATCGTGAACGCCACGAAGATCAGCGCGGGCGCGGCCATGCCGCCGACGGCGGCGGCGATCGGCAGTGCGGCGCGGCCGGGATCGCGCAGATCGCCTGCGACGAACTCGCGCTTGAGTTCGAGCCCGACGACGAAGAAGAAGATCGCCAGCAGCCCGTCCGAGGCCCAGCCACCGAGCGTCAGATCCAGGTGCAGGCCCAACCGGTCAGTGCCGACATGCAGGCCGACCAGCCGGTGATAGGCCGCCGACCACGGCGAGTTGGCCCAGATCAGGGCCACCGCGGCGGCCACAAGCAGGACCGCCCCACCCACGGTTTCCTTGCGCAGGATCTCGCTGATGCGGGAAGTTTCTGACCAGGAACCCCGCGTGAGAAGCGCCCGGGGCAGCAGCGGCTTGCGGTCGATCACAATTCCCCTCAGCTGTCGACGAGCACGAGAAAACCACGCCGACCAGACTTCCCGGCTCACCGGGCACTCACTCTAGTCGTCGGCGACGGAACTCACGCTGCCGATAGGCACCCGACGCTGCCGGTCCGACACCGGCCACACGTAGGGCAGATCGTCGGGCACACCGGGAAAGTACGGTCCGTAATGCAGCGGGTCCTTGCGCAGCAGCGCGGACTGATGGCTGCGGTGGAAGTCCTCGTCACCCAGCCAGGGCGGCAACTCCCCCGCCGCGGCAAGCGCGGCCTGCGGACGCGGTGAACGCAGGCCGGTGGTCTGGCGCAGGTCCGCGGCCAGCGTCGCGGCGCAGGTGTCGACCCGGCCGGTCGCACACCAGACCGCGCAGATGTCCAGACCGTAGATCACCAGCGCCTCTTCGTACCCCGCCCACATCGCCGCGGCCGGGTGGTGGCGCCAGCCGTATCCGGGCACGGTGAGCGCGCGCAGGACCTGAATGGCTTCCACCCGTTGCTTGCCGAGCCGTTTCGGGTCGAGCACCCGGGCCGAGGAGTCGAAATCGGCGAAGGGCAGGAATGTCTGCATCGCCGTGGCATACCCGTGTCAGCGCGTGAGTATCGCGACGCACTCGACGTGATGGGTCAGCGGGAACGAGTCGAACACCCGCAGTTCCTCGACGGTGTAGCCCTGCTTGCGGTACAGGCCGACATCACGGGCGAATGATGCTGCCTCACAACCGATGTGGATCACGCGCGGCACGTCGGCGGCGACCAGTTGGTCGATGATCTCCCGGCCGGCGCCGGATCTCGGCGGATCCAGCACCGCGACATCGGCGCGGCGGCGGTGCGCGCTCAGCGCCCGCCGCACCGAATCGGTGACGACCGACACGCAGCTCAGGTCGGCCAGCGCCGCGTGCGCCGCCCGCGACGAGCCGCGGGAGGTGTCGACGGTGATCACCTCGCCGGTCTCGCCGACCGCGTGCGCCAGCACCGCCGCGAACACTCCCGCCCCGCCGTAGAGATCCCAGGCCGTCATCCCGGTTTCCAGCCGCGCCCACTGTCCGATCAACCTGCTGTAGGTCCGCGCCGCGTCGCGGTGCGCCTGCCAGAAAGCGGTCACCGGGATATGCCACACCCGACCGTCGACCCGTTGCACCGCTTCGTAATTGCCCTCGACCACCCGCGTCGAGTTCTTCCGGCCCGACCTCGGCCCGGACTCCACGACGTGCCGCTGTCCGTCGTCATCGACGGCGACGTGCACGTGCGCACCGGGCGACCAGGCCACGTCTCCAAGACCGTCCAGCATGCCATCGGGCAGCTGCGCACAGTTCAGATCGGTGACGAGTTCGGCGCTGTGATACCGGTGGAACCCCGCCCGGCCTGCCGCGGTGGTATCCAGCCGCACCCGGGTGCGCCAGCCGTGGGCCGCGCCGTCACCGAGCGGTTCGGCCACCCCGTCCCACTCGAAGTCGCCGAGCCGGGCCAGCTGGTTGGCCACCACCTGACCTTTGAGCACGCGTGCCGCTTCGGGGGCCGCGAACGCCAGATCGCAGCATCCGGCACCGCCGACCCCGGCGATCGGGCATAGCGCGGCCACCCGGTCCGGGGACGGTTCGATGATCTCGAGCGCTTCTGCGTGCCAATAGGATCCGCGGTCTCCGGTCACCCGCGCCCGCACCACCTCACCGGGCAGCGCGTACCGGACGAACACCACCCGGCCGTCGTGGCGCGCTACACAGCTACCCCCATTGGCGGCCGCGCCGGTGTGCAGTACCAGCTCGGCCCGGTCCCCCTGGCTCACTGTCGATTCACTCCAGGAAGCCTCGACGGACGTCGCCGGGCGCGTTCTGTGCCTGCAACTCGTGCAGACGCTCCGACGAATTCAATTGCCACGGAACAGAAGTCACCATGACATTGGGCATGAACAGCAGCCGACCCTTGAGCCGCAGCGCACTCTGGTTGTGCAGCACCTGCTCCCACCAGTGGCCCACCACGTATTCCGGGATGAACACCGTCACCACCGTGCGCGGGGCCTCCTTGCTGATCCGCTTGACGTAGTCCAGCACCGGGCGGGTGACCTCCCGATACGGGGAGGCAACGACTTTCAGGGGGACGGTGATGTCGGAGTCTTCCCACTTGTGCACCAGCTGGCGAGTCTCGGAGTCGTCGACGTTGACCGTGATGGCCTCCAGCACGTCGGGGCGCGTCGCCCTGGCATAAGACAGCGCCCGCAGGGTCGGCATGTGCAGCTTGGAGACCAGCACGACAGCGTGGTTACGGCTGGGCAGGATCACCTCACCCTGCTCGGCTTCTTGCTCCGCGAGCTCGCGGGCCACGGTGTCGTAGTGCTTGTGGATGGCTTTCATCATCACGAAAAGGGCGCTCATCGCCAGGATTGCGATCCAGGCGCCGGCGGCGAACTTGGTCACCAGGACCACGATCAGCACTGCGCCGGTGGCGATGAAGCCGATGGTGTTGATCACCCGCGAGCGCTGCATGTGCCTTCGGGCCCGCGGATCGGTTTCGGTGCGCAGATGCCGCGTCCAGTGCCGCACCATGCCGATCTGGCTGAGCGTGAACGACACGAACACCCCGACGATGTAGAGCTGGATCAGGGCGGTGACTTCGGCGCGGAACGCGATGACGAACGCGATCGCGGCCAGCGCCAAGAACAGGATGCCGTTGGAGAAGGCCAGCCGGTCCCCCCGGGTGTGCAGCTGGCGCGGCAGGTAGCGGTCCTGGGCCAGGATCGAGCCGAGCACCGGGAAGCCGTTGAACGCGGTGTTGGCCGCCAGCACCAGGATCAGGGCGGTGACCCCGGCGATCAGCCACAGACCCAGTGGGAAGCCGGCGAACACGGTGTCGGCCAGCTGGGCCAGCAGCGTCTTCTGGTGGTAGCCGGCGGGCGCACCGATGAGCTGCTCGCCCGGGCGTTCGGCGATCTTCACCCCGGTTTCGACGGCGAGCACGATGATGCCGATCAACAGGACCACCGAGATCGTGCCCAGCATCAGCAGCGTGGTCGCGGCGTTCTTGGACTTGGGCTTGCGGAAGGCGGGCACCCCATTGCTGATCGCCTCCACACCGGTCAGCGCCGCACAGCCCGACGAGAATGCCCGGGCCACAAGGAACACCAGCGCGAAGCCCATGATGTCGCCGTGCTCGGAGTGCATCTCGAAGCCGGCCGACTCGGCCTGCAGATGATCACCGAGGACGAAGATCTGAAAGAAGCCCCAGAACAGCATGATGATCATGCCGACGATGAAGGCATAGGTGGGAATCGCGAACGCGGTGCCCGACTCCCGGATCCCGCGCAGGTTGGCCGCGGTGAGGATCACGATCGCGGCGACCGCGAAGGCCACCTTGTGCTGGGCGACGAACGGGAACGCCGATCCGATGTTCGACATCGCCGAAGCCATCGACACCGCGACGGTCAGCACATAGTCGACCAGCAGGGCGCTGCCGACGGTCAGCCCGGCCGTCGGCCCCAGGTTGGTCGTCACCACCTCGTAGTCGCCGCCACCGGACGGGTAGGCGTGCACATTCTGCCGGTAGGAGGCGACCACCACGAGCATGACGACCGCGACGGCCACCCCGATCCACGGCGCCATCGTGTACGCCGACAGGCCCGCCACCGACAGCACCAGGAAGATTTCTTCAGGAGCGTAGGCCACCGACGACATGGCGTCGGAGGCGAAGACCGGCAATGCGATGCGCTTGGGCAGCAGCGTGTGGCTCAGCTTGTCGCTGCGGAAGGGCTGCCCCAGGACCAGCCGACGGGCGGCGGTCGAAAGCTTAGACACGAGTGCCAAGAGTAAGCGCTTGCCGGTTTGGCTGTAGCGTTCCCCATACGCTCACTGCAAAGCCGGGAGGACACCAGGTGCGGGTAGTGGTGATGGGGTGCGGCCGCGTCGGCGCTTCGCTGGCCGATGCACTGTCCCGGATCGGCCATGAGGTGGCGATCATCGACCGCGACGCGACGGCCTTTCACCGCTTGTCGCCGGACTTCTCCGGCGAGCGGGTGCTCGGCATGGGATTCGACCGAGAAGTGCTGTTGCGCGCCGGAATCGAGGGGACCGATGCGTTCGCCGCAGTATCCTCCGGCGACAACTCGAACATCATCTCGGCGCGGGTGGCCCGCGAGACGTTCGGTGTGCAGCGCGTGGTCGCCCGGATCTACGACGCCAAACGCGCCGCGGTCTACGAACGCTTGGGCATCCCGACGGTGGCCACCGTGCCGTGGACCACCGACCGACTCCTGGGCGCGCTGGTCCGCGACACCGAGACCACCAAATGGCGTGACCCGACCGGCACGATGGCGGTCGTCGAGGTGGCGCTGCACGAGGGCTGGGTCGGCCAGCGGCTGACCGCTCTGGAGGAAGCCACCGGGTCACGGGTGGCGTTCGTGATCCGGTTCGGCACCGGCATCCTGCCCGAGCCCAAGACGGTGCTGCAGGCCGGCGATCAGGTGTACATCGCGGCGATATCCGGGCGCGCCGCCGAAGCGCTGGCCATCGCCGCGCTGCCGCCCAGCCCGGACCTCGGAGAGGGGGGCTGATGGGCGACAAACGGCTCAAGGTGGCCATCGCCGGTGCCGGCGCGGTGGGCCGCTCGATCGCCCGTGAACTGCTGGAAAGCGAGCACGAGGTGACGCTCATCGAGCGCAACGCCGAACATCTCGACGTCGACGCGATCCCGGCCGCGCACTGGCGGCTCGGGGACGCCTGCGAGATCAGCCTGCTGGAGTCGGTACATCTGCAGGAATTCGACGTCGTCGTGGCCGCCACCGGCGACGACAAGGCGAATGTGGTGCTGTCTCTGCTGGCCAAGACGGAGTTCGCAGTCTCCCGCGTGGTGGCCCGGGTCAACGATCCGCGCAACGAGTGGCTCTTCGACAGCTCGTGGGGCGTGGACGTGGCGGTGTCCACACCGCGGATGCTGGCCTCGCTGGTGGAGGAGGCCGTCGCGGTGGGCGACCTGGTGCGGCTCATGCAGTTCCGTCAGGGCCACGCCAACCTCGTCGAGATCACGCTGCCCGACGACACCCACTGGGGCGGACGGCCGGTGCGCAAGCTGATCCTGCCGCGCGACGCCGCGCTGGTGACGATCCTGCGCGGTCAGCGGGTAATCGTGCCGGAAGCCGACGAGCCGCTCGAAGGCGGCGACGAGTTGTTGTTCGTCGCCGCACCCGAAGTGGAAGACGAGCTGCGCAAGACCGTCCTGTCGTCCTCGGTCGGTTAGGTCGCACGAACCCGTCGAAAATCATTGCCTTACCCCCGATTACGGCGGCCGGCCGCGGGTCAGTCGTCGTCGTGGCGGTGTGCGTGCGCGGCGTGGATCGCCCGCTGCGCGGCGCGGATCGCCAGGTAGGTGACCAGTGCGGCGACCGCGGTCAGCGGCCAGCCCATCGCGATCCTGGCCACGCCGAGCCAGCCGGTCTGGTCGGCGTCGTAGAGGTGACGCTGGACCAAAAAGCGTGACGCGAACACCACCACCCAGGTCAGCGTCGCGATGTCGAAGGCGAACACCGCGCGGCGGGTGCCCCGCCAATCGCGGTCCTTACTGTTGACCCAGCTCCAGGCGTAGCCGACGATCGGCCTGCGGATGAGCACCGAGACCGCGAACACCGCCGCCCAGATCAGCGATGTCCAGATCCCCAGCAGGAAGTAGCCTTTCGAGGCGCCGACGAACCAGGCGATCAGCGCGCTGATCCCGACACCCATGAAGCCCGAGATCGCGGGCTGCAGCGAGTCGCGGCGGACCAGCCGCCAGACCAGGATCGCCGCGGCGACGCCGAGCGCCGAGAAGATCGCGGGCATCAGGCCCCACGCGGTGTTCACCGGAACCAGCACCGCGACCGGCAGCGCCGAATAGATCAGCCCGCTGACGCCGCCCATCTGGGCCAGCAGCGCCTGGGCCGGGGTTTTCTCCGAGGTCGCCGCAGCGTCCTCGGCAGTCGAGTCGTCGGTGTGATCGCTGTCTTCGACGGGACGGCTCAAGTCTGGATCTCGTAGTGCGGGTTGTAGATGGCCTTGGTGCCGTTCTCCAGGGTGCCGAGCCGGCCGCGCACCCGCAGGGCGCGTCCCGATTCGATACCGGCGATGCGGCGCTGGCCCAACCAAACCAGCGTCACGGTGTCGGTGCCGTCGAAAAGCTCGGCGCGCACGCCACCGGCGCAGCCCTTGGCGTTGGCCTCGACACTGCGCAAGGTGCCCACCATGGTGACCTCTTGGCCGCGCTGGCAATCGATTGCTCGCTGGGCGCCGGTGCTGGCGGCTTCGTCAGTGAGGACTTCGACGTCGCGCTGCTCAGGGTCTTCCGTCAGCCGACGGGTGAGACGTCGGACGAAACTTTCGGCCGTAGCCATGGCCTCTCCTGATACTCCAGCGGATCACAATGCCAACGCAACGGTAGACCTGTTGGTTCCCCGATGCCACGTGGCATACCCGCAGCGGCCATTGCTGATACGTCACAGGGCACGATCATGAGATGACGATCACCTTCCGCGGCGTCACGGCCGTGCTGCTGCCCGGCACCGGCTCCGATGACGACTACGTCTACCGGGCGTTCGCCGAACCGCTGCACGGGGTCGGGGCGGTGGTCGCCACGCCCGCTCCGCAGCCCGCCCGGCTGGTCGCCGGCTACCTCGAGGCGCTCGACGAGGCCGCCCGCAGCGGACCGATCATCGTCGGCGGGGTGTCCATCGGGGCCGCAGTCACGCTGGCTTGGGCGCTGGCCCACCCCGGGCACGCGGTCGCGGTGCTGGCCGCATTGCCGGCGTGGAGCGGCGCGGCCGGGTCGGCGCC
Organism: Actinomycetes bacterium; assembly: GCA_023416315.1. Classification (GTDB taxonomy): domain Bacteria; phylum Actinomycetota; class Actinomycetes; order Mycobacteriales; family Mycobacteriaceae; genus Mycobacterium. The sequence goes on from JAEZIA010000382.1 coordinate 11,940, forward strand.
CGCCGCGCTGTCCGCGCGGCACACCGCACACCAGCTGCGCACCGACGGCCTGGTGGCCACCACCGCGCAGATGCAAGCGTCCAGCCCCGCCTGGCTGGCCGACGAGCTGTCCCGCAGCTGGCTCGGTCAATGGCCGGAGTTGCCCAACGCAATGGACGAGGCGGCCGGTTATGTCGCACCCACCGTCGCCGAGCTGGAACGGCTCACCGTGCCGATGGGCGTGGTCGGAGCGACCGACGATCCGATCCATCCGCTGGAGGTGGCCCTGGAGTGGGTGGCCGCCGCGCCGCGCGCGGCGTTGCGCACGGTCAGCCTCGACGACTTCGGACCGGATCCCCGCATTCTGGGTGCGGCGTGCCTGGCGGCCCTGATCGAGGCGGAAAACTAACCGCCGGTGCTGCTGCTGCGCAGCTGCTGCATGGCCGAGCCGGACGCGCTGCGCCGCTCCGTCGGCAGCTGCCCCTGCGCCTGCTGCTCGGCCAGCGCCTGCTGGGCGGCCACCATCTGAGCCTGCTGGGCGGTGGCCCGGCGCAACTCCTCGACCATCGGCTCCGGCAACTGGACCGGCAGCGGGGTGCGCACCGGCATTGGGGTGTCGCCGCGCCGTACCACGGTGTCGCCCAAGGCTTCTCGCGCCTCGGCGACCAGGTTGGCCATCGCCTCCGGGGCGCCGTTGACCACACAGCGGATCATCCAGCGGTAGCCGTCGACCCCGATGAAGCGCACCACGCCCGCACCGGTGCCGACGACCTCGCGGCCCCACGGGCCGTCCTCGATCGACACCTGGGCGTTGTCCTTACGCAGCGAGTCGGCCAGCTCACTGGCCACCTCCCGCCACAACCCGGGCGATTTCGGTGCGGCGTAGGCGGCGATCGTGAACCGGCCGTGCGGCGTGACCACCCACACCGTGGTCGGCGCACCCACCTCGTTCATGTCGACCTGCACCTGACCGGTCACCGGCATCGGCACCAGCACCGAGCCCAGATCCAGCCGGGCCTCTACGGCCTCGTCGGGGTTGTCGAAATCCTCGATGTCGAACGGGCCACCGTCGTAGTCGTTGTCGACGTCGTCGGTGTCGTCGACGACGTTCTCCTCGACCACCGGGGCTTCCGGTGCCGCTGCCGTATCGGGATCGTTCTTACGTCTGCCGAATGCCATCACAAACTCGCATGTCCGCCGGAGGATCCGTAGCCGCCCTCGCCACGGGTGGTGTCAGCCAGCCCGGCCTCGTCGAACGAGGCCACCTCGACCAGCTCTGGAAGTTCGACCCGCTGGACCAGCAACTGGGCGATGCGGTCGCCACGCCGGATCGTGATCGGCGTCGCGGGGTCGAGGTTGATCAACGACACTTTGACTTCGCCGCGGTAACCGGCGTCGATCGTGCCGGGGCTGTTGACGATCGAAAGTCCAACGCGCGCAGCCAAACCGGAGCGGGGGTGGACCAAACCAACCATGCCGTGCGGGATCGCCACGGCGATCCCGGTGCCGACCAGGGCGCGCTCGCCGGGCGCCAGGTCGACGTCGGACGCGCTGAACAAATCCACGCCCGCATCGCCGTCGTGGGCGCGGCTGGGCATCGGAAGATCGCGGTCCAGGCGAACCACCGCGAGACGAGTCGGCACGGTGGGAAAGACTACCCTTGGCCGCGTGTCTGGTTCGCGTGTGACCTCGCAAACCGTGCGGTACCGCGAGCGGTTGTGGGTGCCGTGGTGGTGGTGGCCGCTCGGCCTGGGAATGGCGGCCTTGATCGCCAAGGAAGTCACCATGGGTGTCCGCACCCTGCCGGAGTGGCTGCCCTACACACTGCTCGGCGCGGTCGCGGTCGGGGTGCTGTTGTGGATGAGCCGCACCGAGGTGCGGGTGGTGACCTCCGGGTCGGAGGTCGAACTGTGGGCCGGCCAGGCGCATCTGCCGGTGTCGGTGATCTCCCGTTCGGCGGAGATTCCGAAGACGGCGAAGTCGGCGGCGCTGGGCCGTCAGCTCGATCCCGCCGCGTTCGTGCTGCACCGCGGATGGGTGGGCCCGCTGGTCTTGGTCGTCCTCGACGACCCGGACGATCCGACGCCGTACTGGCTGGTCAGCGCGCGGCACCCGGAGCGGGTGCTCTCGGCGCTGAGAAGCTGATTGTCCCGCTCCTCCTCGGCCGTTCGGCCGCATCGGTCGCGGGACGGAAGCTAGCAGCTACGCGGCGCAGTCCGTGCAGAGCATCACGCCGTTCTTGTCGCTGGCCAGCCGGCTGCGGTGATGCACCAGAAAGCAGCTCGAGCAGGTGAACTCGTCGGCCTGCTTCGGCACGACCCGCACCGACAGTTCCTCGCCGGACAGGTCGGCGCCCGGCAGCTCGAAATTCTCGGCGGAATCCGTTTCATCGACGTCGACCACAGCAGACTGCGCCTCATTGCGGCGAGCCTTCAGCTCCTCGAGCGAATCTTCGGAGACCTCGTCGGTCTCGGTGCGCCGTGGGGCGTCGTAGTCGGTAGCCATCGTGTGTCCCCTCGTAATCTCAGCATGGCTTTGTATCAGCGCAGAACGGATCCGCCAAACGATTCGTGCCCAGATCCCCCATCCGTGGGGCGTGATTTACATCACACTGATTCTTCCACCTCCACGGGCGTGTTGGGCCGGCCCGTGCGCCGGGGCTCTAGAGTGCATCCGTGGTCGCTCAAATCACGGAGGGCACGGCCTTCGACAAGCACGGTCGCCCGTTCCGTCGACGCAACTACTTGCCCGGACTGATCGCCCTGGGGGTGATGTTCGTGGCCACCGCGATCGTGTGGGGATTCGTGCTGACCCGCCCGGTCGACGTGCGCGAGGCCGAGGCCTGCAACCCGCCGCCACCGGCCACCGAGCCCGGCGCCCCCACCCTCGGCCAGCAGGTGTCGCACTCGTCGATGCTCGACGTCGCACCGGCCAAGCTCGTCGACACCAAGATCCGGGTGCTCAACGCCAGCGGCCAGGGCGGCCAGGCCGGTGAGGTCGCCGGCGCGCTGCGCGACCTCGGCTTCGCCCAGCCGACCGCGGCCAATGACCCGATCTACACCAGCACCCGGCTGACCTGCCAGGGTCAGATCCGCTTCGGCCCCACCGGCCGCGCCGGCGCGGCGGCGGTGTGGCTGGTGGCGCCGTGCGTCGAGCTCTTCCAGGACGACCGCAAGGACGACTCGGTGGATCTGTCCATCGGTACCGACTTCACCACGCTGGCGCACAGCGACGACATCGACGCCGTGCTGGCCGGCCTGCGCCCGGACGCCACCGAACCGGCCGACTCGGCGCTGCTGAGCAAGATCCACAACGGCACCTGCTGAGCTACCGCAGCGGCCGCAGGCCCCCGATTTCGGCCAGTGCGTCGGTGAGGGAGCCCGCGATCCCCGGTGCCGCCGCCACCAGCAACCCGCCGTCCTCGTCGGGTTCGGGCAGCCGCACCACCGCACCCGCCTCACGGGCGATCAGCGCGCCGGCCGCCCAATCCCAGACGTGCAGTCCATGCTCGTAATGGGCGTCGAGGCGACCCGCGGCGACAAAGCACAGGTCCAGTGAGGCCGAGCCGATCCGGCGCACGTCGCGCACCCGCGGCAGCAGCCGGGCCACCAATGCCGCCTGCTCGGCGCGCCGCTGCGGGGCATAGCCGAAGCCGGTGCCCACCAAGGCCATCGAGAGGTCGGTCAGCGCGCTGCTGCGCAGCGACCTGAGCTGCGCGCCGCTTCGCACCTGGGCACCAAGACCGGCGGCCGCCGAGTACACCTCGCCGCCGACCACATCGGCCACCGCACCCGCCACCGACACACCGTCGATCTGCGCGGCGATCGAAATCCCGTAGGCGGGAATGCCATACATGAAGTTGACCGTGCCGTCGATCGGGTCGATCACCCAGCAGACCGTGCCGTCGCCGCCGGCCGCCGGCCCGCCACCCTCCTCGCCGAGGATCGCGTCACCAGGGCGCAGCGCGGCGAGCCGATCACGAAGCAGCAGTTCGGTTTCGGTGTCCACAATCGTCACCGGATCGGTCGGCGTGCTCTTGGTCTGCACCGCGTCGGCACCGATCGTGTCGCGTTCGCCGTCGAAAATCTCGGCCCGCCTGCGGCGGACGAACACGGCGGCTTCGGCGGCCAGCTGCTCGGCCAGCACCCGTAACTGATCGGCCTGGTTGTCGCTCACCTGTCCATCGCAGCACAGAGATCCCGAGACCGATACAAAGGGCCGCACAGCCACTAGTGTGTGCATGGCGCCGACCGCCCGCCTCGCCGAGGAGCAGCCCAATGCCCGACACCGAATCCCCCGACACGCCCGGACAGAATCGTGGCTTCGGAGTCGACGTCGGCGGCAGTGGCGTCAAGGGCGGGATCGTCGATCTCGACACCGGAAAATTGATCGGCGAGCGTTTCAAACTGCTGACCCCGCAACCCTCGACACCGGACGCGGTCGCCGCGACCGTCGCCGAAGTGGTCCGGCACTTCGACTGGAAAGGCCCGCTGGGCGTCACCTACCCCGGCGTCGTCGTGGGCGGCGTCGTGCAGACCGCGGCCAACGTCGACAAGGGCTGGATCGGCACCAACGCCGCCGAGGTGATCGGCGCCAAGCTCGACGGCCAGCGGGTGGTCGTGCTCAACGACGCCGACGCCGCCGGGGTGGCCGAGCAGCGCCACGGCGCCGGACGCAACCGGGACGGCGTGATCGTGTTGCTGACATTCGGCACCGGAATCGGATCCGCGGTGATTCACGGTGGCCAGCTGCTGCCCAACACCGAGTTTGGCCACCTCGAGGTCGACGGCAAAGAAGCCGAACACCGGGCGGCCTCCTCGGTCAAGGAACGCAAGGGCTGGAGCTACGAGCGGTGGAGCAAAGAAGTGACGAAAGTGCTGGTCAGCATCGAGAATGCGATCTGGCCTGACCTGTTCATCGCCGGCGGCGGCATCAGCCGCAAGGCCGACAAGTGGATCCCGCTGCTCAAGAACCGGACCCCGGTCGTGGCCGCGGAGTTGCAGAACGAGGCGGGCATCGTCGGGGCCGCGATGGCGGCACAGGCCGACGTCACACGCTGAAATTTCCTCGCTCGGCGCGGTTGGGGCCCACACTGTCGTTACAATGGTCGATGGCGGCCGCCTACCGGATAGCGGCGAGAATCCCCTACGAGATCCACGCCAACAGTCCTCATAGCCGACGCTTTCGGTGGCGCTCCCACGCCCACCGAGAGCCAGCACGACCGAAAGGGTGACGTGGCAGCGACCAAAGCAAGCCCGGCAACCGAAGAGCCGGTGAAGCGCACCGCCACCAAGACTCCCGCGAAGAAGCCGGCAGCCAGCCAATCGAAGTCTGCCGCCAACGGTTCCGCGCCGGCGAAGCGTGCCACCAAGGCCGCTCCCCGCGCCGCCGCAGCGGAAGCCGGCGATTCCGAGACCGTCGACGGCGTAGCCGCCCCGACCAAGGCCCGCGCCACCAAGGCCGCGGCCAAGAAAGCGCCCGCCGCCCGCGGCCGGGCCAAGAAGGACGCCTCCCCCGCCGACGCCGAAGCCGGTACCGAGGAGGATCTCGACGGCGAACTCGACGGTGAGCCCGAACTCGACGTAGCCGACGACGATCTGGAACTCGACGACCTCGAAGACGTCGCCGACGACGACGCCGAAGACGCCTCGGATGACGACGCCGAGGACGGCGCCACGGCCGATGGCACCCCCGCCGCCGACGGCGAGGCCGGCGACGACGACGACATCGCCGAACCGTCCGAGAAGGACAAGGCCTCGGGCGACTTCGTCTGGGACGAGGAGGAGTCCGAGGCACTGCGGCAGGCCCGCAAGGACGCCGAGCTGACCGCGTCGGCCGACTCGGTTCGCGCCTACCTCAAGCAGATCGGCAAGGTCGCGCTGCTGAACGCCGAGGAGGAGGTCGAACTCGCCAAGCGGATCGAGGCCGGCCTCTACGCGACGCAGTTGATGGCCGAGAAGAACGAGAAGGGCGAGAAGCTGCCGGTGCAGCAGCGCCGCGACATGCAGTGGATCTGCCGCGACGGCGACCGGGCGAAGAACCATCTGCTGGAAGCCAACCTGCGTCTGGTGGTCTCGCTGGCCAAGCGCTACACCGGCCGCGGCATGGCGTTCCTGGACCTGATCCAGGAAGGCAACCTCGGTCTGATCCGCGCGGTGGAGAAGTTCGACTACACCAAGGGTTACAAGTTCTCCACGTACGCGACGTGGTGGATCCGGCAGGCCATCACCCGCGCGATGGCCGATCAGGCCCGCACCATCCGCATCCCCGTGCACATGGTCGAGGTCATCAACAAGCTCGGCCGCATCCAGCGCGAGCTCCTTCAGGACCTGGGCCGCGAGCCCACTCCCGAAGAGCTGGCCAAGGAAATGGACATCACGCCGGAGAAGGTGCTGGAGATCCAGCAGTACGCGCGTGAGCCGATCTCGCTGGACCAGACCATCGGCGACGAGGGCGATAGCCAGCTCGGTGACTTCATCGAGGACAGCGAAGCTGTGGTGGCCGTCGATGCCGTCTCCTTCACGCTGCTGCAGGACCAGTTGCAGTCGGTGCTCGAGACGCTGTCCGAGCGCGAAGCCGGCGTGGTGCGGCTGCGGTTCGGCCTGACCGACGGTCAGCCGCGAACCCTCGACGAGATCGGCCAGGTGTACGGGGTCACCCGTGAGCGCATCCGCCAGATCGAGTCGAAGACGATGAGCAAGCTGCGGCACCCCAGCCGGTCGCAGGTGCTGCGCGACTACCTCGACTAGGGTCGCTCCGATTCAGCTGTGCCCCAGCCGCTTTCAGGTCTCCCGAGCGGGCGGCCGGGCGCGGCTGGCGCGCGCCGCCGGGTGTGCCCTGCTGATCCTGGCCACGGCGTGCAGCCCCGATCCGGCGCCGCAGGCGGCGGTGATCCGACCCGTCCCGACGCCGCCGACGTACGCGCCGGTGACCCCGCCTGACCCGCCCACTCCCGACATCCCCGCGGTGTCCAAGCTCGTGACCGACGCGGTCGCCGCCAACCGCCTGCCCGGCGCAGTGGTCGTCGTCGGGCACGGCGGCAAGGTGGTGTTCCGCCGGGCCTACGGGGTCCGCAAGCTCGCCGGTGAACGAGGTCTCGACGGAGCGCCGGCTCCCGCCGAGCCGATGACCGAGGACACGATCTTCGACCTGGCCTCGTTGACCAAGCCGCTCGCCACCGCCACCGCGGTCATGCAGCTCCACGAGCAGGGCCGGCTCGGACTCGACGATCCCGTGCAGCGCTATCTGCCCGCGTTCAACGCTGCGGATGATCCCAAGCGCGCCGAGGTGACGCTGCGCATGTTGCTCACCCACACCTCCGGCGAGACCGGCGATGTCGCACTCCACGATCCGTGGGGGCTGGCCGCCCCCGACCGGGATGAGGGGTTCCGTCGGGCGCTGGGCACACCGCTGGAGTCCGCGCCCGGTGAGCGGTTCCGCTACTCCGATATCAACTTCATCCTGCTCGGCGCGGTGATCGAGAAACTCACCGGCGAACCCGAGGACGTCTACGTTGCCCGGCACGTGTTCGCCCCGCTGGGCATGACCGAAACCCGTTATCTGCCCGTCGCCAAGGTCTGCGGTCCGCACACGATCCGCGGCGCGGCGGCGTACTGGGCACCCGTCAGCGCGACGAAATGCACTGCAGGACAATGGGATACCACCCTTATTCCGCGCATCGCGCCCACCGCGTGGGACGAGGACAACGCGGGCGACCCGAGCCGCAACCCCGACTTCGGCCAGTTGCTGCGGGCCACCGTCCACGACACGACCGCGCGGCGGATGGGCGGCGTCGCCGGGCACGCCGGCGTGTTCTCGACCGCCTCGGATGTCAGCGTGTACGCCCAGGCACTGCTCGACCGACTTGCCGGCCGGCCCAGCGCCTTTCCGCTTCAGCGGGCCAGCCTGGAATTGATGACGTCACCGCAGCAGCCCCGCACCGCCGAGCCGAACCTTCGCGGTCTCGGATGGGACATCAACACCGGCCAATCCACGATCCGCGGCACGGTCTTCCCCGTCGGCGGCTTTGGCCATACCGGCTTCACCGGCACCTCGATCTGGCTCGACCCCGGCTCGGACACCTACGTGATCCTGCTGTCCAATGCGGTCCACACCCGCGGCAGCGCGCCGATCTCGACGCTGCGCGCCGACGTGGCCACTGCCGTCGCCCGATCGCTGGGCCTGTGACCGGGCTCCTATTGTGAGCCGCATGGCGCAGCGCAGGACGGTCTCGTCGGGAACCGAATTCGAAGATCTGGTCGGCTACTCGCGAGCGGTGCGGGTCGGCCCGCACGTCGCGATCTCGGGCACCACCGGCAGCGGCGCAGACGTTGCCGAGCAGGCCCGAAATGCGTTGCAGCGCATCCAGAAAGCCCTCGCCGACGCCGGTGCCGACTTATCGGACGTAATTCGCACCCGGATCTACGTCACCGACATCTCCACGTGGCGCGAGGTCGGCGCGGTCCACGCCGAGTTCTTCGGCACGATCCGCCCGACCGCCACCATGGTCGAGGTCGCCGCGCTCATCGAGCCCGGCCTGCTGGTCGAGATCGAGGCCGACGCCTACGTGTCGAACGGCTGAAACCGGCCGTCAGGACCGGGCGCATACGGCGTGATATTCATCACGGCCGCCGTCGGCAACCGACCGTAGAGATGCGGGAACCTCATCGACTCCGGATCCGTTGAAACACCAGGTTCCCAACGCAGCGGTGAGTCAAGCCGTCGCGGGTCGATGTGGAGCAGGACCAAATCGGTTCTCCCGGCGTATAACCGGTTGGCCGGCAGGTGCACCTGCTCTCGCGTCGACAGGTGGATGAACCCGGATTCGGTCAGCGATGCGGGGCAAAGTTCGCCGACGGCCTCGGCGGCTTCCCAGTCTCGCTGTCCGCACAGGTGGAGTAAGAATTCCGGATTCGGGTACATACGACCACACTGCACTACCCGCAACATCAGAAGGCGTGAGACACGACACAGCGTTAAACACCCGGGGAACAAGGCCGGAACCCAGAACGTCTGAGACAGTAGAGATACGTGACGGTGGCGCCCAGTCACCGACGCGCTGAGCACCTTACGGAGGAGCCCATGAACGCAACCCTGACCAGTCCCGAATTGACCCGGGCTGATCGTTGTGACCGCTGCGGGGCAGCGGCGCGGGTTCGCGCCAAGCTTCCCTCCGGTGCCGAACTCCTGTTCTGCCAGCACCACGCCAACGAGCACCAGGCCAAGCTGATCGAGCTGGCCGCGGTGATCGAAGTCAGCCCGTCGGAGGCGTAACCCGCCGTCACGGCCGCGTCGCTGGGCAGGACCGCCGTCGTCAGGAATGCTGGAAAGGTCATGACTGACCAATCCGCCAAACCGTCGCGCCATCACATATGGCGGATCTCCCGTAGGACATTGGCCAAGAGCTGGGATGACTCGATTTTCTCCGAGTCGGCCCAGGCCGGGTTCTGGTCGGTGCTGTCCCTGCCGCCGCTGCTGCTCGGGATGCTGGGCAGCCTCGCCTACGTGGCGCCGCTGTTCGGGCCGGACACCCTGCCGGCCATCCAGAACCAGCTGATCAACTTCGCCAACAGCTTCTTCTCCAAGAACGTGGTGAGCGAGATCATCGAGCCGACCGTGCACGACATCGTGCAGGGTGCGCGCGGCGAGGTGGTGTCGCTCGGCTTCGTGATCAGCCTGTGGGCCGGCTCATCGGCCATCTCGGCCTTCGTCGACTCGGTGGTGGAAGCCCACGACCAGACCCCGCTGCGCCACCCGGTGCGGCAGCGGTTCTTCGCGCTGGGGCTCTACGTGGTGATGCTGGTGTTCGTGATCGCGGCCGCCCCGTTCGTGGCGCTCGGCCCCCGCAAGATTTCCGAGTACATCCCGGACAGCTGGGACAACGTCCTGCACTACGGCTACTACCCCACCCTGGCCGTCGCACTGATCCTCGCGGTGACGATCCTCTACCGGGTGTCGCTGCCCAAACCGCTGCCCACGCACCGGCTGGTGTGGGGCGCGCTGCTGGCCACCGCGGTCTTCGTGGTCGCGACGATGGGCCTGCGGTTCTACCTGACCTGGATCACCAGCACCGGCTACACGTACGGGGCGCTGGCCACCCCGATCGCGTTCCTGCTGTTCGCGTTCTTCCTCGGCTTCGCGATCATGATCGGCGCCGAGCTCAACGCCGCGATCGAAGAGGAATTCCCCGCGCCTGCGCCGCACGCCGACCAGGTGCGTACCTGGCTGCGGGACAAGGCGAAGTCGCGCAGCGACAAAGACACCGACGGCGAGGCGGAGCCGGCAAGCCAGGACACCGCGGCCCCGGTCAGCCCTTCTTGAGGTTCTCGTAAACCCGCTTGCAGTCCGGGCAGACCGGCGAGCCGGGCTTGGCGGCGCGCGTCACCGGGAACACCTCGCCGCACAACGCGACGACGTGCGTGCCCATCACAGCACTCTCGGCGATCTTGTCCTTCTTGACGTAATGGAAGACCTTGGGGGCATCGTCATCGGTGCCGTCATCGACGCGTTCGTCGGTGTCGGTCCGCTCGATCGTCTGGGTCTGCATAGACACATTGTGCCCGGTTAGCCAGCCGTAAGAAACCGGCATGCATATCGGGCGCCGAATGTGGAACAGTGGGAGTTATGAAGCATGAGCTGGGATTCGACGACGAGGGTCGTCCCGTGCTCATCACCGCCGCGGCGACGCCCTATGAGGAGCAGCACCGCCAGCGGGTTCGCAAGTACTTGACGCTGATGTCTTTTCGCATCCCGTCGCTGATCCTGGCCGCGGTGGCCTACGGCGTGTGGCACAACGGGCTGATCTCGCTGGCGATCATCGCGGTGGCGCTGCCGCTGCCGTGGATAGCGGTGCTGATCGCCAACGACCGCCCGCCGCGGCGTGCCGAAGAGCCCCGTCGCTTCAATGACGGGCCGCGGCGCACCCAGCTGTTCCCGCGCCCGGACCCCCGCGCACTCGATGCCGGGATCTCCGCAGCGCAACCGCATCCGACCGGTGGCGCCGACCGCGGTTCCCACTGACCGCCGCCTCGGTCGTTTCTCAGGACATTCTCAGGGCTCCTTCGCATCCCCGCACTTCAGAGGGTGTGAAGCCGTCACCTTCCGGGAACTCTTTGCTCCTATCGGACGTTGGACCGATTGAAAGTTGCAGCCGATCAGGAGGCCACCATGGCAAATGCCACCACCAGCCGGATTGACAGCGATCTGGACGCTCAAAGTCCAGCCGCCGATCTGGTGCGCGTGTATCTGAACGGCATCGGCAAGACTGCTCTGCTCACCGCCGAGGACGAAGTGGAGCTTGCCAAGCGCATCGAGGCGGGGCTGTTCGCCCAGCACCTGCTGGAGACCAAGAAGCGGCTCAGCGAGAACCGCAAGCGCGACCTCGCGATCGTCGTCCGCGACGGCCAGGCGGCCCGCAGCCATCTGCTCGAGGCCAACCTGCGCCTGGTGGTCTCGCTGGCCAAGCGCTACACCGGGCGCGGGATGCCGCTGCTGGATCTCATCCAGGAAGGCAACCTGGGCCTGATCCGTGCGATGGAAAAGTTCGACTACACCAAGGGTTTCAAGTTCTCGACCTATGCCACCTGGTGGATCCGGCAGGCCATCACCCGCGGCATGGCCGACCAGAGCCGCACCATCCGGCTGCCCGTGCACCTGGTGGAGCAGGTCAACAAGCTCGCCCGGATCAAGCGTGAGATGCACCAGAGCCTCGGCCGCGAGGCCAGCGACGAAGAGCTGGCCGAGGAGTCGGGCATTCCGGTCGAGAAGATCAACGATCTGCTCGAGCACAGCCGCGACCCGGTGAGCCTCGACATGCCGGTCGGCAGCGACGAGGAAGCCCCGCTGGGCGACTTCATCGAGGACGCCGAAGCCATGTCGGCGGAGAACGCGGTGATCGCCGAGCTGCTGCATACCGACATCCGCCACGTGCTCGCCACCCTCGACGAGCGTGAGCAGCAGGTGATCCGGCTGCGGTTCGGCCTCGACGACGGCCAGCCGCGCACCCTCGACCAGATCGGCAAGCTGTTCGGCCTGTCCCGCGAGCGGGTCCGCCAGATCGAGCGCGAGGTGATGGCCAAGCTCCGCAACGGTGACCGGGCGGACCGGCTGCGGTCCTACGCCAGCTAGAACCAACCCTCAACGTGCCCGTCGGCGATGCCGGCGGGCACGCTGCTGTCCGCCGCAGGTGTTGCACGTCCATTTTCCCAGCTAGCCAAGTAGACTCGGGACAGACGAAGGGTGTCCTCAATGAACGATCTGGTCGATACCACCGAGATGTATCTCCGGACGATCTACGACCTCGAAGAGGAGGGCGTGATCCCGCTGCGCGCACGCATTGCGGAGCGGCTGGAGCAGAGCGGACCGACGGTCAGCCAGACCGTCGCCCGCATGGAGCGCGACGGCCTGCTGCATGTGGCCGGCGACCGGCACCTCGAATTGACCGACAAGGGCCGCGAACTCGCGGTCTCGGTGATGCGCAAGCATCGCCTCGCCGAGCGGCTTCTGGTGGATGTGATCGGCCTGCCCTGGGAAGAGGTCCACGCCGAGGCCTGCCGCTGGGAGCATGTGATGAGTGAGGACGTCGAGCGGCGCCTGGTGCAGGTCCTCGACGACCCTACGGTGTCCCCGTTCGGTAACCCGATCCCCGGCCTGTCGCTGCTCGGCTTGGACATGAGCCAGTTCGAGGACGCCGGCCTGGTGCGGCTGACCGAACTGCCGCCCGGCTCCCCCGTCGCCGTGGTTGTCCGCCAACTCACCGAACACGTCCAGGGCGACGTGGAACTGATCAGTCAGCTCAAGGACGCCGGTGTGGTGCCCAACGCCCGCGTGCAGGTGGAGAACAGCCCGCACGGCGGTGTGACGATCCTGATCGGTGGTCACGAGAATGTCCACCTGCCACACGAGATGGCACACGCCGTCAAGGTGGAGAAGGTCTAGCTCCTCCTCTCACACGGCTCGTCGGCCGAACGTCCGTCGCGGCGGGAGCCGCACCCCCAACCGCTTGGCCAGCTGATACCCGGTCCCGGCCAAATCTCGGATCTGCTCGGGCCGCATGCCCGACTGCAGCGCGCGGTCCAGCATGTCGGCCATCCGGTGCTCGGGGTCGCCGCGCAGCGCCGCCTCCAACGCCAGTCCAGCCAGCGGTCCGTCGCCTCGGACATAGGCCGAAAACGCCAGCAGCACAAGCGCTTCGATGCGCCACGGGTCGGGCAGCGTGCGGGCCAGCACTGCCCACAACGCTTCGGCGTCGCCAGCGCCCGCCCCGACGGCCAACGCGTACAGCGTGTCCCGCACGGTGACGTCGGTCAGCGCGCAGGCCAGCGTCGCCAGCTCGGTGTCGTCGAGCTCCGCACCGGCACGGACCCGGGTACTGATCGCGATGGCCGCCTCGACGTCGCGGCGGCCGCACCCGTCGGGGTCGGCACGGACGTCGGCGTCGCGGGCCTGCGCCTGCGCCGAGATGACCGGAGCCAGCGCGGCGGCGCGGGCCTCGTCGGCCACGGCGACCACCGACTGCAGCTCGGAGCGGCGCTGATAGAGCCGCCGCCCGTCGAGCACGGCGGCCGCCGCCAGCGGGGAGGCCATCGGGTCGTCCACCACCCCGGACGCGCCGCAGCCGTCGACGCAGTGCCAGCGGCCGCCGGCCTCGATCTTGTCGACCACGTGGGCGGCGTAAACCTCGATGCCGTGCTCGGACAGCGCGGAGGTCAGCACGCCGCACATGTCGCGGTAATCCTGGTTGCACATCGGGCACGGGGCGCCGTCGGCATCGACGATGACCGCGACCACCCGGTCCGCGCCCGAGGCGTCGGCCAACTCGGCCAGCCGGCACAACTCGCCGACACCGGCGTTCGCCAGGTCGACCCGCATGACGGCGCCCATCTGGCCGTCCTCGAGGGACACCAGCACCAGCGATTTCTCCGGCACGAAGCCCAGCACGGCCGGCAGCCCGGCGATCAGCGCACCCGGATGGGTGAAACGGTAGTCAGGTTTGTGTGTGGTCATGGCCCGACGGTCCCAACGACCGATGACGCCGCAACGCCGCCGACGCCCCGGAAGCCGCGGGCCTGTGGACGAACGTGGATCTGGGGATTGCCGGTCGCGGGCCCGCGACCGGAGTGTTCACGTCGTATTGATGTGGTCGGCATGCAAGATTCGGCAAACCGGCGTACACCTTGTCCTCATGAGTTTGGAATACGACCTCGTCGTGATCGGCTCGGGACCCGGCGGGCAGAAGGCGGCGATCGCCGCGGCCAAGCTGGGCAAGTCGGTGGCCGTCATCGAGCGCGGGCAAATGCTCGGCGGGGTCTGCGTCCAGACTGGCACGATCCCGTCCAAGACGCTGCGCGAGGCGGTGCTGTATCTGACCGGCATGAGCCAGCGCGAACTCTACGGCGCCAGCTATCGGGTCAAGGACAAGATCACCCCGGCCGACCTGCTCGCCCGCACCGAGCACGTGATCCGCAAAGAGGTCGACGTCGTTCGAAACCAGTTGATGCGCAATGGGGTTGAGCTCTACGTCGGGCACGGCCGGTTCATCGACGAGCACACCGTCGAGGTCGAGGACCCCACCCGCGCCGAGCACATCAGGGTCAGCGGCCGCTACATCATCATCGCCACCGGCACCAAGCCCGCGCGGCCGGCCGGCGTCGAGTTCGACGAGAACCGGGTGCTGGACTCCGACGGCATCCTCGACCTCAAGACGATTCCGGGTTCGATGGTGGTCGTCGGGGCCGGTGTCATCGGCATCGAGTACGCGTCGATGTTCGCCGCACTGGGCACCAAGGTCACCGTCGTCGAGAAGCGCGACTCGATGCTCGACTTCTGCGACCCGGAGATCGTCGAAGCCCTGCGCTTCCATCTGCGCGACCTGGCGGTGACGTTCCGGTTCGGCGAGGAGGTGACCGCGGTCGACGTCGGTTCGGCAGGCACGGTCACCACGTTGGCCAGCGGCAAACAGATCCCCGCCGAGACCGTGATGTACTCGGCAGGCCGGCAGGGTCAGACCGATCATCTGGATCTGGCCAACGCCGGCCTGGAGGCCGACAACCGCGGCCGGATCTTCGTCGACGACAAGACTTTTCAGTCCAAAGTCGACCACATCTACGCCGTCGGCGATGTCATCGGCTTCCCCGCCCTGGCCGCCACGTCGATGGAACAGGGCCGACTGGCGGCCTACCACGCGTTCGGCGAGCCGACGGCGGGCATGACCGCGCTGCAGCCGATCGGCATCTACTCGATTCCCGAGGTCTCCTACGTCGGCGCCACCGAGGTGGAACTCACCAAGGACGCGATCCCCTACGAGGTCGGCGTCTCCCGCTACCGCGAGCTGGCCCGCGGACAGATCGCCGGCGACTCCTACGGGATGCTCAAGCTTCTGGTCTCCACCGAGGATCTGCGGCTGTTGGGCGTCCACATCTTCGGCACCGCCGCCACCGAACTCGTGCACATCGGCCAGGCGGTGATGGGCAGCGGCGGGACCATCGAATACCTCGTCGACGCCGTGTTCAACTATCCGACGTTCTCGGAGGCCTACAAGGTCGCCGCACTGGACGTGATGAACAAGTTGCGCGCACTCAACCAGTTCCGCCGCTAGCGCCTCAACACTCGCTGTCGAACGACTGCGGGGCGTCGTCGCCCGGACCGCCCGCCTCCGCGCGGGCCAGCAGCGCGGCCGTCGCCGCGTCGAACGGCGACGAATACGACACGCTGTCCTCGCAACCCCCGCCGTTGCGTCCGCCGGTCACGCCGATCACCGTGGCCGCCCGCAGCCACGGGCCGCCGCTGGTGCCGTCGACCAGGCCGTTGCAGCGCAGCGTCGGATAGCCGTCGTCGACGCGGGCGACGGTGTCGCAGCCCAGCGGCGGGCCGCCGTCGCCCATCGGGTAGCCGATCACCGTGACCGCGCCGGGCCCGGCCGTCCCGAGGGTGAGCGCCTGGCCTGCGACGGTTTCGACGGCCCCGCCCGCGGGCCTGCTGACCCGGGCGAACGCGTAATCGGCCTTGGGGTCCTGGGTGCTGATCCACCGCGGGTCGAGGTACACCGCGCCGACCGTCCACACGTCGCCGGGAGCGGCGCTCTCGTTGAATCCCGGCACGAACGTCGCGGGCAGGCCGGCGGCCAGACAGTGCGCGGCGGTCAAGATCAGGTCCTTGCCCGGCGAATGGACGATCGAGGCGGTGCAGGTGTGAGTGTCGGTGGCGCCGAGGAACAGCGCGCCGACGGCAGCCCGGGGCGCCACCGGCTCGGCATGGATGTCCGACAGCGCCGAGAAGGTCGGCTCGGCGGCCTTGGCGCGCGGTTCGGCCGGCGAGTGGCAGCCGGCCGCCAGCACCGCGGCCACTGCCAGGTTCAGTACCGCAGCGACCGTCCGCATGGGTTGATCATGCCCGAAATGCGGGTCGGCGCCCTGTGATGATGATCGGCACCGGGGAACGGCGGGCACGCCATCCGCGTTGTTCACCACGGGCGCGGCACACAACGCTCGCCCGAATCACTGCCCGACGTCGCCGGCCCAGTGGCTCCTGAGAGACACTGGTTGTCACGGTACAAGGGGGCGACGGCGTTCCCGGGCACCGCGAGGAGGCGGAGACGATGACTGACGAGCAGGGACAGCACTACCAACCCGAGCAGACCGGAATGTACGAACTGGAGTTCCCGGCGCCGCAACTGTCCGCGCCGGACGGCCGCGGACCGGTGATGATTCACGCGCTCGAGGGGTTCTCCGACGCCGGTCACGCCATCCGCCTGGCCGCCAGCCACCTCAGGGCCAAGCTCGACACGGAGCTCGTGGCCTCGTTCGCGATCGACGAGCTGCTCGACTACCGGTCCCGGCGGCCGCTGATGACGTTCAAGTCCGACCACTTCACCGACTACGAAGATCCGCAGCTGAACCTATACGCCCTGCGCGACAGCCTCGGCACGCCGTTCCTGCTGCTGGCCGGGCTGGAGCCGGACCTGAAGTGGGAGCGGTTCGTCACCGCCGTGCGGTTGCTGGCCGAGCGGCTCGGAGTGCGCCAGACCATCGGATTGGGCACGATTCCGATGGCCGTACCGCACACCCGGCCGGTGACGATGACCGCGCATTCCAACAACCGCGACCTGATCACCGAGTTCACCCCGTGGGTCGGCGAGGTCCAGGTACCCGGCAGCGTGTCGAACCTGCTGGAGTACCGGATGGCCCAGCACGGCCACGAGGTCATCGGCTACACCGTTCATGTGCCGCACTACCTGGCCCAGACCGACTACCCCCCGGCCGCCGAGGCGCTGCTGGAACAGGTGGCCAAGCTGACTTCGCTGCAGGTGCCACTGCGTGCGTTGACCGACGCCGGCGCGGGCGTCCGCACCAAGATCGACGAGCAGGTGGAAGCCTCGCCGGAGGTCGCTCAAGTGGTGACCGCACTGGAGCGACAGTACGATGCTTTCGTTGCCGCTCAAGAGAACCGATCGCTGCTGGCCCGCGACGAGGAACTCCCCAGCGGTGAGGAATTGGGCGCGGAATTCGAGCGATTCCTGGCCCAGCACGCCGAGGACTTCAAAGACGGTTTCAACGACAACGGCGAGACCTGACCGGAGCCCACCGCACCGATTACGGGGTTGGTCATGACGCAGCGAAAGCCCAATCTGCAACCGGTGCGCGACGTGACGCCCACCCTGCACTTCCGGACCATCCACGGTTACCGGCGGGCGTTCCGGATTGCCGGGTCCGGTCCGGCGCTGTTGCTGATCCACGGGATCGGTGACAACTCGACGACGTGGCATCCGGTGCACAGCAAGCTTGCTCAGCGGTTCACCGTGATCGCACCGGACCTGCTCGGGCACGGCCAGTCCGACAAGCCGAGGGCCGACTATTCGGTGGCGGCCTACGCCAACGGGATGCGTGACCTGCTCAGCGTCCTCGACGTCGACAAGGTGACCGTCGTCGGGCATTCCCTCGGCGGCGGTGTGGCCATGCAATTCGCCTACCAGTTCCCGCAATTGGTGGAGCGGCTGATCCTGATCGGCGCCGGTGGCGTCACCAAGGATGTCAACATCGCGCTACGGGCCGCTTCCCTGCCGATGGGCGGCGAAGCGCTGGCGCTGCTGCGGCTGCCGATGGTGCTTCCCGCGTTGCAGGTCGCCGGCCGCGCCCTGGGCGCACTGTTCGGTTCGACGGGGCTGGGCCGGGATCTGCCCGACGCGCTGCGCATCCTGACCGACCTGCCCGAGCCGACGGCATCGTCGGCGTTCACCCGCACCCTGCGCTCGGTGGTGGATTGGCGCGGCCAGGTGGTGACCATGCTCGACCGCTGTTACTTGACAGAATCTGTTCCCGTGCAACTTATTTGGGGCGATCAGGACGCGGTCATCCCGGTCAGCCATGCCCGCATGGCGCATGCGGCGATGCCGGGTTCCCGGTTGGAGATCTTCGGCCGGTCCGGCCACTTCCCGTTCCATGACGATCCCGACCGTTTCGTGGAGGTCGTCGAGCGGTTCATCGATTCGACCGCGCCCGCCGACTACGACCAGGATGTGCTGCGGCAACTGTTGCGCACCGGCCTGTCCGAGCGGTCGGTCACCGGAACGCTCGACACCAGGGTGGCGGTGCTCGACGCGATGGGCACCGACGAGCGCAGCGCGACCTGACCACCGCCCCGCGCGGGCGTCGTAGAGTCGGGACATGACCATCGACGTGACAGTGCTGCGGGTGTTCACCGATGCGACGGGCAACTTCGGCAATCCCCTGGGTGTGGTCGACGCGGCAACCGTGCCCGCCGACGAGCGCCAACGCGTGGCCACCGAATTGGGTTACAGCGAAACGATATTCATCGATCTACCCGGCGACGGATCGACCACCGCGCATGCGCGCATCTTCACTCCCGCCACCGAGTTGCCGTTCGCCGGTCATCCGACCGTGGGCGCCGCCTGGTGGTTGGCCGAGCGTGGGACCCCGGTCCACACGCTGCAGGTGCCGGCCGGCATCGTGCAGATCAGCCACCGTGACGACCTGACCGTGGTGCGGGCCCGCGCGGAGTGGTCGCCGGAGTTCGCCCTGCACGAGTTGGACTCGGTGGACGAGTTGCTGGCCGCCGGCCCGGCGGACTATTCCGACGGCGCCGAGCA